>CAJXWR010000020.1 GCA_913062675.1 uncultured Trueperaceae bacterium
GCTACGCCTTCACCACGCCCGCCTTCGCATCGGCCACGAACACGTCTCCCCCACCCGGCGCAACGGCGAGGGCGACCGGATCCTCCACCTCGCCCACGTCCGAGCCGAGGGGCGCGAAGCGACGCTGCTCCACGCCCGCCTCGTCCATCACGACGACCGTGCCACCCGCACCCCCCACGCCACGCGCCGCGACGATCGCGTACAACAAGCCAGCCTCGTCGACCGCGACGGCGGTCGGTACGGCCGTTAAGGCGCCATCCCCCACGTCCCCGTAACTCGCATGCAACGCCCCATCCGGATCGAGCGCACGAATCGCGCCCTTCCGTTCGCTCAGGGCGACGACGAGACGAACGGGAATGGGGCCCGATTCCGCCAACGACCACGCGGAGGCATCGGACAGAACGCGCCGCACCTCCGCCAGGTCGGGGCGCTCCCCCGGGTCCTTCGCAATCATCCGCATGACGAGCGCATCGATGGCCTTGGGCACGTGCACGTTGCGTTGCCGCGGCGGTGGCGGCATGCGGTACACCTGCTGGTGCACCACCGCCTCGTACGTCCCCTGGAACGCCGTGTCACCCGTCAGCATCTCGTAGAACACGAGGCCCAGGCTGTACACGTCGCTGGCCGGTTGCATCGCTTCCCCCCGCGCCTGCTCGGGCGACATGTACACCGGCGTCCCGACCCGCGCGCCCGTCACCGTGAGACGCGTCAGCGTCGTACTTCCCGCAATCCCGAAATCCATGAGTTTCACGGCGGCCGGGTCCACCCGCGGGCGTTCCTCGCGCACGCCCCCATTCGTGATCATCACGTTGCTGGGCTTCACGTCGCGGTGTACGAACCCGGCCGCGTGAATCGCGGCAAGCGCATCGACGACGGGAACCGCCACGTCCGCGAAGAACTCGAGGTCCGCCGCGCCCTCCTCGAGGAAGGTATCGAGACTCGTGCCCTCCACGAACTCCATCGCCAGGTAGTGGCGACCGCCCATCGAGCCGTGATCGAACGTGCGCACCACACCCGGGTGATCGATGCGCTGCGCGACCTCCGCCTCACGATGGAAACGCCGGAGGAACGTCTCATCCTCGAGGTACTGCTCCATGGGAATCTTCAGCGCGACGAGCGTCCCATCGAGCGTCCGACGCGCCTTGTACACACTCGCCATGCCCCCCGACCCCACCTTCTCGACGATCTCGTACCCAGGAATCGCCTCGCCACCAAACACCGTGGCCGACGACTCCCGCGCCGCAGTCGCGGGCCGCGACAGGCGTGCACCCGGCCGATCCTTCAGTTCCTTCCGGGACGGCGCCACTTGACGCCCCTGCATCACGACCCCCCGCTGCGGCACGAACAACGTCACGCCCAGCAGCACGGCGATGAGGGGCGCCACCCGGCGCACGTCGTCCCCCAGCAGGAGCACGAACACCGCGAAGAGGGCCAGCAGCCCCCACCCCACGGCGTACACCGTGACGCCCGCACGCCTCGACGCGAACGCGGCCAGCACCGTCACGACGATCAGAAGGACGGGGGTCAGCGCGCCCGCCACCTAGTTCCCTGCGTGGCGGGGACGCCGCAACGTCTCGAGGTACGGGTGGTCGGAGAGAAGGTCCCGCACCCGCTCGAACAGGCGCACCGCCTCCTCCACGTCACCAGGAACCTCCCGGATGCGGAGGTACGCCATGTCGCCATTCGCGAACCTCAAGGTGGGCGTGGCCGCCACCTGCTCGGCGACCGCCCGGTGGTGCGCGCGCGCCAGTTCGGTTCGCGCCTCGGGATCGGCAAGATCCCGCTCGAACGCCGCAAGGTGCAAACCCGCCGCCTGCGCCGCCTCACGAATCGTGGACATGTGGAACGGTTGATGCTCGACGTGCCGGAGGCGCAGCAGCTTCAAGCGGAAGGCGTCATGCGCCTCGCTTCCCTGCCGCGCAGCCGCGATGGACGCGAGGAAGGGCAGGAGGCCACGGCTTCCACTGTTGGACGTCTCCTTGAGCGGTTCGTTCCAGAGTTGCCAACCATCGTCGGCATCGTGGTTCGCCTGGTAGAGGCTGAAGTGGGACCATTCGAAACGAATGCCGAGTTTGGCGCCCACCATCTCGGCGACTTCGGCTCCCCGCCAAGCGTAGGGGCACAGGAAGTCGAAGAAGACCGTCACGACCTCTGGATGCATGGCGGCATTCAACCGCGCCGGAACGAGCGGCACGGTCGCCTCCCTGACGATGCGCGATTCACGCGGTTCAGTTGGGTTCCTCGTCGCTTCGCGCCGGCGGCGTCAACGTACCCGCCTTGCGCCGGTCGAGCGTCGTGCGAAGCGTCTTCGCAAGCGCTTCCGCCTGGTGGATTTGCAGGACGATGCGCGACACGACCTGCGGCTTGTGGTGCGGCAGGTTGGCGACGAAATCGAGGACGACCTCCTCACGGCCGTGACTCACCACCGTCAGGTTCGCGTAGCGACCCCGCGCCGTTTCCGCATCGATGTTCAACTCGAGTTTCGTTTGCTTCTCTTCGGGCATGCTGCACACCTCAGTTTCGGGAGGGTAGCACGGCCGGCGCGCCACGCTTCGCGCAGCGCGGCGTTTGCTACGCTTTCACGATGCAACTCCACGTACGCACCGAAGAAGGTCGATTGGCGAAGAACGTCCTGCTGCCCGGCGATCCGGGACGCGCCACGTTCGTGGCGGAGACGTACCTCGAGCAGGTCGAGCGCACCACCGAGTACCGCGGCTTGCTCGGCTACACCGGCACGTACCGCGGGGTCCCCGTGAGCGTGCAGACGACCGGCATGGGGTGCCCCAGTCTCGCCATCGTCGTCGAGGAACTCATTCGCCTCGGCGCCACCACGCTCATTCGCATTGGCACCGCCGGCCTGATCACCGACACGGTCGAACCCGGCGAACGCATCGTGGCCGAGGCGGCGGAGGCGGGCGACGGCACGACCCGCCAGTACCTGGGCGGGATTCCCCTCCCCCCGGTCGCGTCGTTCGACGTCACCGCCGCCCTGCGCGACGCCTCCCAGGCGCACGGTGGAGCGCACCTCGGGTTGATTCGCACCGAGGATGCCTTCTACGCCACGACGCCGGGAGACGTGCCCGCCCTCGCCGCGCGCGGGATTCTGGCCATCGAGATGGAGGCCGCCGCCCTCTTCACGCTTGGGCGCCTACGCGGCGTCCGCACCGGCACGATGGTCGTGGCGAGCAACCGCATTGGCGACACGTCGTTCGTGGCCCCCGAAGTCCTGCAGGCAGGCGTCGACGCCATGGTGCGAAGCAGTCTCGACGCCATCGTCAAGCTTCACGAGGCCGACGGGTGAACGTCACGATCCTCGGTGCTGGCACGATGGGAGCCGGCATCGCGCAGGCGTGCCTCCAGGCGGGACACGCCGTCAGCCTCTTCGACGCGCAAGCGGACGCCCTCGCGGCGGGCCGTGACCGCATCGCGCGAGGCCTCGCCCGCGCCGAGGAGAAGGGGCACCTCGGCGACCAGACGGCCGAAGCGACCCTCGCCGCGCTCGCACCCAACGCGGCCACGCTCCAGGCTGCGGTCAGCGCGGCGGACGTGGTGATCGAAGCGGTGAGCGAAGCCCCCGCGGTGAAGGAGTCGGTGTGGCGCGACCTCGGCAGCTACGCCCGGGAGGGCCCCCTACTCGCCAGCAACACGTCGAGCCTGTCGATCACCGCGCTCGCCGCGGCGGCAGGCCGACCGGAACGAACCTGCGGCCTGCACTTCTTCAACCCCGTGGCCGTCCTGCCCCTCGTGGAGGTCGTGCGCGGGGAGGGCACGAGCGACGCGGCAATGGACGAGGCGGACGCCTTCGCACGCAGCCTCGGAAAGACGCCCGTGCAGTGCCATGACCGGCCCGGCTTCCTCGTCAACCGCCTGCTCATCCCCTACGTGAACGAAGCCGCGCAACTCCTCGACGAGGGGAGTGCGGACGCCGAGGCGATCGACACCGCCATGACGCTCGGCGCGAACATGCCCATGGGTCCGCTCGCCCTCGCCGACCTGATTGGCCTCGACGTGGTGCTCGCCATCATGGAGAGCCTGCACGCCGAGTTGGGTGACGACAAGTACCGTCCCGCCCCCCGCCTGCGCCGCATGGTGCGCGCAGGTCACCTGGGCCGCAAGAGCGGCCGCGGATTCTTCGACCATGGAGGCCAACGATGACCGATGCGAACGACGCTCAACCCGACGTGATGACCGAACTCCCCGAGTTCGAACACCTCACGCTCACCGCGCAGGACGGCGTGGCGTTCCTCACGCTCGCACGACCGGACGCGCTCAACACCCTCAACGGCGAACTGCTGCTCGAGTTCGCCATGGCGCTCGACCTGGTCGAGGCCGACGCCTCGGTCCACGCGCTCGTCATCGCGGGCGAAGGTCGCGGCTTCAGTGCCGGCGCGGACCTCGCCGAGTTCGAACACCTGTCCGACGTGTTCACCGGCCGCGAAGCCGCCCTGGCAGGTCAGGACGTCATGAACACCGTCGCGTCCCTACCCATCCCCGTGATCGCCGCCGTGCACGGCTTCGCCATGGGCGGTGGCCTCGAACTGGCGCTCGCATGCGACCTTCGCATCGCCGCACCCGACACGCGCCTCGGCCTGCCCGAAACGACGCTGGGGCTCATCCCCGGGTACGGCGGAACGCAGCGACTCCCTCGCCTGATCGGTGAGGCGCGCGCGCTCGACATGATCCTCACCGGCCGGCTCGTCGACGCGGAGGAGGCGCACGCCATGGGCCTCGTATCACGTATCGCCGACGATCCGCGCGCCGAGGCGGAACGTCTCGCCCGCAGCATGCTGCGCAGTGCGCCCGTCGCGCTGGGCTTGGCGAAGGAAGCGGTGGTGCGCGGGCTCGACGGCACGCTGCCGCAGGGACTCGAGGTGGAGGCCGACCTGTTCGGGTTGGCGTGCACGACCGAAGACCGAGCGGAAGGCGTTCGCGCCTTCCGCGAGAAGCGGGACCCTACCTTTCAGGGGCGGTGATCACTCCGCTTCGCGGGTGACCTCCTCGAGGTACTCGAGCACCACCCGGTCGATGCGGCCCGGGTCGACCATGCGGTCCTCGACGTTCACGACGCCCGCCCAGTCGCGGAGCGCCGCTTCGGCCGCGTCGTCCCACGCCTGATGCGTCTCGGGGAGTCGTTCCGCACGCCGTAGCCCCTCTAGGGCGCGTGCCGCGACGTCGCCCGTGAGGTCGAGCAGGTCCTCCTCGCGGGCGGGACCCGCGAAGAGGCGTTGCAGCCTGAGAAGGTCGGCGAGGCGCGTGACCGGGTCGGGATCGTCGTCGACGCGAAGGTCGACCCACACGTCGTTGAACCCGCCGTAGCCCCCGCCCTTGCGCACGACGTACAACGCGGCCCCTTGCCGGCCGCGTGCATCCCCGCCCGCCTGATCGCCCGAGGTGAGAGCGGCCATGAGGCGCTCGGGCAGTTCACCGGGCGTGCGGGTGAAGGTATCGGCGACCGCGTCGATGACTTCGGGTCCGGTCAGCAGGTTGCCCTGCGCCGCCCAACCGTCGCCGCTACGTCCGCCCGCCCAGGGGTGGCAGGCGTCGCCGGTGACGCTGATCGCCTCGCCCGCAGCGGTGACGATGCCGTACTGCCGGAGTGCGTGATCCGGGTCCGTGGCGACGAACGCATCGTGGATCTGCGCGAGCGGCATGCCGGCCTCGAGCGCCTGCACGGCGCGCGGTCCGTACGTCGTGTTGGCGTACGACTGCGTGGCGATGGCGGCCACGTCGGCCTTGGCGTACGGCACGACCGAACCGACGGCCAGGAACTTGCTGGCGGTGGCGACCCCGAGGTCTCCCGTGGCGGGGTCGCGGGCAACGATGGAAAACGTGGCGATGGGACGCATGAGGGTCACGCTAGCACCGTTCCCACGTTGCGACCGCGAGCCACGCGGGAACGTGGTGGAATGGGGCATGCCGTTCCGGATTCGCGTTTCGCTGATTCTGCTCGCCGTGATCATCGGCAGCATCGTGATTCTGCCCCTGGTATGGCCCATTCCGCGACTGGAGGGCTTGCAGCCTGCTCGAATCGTGGCGGGGCCGGAGGCCACGTGGATCGAGGTGCCCGACGTCGCCCTTCACGCCCGCATCGACGGTCCCGTCGACGAGACGGATGCTGTGGGCGTCGTATTCCTGCATGGCTTCGGTTCCAACCTGGTGAGTTTCGCGGTGGTGCAGGATGCGCTGTCGGTCGACCGGCGAACCGTAGCGTACGACCGGCCCGGCTTCGGCCTGACCGAGCGAGTCCTCGACTGGCAGGGCGACAACCCGTACGCACCGGGAACGCAGGTGGGTCACGTGATCGAGGCGATGGATGCGGCGGGCATCGAGCGTGCCGTGTTGATGGGCCACTCGGCCGGCGGTCCCATCGCCATGGAGGCAGCGTTGGCGCATCCGGACCGCGTGGCGGGCCTCATCCTGATTGGCCCTGCGGTCTACCGCGGGGGTGGCGCACCCGCATGGTCGCGCTTCCTGTTGTCCACCCCGCAACTCGAGCGGATTGGACCGTTGCTGATGCGGCAGCTTGGTGGCGCACCGGGCGAGAACTTGCTGCAATCGAGTTACGCCGACCCGTCGCGCTTGCAGCCCGACGTGCAGGCCGCGTACCGGCAGGCGACCACGGTGGAGGATTGGGACCGCGCCTTGTGGGAGCTCGTGAAGGCGAGCCGCGCGACGACCATCGGGGAACGCCTGGACGCCTTGACGCTGCCCATCCTTGTTGCGACGGGTGCGCAGGACGTGATCGTTCCCGCCGAGGAGTCGCGGCAACTGGCGAGTGAGCTTCCGAACGCCACGCTGCTCGAGCTCGACGACTGTGGCCACCAGCCGCAGGAGGAGTGCGCCGACGCGTTCCTTGAGGGCATCGACGCCTGGTGGGGTTCCGTAACCCTGCCGTAACCTGGTGTGGGGTGCGCACGCCTGCGTGCCGCACGACGGCGGGTGGTAGCCTCACGCCATGGCCTACGATTACGCGCTGCTGAAGGAACTTTCGGAAACCCCTGGCATTCCCGGTCGCGAGGAACTCGTTCGCGAACGCGTGCGCAGCGAACTCGAGGGATTGAACCTCGAGATTCGCGTCGACGCGATGGGCAACCTGATTGCCGAGACGCCCGGCCCGGAGGGCGCACCCAAGGTGATGATTGCCGCGCACATGGACGAGATCGGCTTCGTCGTGCGCCACGTCGACGACAAGGGCTTCCTGCGCCTGCAGAACCTCGGGGGGTTCGATGCCCGAAACCTGTTCGCACGGCAAGTGCTCGTGCATGCGCGTCACGGTGCGCCTCGCATCGGGATCCTCAACCCGGCGACGAAGCCGGTGCACATTGCGAGCGAAGAGGAGAAACGCAAGATTCCGCAGGTGTCGGACTTCGCGGTCGACCTGGGTCTCGATGCCGAAACGGTGAAGCGCGAGGTGCGGGTCGGAGACATGGTGACGCTGCTGCAACCGTTCCAGGACCTCGGTGAGGTCGTGACCGGCAAGGCGATGGACAATCGCGTGAGCGTATGGATCCTGCTCGAGACGCTGAAGGGTCTCGAGAACCCGGCGGTTCGCGTGCAAGCGGTCTTCAGCGTGCAGGAGGAGGTGGGCCTGCGGGGGGCCGTCACGAGTGCGTACGGCTTGGCACCCGACGTGGGGATTGGACTCGATACGACCCTTGCGGTGGATACGCCTGGAACCCCGGAGCATGAAGCGGTCACGCGGCTGGGAGACGGCGTGGGCATCAAGGTGAGCGACAGCTCCATGGTGTCGCACGGTTGGCTCGTGGACCGCATGGCGGACCTGGCGGAGAAGCATGGCGTGGCGCACCAGTTCGAGGTGTTGCCGCGCGGCGGAACCGATGGCGGAGCGATGCAACGCAGCCGCGATGGCGTGGCGACCGTGACGCTCTCCACCCCGACGCGCTACATCCACACGGTGACGGAAATGGTGGCGAAGCGCGATGCGGAGGCGACGATTGCGTTGCTGACCGCGTTCCTGCAAGATGGAACGGCTGCCGTCGCGCCCAGCATGTGACGTTCTCTCGGGAGGAGGGAGCCTCATGAGGATTGGCGTGATCAGCGACGTGCACGGCAACGTCCTGGCGCTCAATGCTGCCCTCGCCGCGCTTCGGCGCGAAGGCGCCCAGAAGGTCGTCTGCCTCGGCGACCTGGTCGGCTACGGTCCGTACCCCAATGAGGTGATCGAACGTCTTCGCGAGGAGGCGATCCCGTGCACCCTGGGCGGTACGGACGCGCGGGTGGCGTTCGCGTTCGCCGAGCCGGCGGGCAGGGACGGCGTCGCCGAGGAAACGCTCGCGTGGACGCGGGACGTGCTCAAGCCGGAGCACGTGGCGTGGTTGCGGAACCTGCCGGTGCAGCACCGCATCGAAACCCCGGCAGGTGACGTGCGCATGTTTCACGGGGCGGAGGACGACCCGGCGGGACGCACCGACTTGCGAATGCATCCGCAGGTGCTGCAACGATTGTTGGATCGTCTCGCCTGCCGCGTGTTGGCGGTCGGCGGTTCGCACGTGCCGTACGAGCGTCACGCGGGGGACGCCATCGCCTTCAACCCCGGGTCGGTGGGGTTGTCGCTGAACGGGGAGCCGGGTGCGGATTACGCGCTGGTGGAAACGTCAGAGGGGGAGGACGGGACCGCGGGCGTGGCGCTGCGCATGGGGAAGGCCGAGTACGACGTGGGCGCCGTCGCGTTCGACGTGATCGCCTGGGGGTTGCCTGCCGTGATTGCCGACGTGCTTCGGCACGGCCGCATGGTGGAGGCACCCGCCGAGGAGGCTTGAACCCAACGCGAGGGTTAGCTGGGTTCGGTTTCGATGGCGAGGGCGAGCGCCTCTCCCCCACCAATGCAAATCGCTGCCACACCCTTCCCACCGCCTGCTGATTGCAGGGCGTTGAGGAGCGTGACGACGATGCGGGTGCCCGACGCGCCGATGGGGTGACCGAGCGATACGGCGCCGCCGTACACGTCAACCTTCTCGTCGGGGAGGTCGAACGCTTGCATGGCGGCCATCGTGACGACCGAGAACGCCTCGTTGATCTCGTAGCGGTCCACGTCGCTTGGCTGCCAACCGGTGCGTTCGAACAGGGTGCGCATCGCGCCGATGGGCGCGGTGGTGAACCAGAGGGGCGCCTGCGCGTGGTTCGCCCAACCGGCGATGCGCGCGAGGATGGGCCAGTCGTTCGCCTGCGCATGCGCGCGGGTGGTGAGCAGCACGGCGGCGGCCCCATCGTTGATCGTGGAGGCGTTCGCCGCGGTAATCGTGCCGTCGGTCTCGAAGGCGGGTCGGAGGGTGGGCATCTTGTCAAAGTTCACCGCCTGGGGTCCCTCGTCGTGCTCGACGCGGGTGACGGCTCCCTTGCGGCCAGGCACATCGACCGGCACGATCTCGCGGGCAGCGTCCCCGTTCTCCGTCGCCGCCTGCGCGCGACGGTAGGAGCGTTCGGCGAAGGCGTCCTGTTGCTCGCGGGTGAAGTGGTACTCGCGGGCGCACGCCTCGGCGCACCCGCCCATGTGCACGTCGTCGTAGGGGTCCCACAGGCCGTCGAGGATGACGGAATCCTGCACGCTTCCATGACCGAGCCGCAGGCCGCTTCGTGCGCCAGGCAGCAGGTAGGGGGCGTTGCTCATGCTCTCCATGCCACCCGCGGCAACGAGCGTGGCGTCGCCAACGAGGAGCGCGCGGGCACCCTGGATGATCGTCTCGAGACCACTCCCGCAGATCTTGTTGACCGTCACGGCTGGCGTGGCGTCGGGCAGGCCCGCCTTGCGGGCGGCCTGCCGGGCGGGCGCTTGCCCCTGCCCCGCCTGGAGGACGCTACCGAGGAGTACGTGATCGACCCGCTCGGCGTCGATGCCCGCGCGGTCGAGTGCGCCTTGCAGGGCGACGGCACCGAGCTGCGGTGCGGCGAGGGGAGCGAGGGCGCCCCCCAACGCGCCGATGGGCGTGCGTGCGGCGGAGACGAGAACCACGTCGAGGTCGGCTTGGTTCATGGCGCGAGTGTACCCGGGGCACCCGCGCGGTAGCATGCGAGGGAACGCCGTTCCCGCGTTGGGAGCGTGCGGGAAGGAGTCGAGCGATCGACAAGGTTCACGGGTCGATTCACGGCCTCAAGAAAGGGCAAGTCAAGCGGCTGGGGAACTTGTACCGCCGTCGCGTGGATCCCAATGCCGTCGTCACGGGCGATCTTGCACGCGCCATCGCCACCCTCGCACTCGAACTTGGAAAACCGGTGTCCGTCCTGCTCGACCGTCGTGGTCGCGTCGTGACCGTCGCGGCTGCCGATGCGGAAGCGACGCCCGTCCCCCCACGCGCCGGCGAAGCGGAATCGCGCTTGCGGGGTCTTCGGCTCGTGCACGTCCACCCGGGGGGTGGCGACCTGTCGAACGGAGATTTGACCGCCTTGTTCCTCGGGCGGCTCGACGCCGTCGTGGCGGTGGAGGCGTTCGGCGATCCGGGTACCCCCATCGAGCTGGGTGCCGTGCACGTTGCAACGGTGGCACCCCCCTCGAGCGAGGAGGAGGACTGGATCATCGACCCGCCCGCCATGATGCGGACGGTGGAGAACGACGATTTCTTGGGTCGCGTTCGCGCGCTCGAGGAGGAGATGGCGCGCAGTGCGGGCGCCCGCTCGGTGAAACGCACGTCGCAGGAACGCGCCGTCCTCATTGGTCTCGATACGGGCGACGGGAGTGACGCAGCGGGTCGTCTCGACGAGCTGGCCGAGTTGGTGCGTTCGGCGGGCGCGACGGTCGCGAAGATGGAGATGCAGCAGCGCGGCAGGCCCGACCCGAAGACGTTGATTGGTCGAGGCAAACTGCGCGACCTGGTGTCGCTCGCGTATCACGAGGATGCCGACCTGCTGGTGTTCGACCGGGAGTTGAACCCGGCGCAAGCGCGCGAGATCGAGGAGGCGACGCGCCTGAAGGTGCTTGACCGGACGCAGGTGATTCTCGACATCTTCGCGCAGAATGCGCGGGGTCGCGAGGCGCAGGTGCAGGTCGAACTGGCGCAGCTTCAGTACGCCCTGCCGCGTCTCGTGGGGCGCGGTGCGCGCTATAGCCGTCTCGGGGGCGGGATTGGCACGCGGGGTCCGGGGGAAACGAAACTCGAGGTGGACCGGCGCCGGATTCGTGACCGCATCACCGCGCTGCAGGAGGAGGTCGACCGGATTTCCGAGCAGCGGCAACGCACGCGCCGGAACCGGACCGAAGCCGCCACGCCGGTCGTGGCGCTCGTGGGGTACACGAACGCAGGCAAGTCCACGCTGTTCAACGCGCTGGCGAAGTCGGATGCGCTCAGCCGGAACGCCCTGTTCGCGACGTTGCGCCCCACCTCCCGGGAGGGTTGGTTGCCCGCCCTTGGGGCGTGGGGCGGGAAGGTGATCTACACCGACACGGTGGGGTTCATTCGGGACTTGCCTAAGGAGCTCGTCGATGCGTTCCGCGCGACCCTCGAGGAACTCGATGATGCCGACGTGCTGCTGCACGTCGTGGATGGTGCAGCGCCGGGCGCACCCGACCGGGTGGTGGCGGTGGAGCGCATTCTCGATGCGCTTGCCTTGCGGCCTCCACGCAGCGTCGTGATCAACAAGGCGGATGCGATGGACGCGTCGACGCGTCTCGACCTGGAGTTGCGTTACGACGCGGTGAGCGTCTCGGCGCAGACGGGCGAGGGGCTCGATGCGCTGAAGGCGCAACTCGCGGCGTGGATCGAGGGGGATGCGCACGTGCCGCTGCCGGACGATCCGGCAGCGGCATGGGGTGTCGTGACGCAGGAATCCTAAGGTCGTTGGGTTAGTCGTTCACGGCGGGGGCGCCGTCGACCACCCACTGGGCGTACGCGTCGACGAAGGCGATGCGGAGGTCCTCCACGCCATCGGCAGCGAGGTAGGCAAGGAAATCACGCACGTCGGTCTCGTCGCTCTGGTCGAAGACCACGCCGCCGGACAGGCCGGCGAAGCGACCCGTTTCGGTGACGGGGAGGTTGGCCTCGGCAGCCTCCCGGGCCGTCCGCAATTCGGCAATCATGATGTTGAGGACGGTCGTGGGCGTCGTGACGTCGTCGGCTGCGTACAGGGGACGGCTTCCCGTGAGGGAGGTGAGGGTCACGTTGCGTCCCACGAGTTGGCGCAACGGTTCGGGTTCACCCGCCACGTCGAGGCTCGTTTCGGCAATGACGCTGGTGCCTTCGATGCCGTCGACGCGGACCTCGAGGAGGTACGTGCCGGGGGCGGCGTCGAGGGGCAGGTCGATGCGGGCCTCCTGCACGACGTAGCCAATCGCATTCTCGGGCACTTCGACGGTGACGGTGCGCACGCCGAGATCGTCCCCGCTTGCGTTGCGGAGCGTGGTGGTGACGTCGAGGCGGGTGGGGAGCGCCTCGCCGGGGGTGAGCACCTCGAACTCCACGTGGAGCGGATCGCCAGGGTGGAGGGGGGTGGGGGCCAGGGCGGTTCCGAGCAGCGGCTCGAGGCGCGCATCGGCAATCTCGAGGGGAGGGGGGGGCGCGGTGAGGACGGCGATGCGCCGGTCGGCAGCCCCGTCGTACGGCGCGCCGAAACCTCCGAGCGCGAGGTAGGCCTGGTACGCCTCGGCAGCCTCCGCGCGGCGTCCTTCCATCTCGTAGAGGCGGCCGAGGACGTACTGCAGGGCCGCCTGATCGGGCTCGGCGAGGATGGCGTTCTCCACGTCGGCGAGCGCCTCGTCGTCCACCTCAGGGTCACGCGCGAGCGCCTGCTCGTAGGCGGGCATGGCCTCATCGAGTCGTCCGAATCGGGCGCGGACGAGACCGAGGTTGTACGACGCGATGTAGGCGTCGGCATCGAGTTCGGTGGCGCGGATGCTGGCGGCCTCGCTGCGGTCCCAGAAGCCGAGGAGGTACCAGGCCCAACCGAGGTTGGTCCAGTACAGGTCGCTGGCGGGTTGCAGGTCGGTGGCCACGATCAGGGCTTCGGCGGCGGCGAGCGCGTCGTCCTCGTCGAAGGCGAGGTAGCTGAGTCGTTCGAACGGCCAGGCGAACGTCGGGGTGACGTCGGTGAGGGTGTGCAGCGCGGTGCGCAGCGTCTCCGTATCGCTGGCGAGGTCGGCGAGCAGCACGGCGGTGACGAGGACGGCGGGATCGTCACTCGCGGCGAGGGCGCGGAGGTCGGCGTCCTCGCCTTGCGAGGCGAGGTACGCGGTGCGGGTGGCGAGGCCGTAGGGGGTGACGGCCGCCCGTTCGTACGCCGCATCGGCAGCGGGCGTGTCCCCGGCGTCGGCGGCGATGGCGCCGTTCCAGGCTTCGGCGAGGGGGAGGCCTGCCGCGGCGACGGCAGCGAAGTACGCGCGGGTGCGCACGTCATCGTCACTCAGCGCGAGCGCTGCGAGGGCGGCCACGACCGGCGCGTCGGGTGCCGCGCGTCCCGCTTCGACGGCGCGGAGGGCGGTCCGCCAGCGCTCAAGGCGTCCGGGCAATGCATCCGCCTCGGCCGCCTGGTCGAGCAGGGCGGCGGCCTCACCGGGGAAGCCTCCGGCGAGCAGCGCGATGGTGCGGCCGCGAACGTCGTCGATGCCGGCAAGGTCGAGGGGCGCAACGGCATTCGGGCGGGGCATGCCGACGTGCTCGGCGATGAGCGTGGCGGCGCGTTGCGCAAGCAGGTGGGCGCGACCGTCGGGCTCTTCGAGCTGGTAGCTGCGGGTCGAACCGTCCTCGAGCGCAAGGGTGAGCTGGAGGGTTTGCGTTCCCCCGCTGCTGACGTAGCGACCGGTCGCCGCGAGGTCCACGCCGGTGGCGGCGCGCAGCAGGGCGGCGCCGTGCGGATCGGCGGTCTCCCCGACCTCGAGGAGGGCGAGAGGACTCACGTACCCCTCCTGGTAGGGGAAGGGAGGCGCGATGGCGGGCGCCGTGGCGGGCCCGAGGGTGAGCGTGCCATGCGGTTCGAGACTGGCGGCCACCCGGGCGGCGAGGACGCTGCCGACGAGGGACCCGTCATCCTCGAACGGGTGAATGAGCAGGACTTGAGCGAACGCCGCGGGGAGTGCGAGCGCGATGACGGCAGTGACTATCGTGAGCAGGCGCATGACGACCTCCGAGGCGGACGCTAGCACGGGGGGCGGGAGGTTTCTGGGCGCTGGAACAGCGTTGCCAGGTTTAGGTGAAGAGGTCTTCGAACTCGTCGAGGATGGCTTGCGCAGCGTCGCCGCTCTTGCAGATGACGAGAATGGTGTTCTGACCGGCTAGCGTTCCCACGATCTCGTCGCGGTCGAGCTTATCGATGACGTAGGCGATGCCAACCGCGTGGCCCTCGTCGGTATTGACGACGAGCAGGTTGTCGCCGCGCGCCATGTCTCGGACGAACAGGCGGAAGCGCTGGGCGAGTTCACCGACGACGTCCTCCTGGGCGGCGAGGGGCGTGGAGCGGTAGCGGTGTTGGCCATTGCCGGCGGGGAGGCGGACGAGCCGAAGCTCGTTGACGTCGCGGCTGATGGTCGCTTGCGTGACCTTGATTCCGCGGGCGGCGAGGTGTTCGGCAATCTCGGCTTGCGTCGAGATGAACTCGTGCTCGACGAGCTCTTCGATTAGACGCTGACGGTATTCTTTACTCGGCATATTCATACAATATCCAACCTTGGCTCTGTCGGCGCGTTGCACGACACATCCGCCATGCAAAACGGCTTCAACGCGGCGTTTCCATGCAAAACGCGCGCCATCCGAAGCGGATGACGCGCGCACGTGATCGAGCGAATCGACCCAAGGTGACCGGGTTACACCTCGTCGCTGACGCGGCGCTCCCGCGCCCGCGCTTCGCGCAGGGCACGCTCGTCGGGCAGATCCTCGCCCCACTCGATGGGCTTACCGATCTCGAGTTCCTTCATGGCGACCGACACGGTGTTCGATTGCGCTGCAGGCATCTCGTCGGGCTCGAGCAGGGTGGGCACGCCACTCTTCAGTTGTGCCGCGCGCCGCCCCACGATCGTGGACAGGCGGTACCGCGAGTCCGTCATGTTCAACAGGGTGTCGTAACCTTCTTGGGCCATCGCATCCTCCTCGGCGTGGTCCGTCGCGGTGCCGGGCGAACCGGTCCGCGTCGCAGCGAGCACTGTACACCATGAAGACGGACCGGCATGCGCCCCAACGGACGCGCGCCCGTCAACGCGTCTCGAGGAAGGCGTCGACCTGCGCGTCAGAAAGGCGTTCGCCGCGGACCCGTTCGGCGCGCACGACCGCCTCGAACTCGCGGACGGCGTGATCGAGATCGTCGTTGACGATGACGTAATCGAACTCGCGGGCCGCCTTGATCTCCTCACGCGCACGCGCAAGCCGCTTCGCGATCTTCGCCTCGTCGTCCGTGCCGCGCCCTCGCAGGCGGCGTTCGAGCTCGGCGAGGGAGGGGGGTGCGATGAAGACCATGACCGCCTCGGGCAGGCGTTCGCGCACCTGCCGCGCGCCGGCCAGTTCGAGTTCGAGAAGCACGTCATGGCCTGCCGCGAGGGCGGCTTCGACCGGGTCGCGGGGCGTGCCGTAGTAATCGCCGACGTACTCGGCCCACTCGAGCAGGCCGCCGCCGTCGATGAGGCTGCGGAAACGGGTCTCGTCGAGGAAGTGGTACTGCACGCCGTCCACCTCGCCGGGTCGCTGCCCGCGGGTCGTGGCACTCACGCTGTAGACGATGTCACCCAAACCGGGTACCGCTTCGCGTCGGATGGTGTCCTTGCCGACCCCGGACGCTCCGGTCATGACGAAGGGAATGCCGCGGCGGGCGGAGGGGTTCGTGGTCGCGCTCACGTGCGGCAAGGTACCACGAGGCGCGACGGGCACGGCCATGGAGCGAGGGCCGCGCGGCCGGCGGCTGGGAGTGCTATCGTCAAGTCCCGTAGACGAAGGTGAGGATCATGGTGACGAAGTACATCTTCATTACGGGCGGGGTGGTGAGCAGCCTAGGCAAAGGCATCACGACCTCGAGTCTCGGCGCGTTGCTTCGCGCCCGTGGGTACCGCGTGACGGCGGTGAAGATCGACCCGTACATCAACGTCGATGCTGGAACCATGCGTCCCTACGAGCATGGCGAGGTGTTCGTGACGAACGATGGCGCGGAAACCGATCTCGACATCGGGACGTACGAGCGGTTCCTCGACATCGACCTGTCGCGCGGCAACAACGTGACGACGGGGCAGGTGTACCAGACGGTCATCGAGCGGGAGCGGCGCGGCGAGTACCTCTCGCAAACCGTGCAGGTGATCCCGCACGTAACCGACGAAATCAAGCGACGCATCCGCAAGGCAGGCGAGGAGGCGCAAGCCGAACTCGTGCTCGTCGAGGTGGGCGGCACGGTCGGCGACATCGAATCCCTGCCGTTCCTCGAGGCGATCCGCCAAATGCGGTTCGAGGAGGGGCGCGACAACACCCTGTACCTGCATGTGACGCTCGTGCCGTACCTGGGAACGAGCGAGGAGTTCAAGACGAAACCGACGCAACACAGCGTGGCTGCGCTGCGCGGGTACGGCATTCAACCCGACGCGCTGGTCGTGCGGAGCGAGAAGCCGCTGCCGGAGGATGGACGCGCGAAGATCGCGCTGTTCAGCAACGTCGAGGCGCGCGACGTGTTCAACGCCTACAACGCGGGGCACGTCTACGAGGTGCCCGAGATGCTGGAGCAGCAGGGCATCGGCCGGTTCACCGAACGTCGGCTCGGCCTGGAGAAGGTGCTTCCCGAACTGCACGTGTGGCAGGACGCGGTACGCACCCTGCGCGACCCGGAGGGCCGCGTCCGCATCGCCGTGGTGGGCAAGTACGTCGCCATGCCCGACGCGTACCTGTCGCTCAACGAGGCGCTCGTGCACGCCGGCATCGCCAACGACGTGGCGGTGGACGTGGAGTGGGTACCGGCCGAGGAACTCGCCGAGGGTGACCTCGCTGCGAGCGACCTCTCCTTCCTCGAGGCGTACGACGGAATCCTCGTGCCGGGCGGTTTCGGCGTGCGCGGCATCGAGGGAAAGGTGCGTGCGGCGCGCTTGGCGCGCGAACGCCAGCTGCCGTTCCTCGGGATTTGCCTGGGCATGCAGGTCGCCGTGATCGAGTACGCGCGCACCGTCGCCGGGCTCGAGGCAGCCAACTCGACGGAGTTCGACCCGTACACGCCCCACCCGGTGATCGACCTGATGCCCGAGCAGCTCGACGTCGATGGCATGGGCGGCACGATGCGTCTCGGGAGTTGGCCCATGCAGATCGAACCGGACACGCGCCTCGCGGCGCTATACGAGCCGGGCGCGGCGGGCGTCGTGCACGAACGGCATCGCCACCGCTACGAGGTGAACCCGCAGTACGTCGAGTCACTGCGCGCGGCGGGCCTCCGCATTTCGGGGGTCACCCCCGGCATGGAGGGGCGCGGCGCTGGCCTCGTGGAGGCGGTGGAGCTCGATGACCACCCGTTCTTCGTGGCGGTGCAGTCGCACCCCGAGTTCACGTCTCGCTTGATGCGGCCGAGCCCTCCCTTCCGCGGGTTCATCGCGGCTTCGGTTCGACGCGCGAAGGAGCGCCCTGCCGCACGAGAGGTGGCGGGGGACGTGGCGACCGGCGAAGCGTCGTGACGACCGGGCCGCTGGTGATTGGTCTTGCCGGCGGTACCGGTTCAGGCAAGACGACGGTCGCGCACGGCCTGCTCGAGCATGCGGCGGGACGCGCGCTGATCCTTCCGCAGGATGCGTACTACCAGGCGCAACCGGGCGTTCCCTTCGCGCAACGCGAGGCCCGCAACTACGACGAGCCAGGCGCGTTCGATACGGCGCTGCTGCTCGAGCACGTCGATGCCTTGCGGTCGGGCGTGGCGGTGGACCGACCGGTGTACGACTTCACGGTGCATGACCGTTCCGAGGCGACGGTGCGGGTCGATCCGCGACCGGTGGTGCTGATCGAGGGCATCCTGGTCCTGCACGAGCCGAAACTGCGGGAACGCATGGCACTGAAGGTGTACGTCGACGCGCCGCCCGACGAGCGCTTCATTCGTCGTCTCGAGCGCGACGTGTCGGAGCGGGGGCGAACGACCGAGAGCGTGATTGCGCAGTACCGCTCGACGGTCGGGCCGATGCACGAACTGTACGTGCAACCCAGCAAGCAGCATGCCGACCTGATCGTGCCCGAGGGGGGACGCAACCTGCCCGCGATGGCGGTGTTGACGAGTTTCCTCGATCGTGCGTTGCTCCAAGCGCCCGACGGGGTACCGGCGGGGCTAAGGGAGCAACGTGCCTGACGCACCCTCCCCCACCCTGACGCGCGTCCGACGCGTCCTGTGGCTGATCATCGTGGCGGCGTTGCTGCCCGCCGCGCCCCTGCTCGTGGAGCGCATGGCGGCGGACGGGAGTGCGCGGCGGGTGACGGTGCTGATGGACATGGAGGCGTTCCGTGAGCATGCCGCGCTGCTCGGTGAGGATCCGTTCGAGCTGGCGCAGGCGTACCAGTCGCTCGGCTTGACCGGCTTCGCGTTCTACGAGGAGACCCCGGAGACGCTCGCGGCGAAGGGTCGCGTGGCGCTCACGACGGGTGCGCAGGCGATCGCGGCTGCCGCCTTGCAGGGGGAGCGGCTCGAGGGGATTCCCGCCTCGGCGACGCTCGTGCGCCCGCTCGTTCCCGGGGCGGCCGATGCACTCGTCTCGAAGGCGGCGCAACCGCCCGCCGAGGTGACGATTGCGGGGGCCAGCTGGTTCGTATTCCCAGGCGACGTGGCCGACCTTCAACCGGGTGGGGCGGACGAGGCGGAGATCGCGCGGTACGCGGCTGCCGGGTTCGACGTGGGGTACCGGCCCCGCAACGTGCCGGGCATGCGGGGTGCAGGGGCGTTCCTGCCGAGCGAGGCGCGCTACCTGATTCACGAGGCGCAGGAGGTGGCGGGGTATCCGGGCGATCTCGAGGCGTTGATTGCGGCGTCGGAGGGTCGCTGGACGGCGTTCATCGAGAACAACCCGCAAACGGGGTTCGGCGCCTTGCAGGGGCGCGTGCCAATCGTGCGGTTGTTGAGTTTCGAGCAGGCGTACTTGAACCTGCGCCTCCCCCCGTCGGTCGTGGTGGACAAGTACCTGCTGGCCGCCGAGGAGCGGAACGTGGGCGTGCTGTACCTGCGGCCGTACACGGAGGCGACGTTAGGGGACGTGCGGTCGAACACGGAGGCGATGCTGCGCCTGCTCGATGCGCAGTTGACGCAAGCGGGCTTCGAGAATGCGCCGCTCCCGGTGGGGGAAGATGCGCTCGAGGGCTACGCGCCCGCCGGTTGGCTGCGTGCCCTGGCGGGGGTGGGCATCGTGGCGGGGTTGCTGCTCCTGGCGTTGGCGTTCCCGGGTGGCTGGGGCGCGCTCGTCGCCGCTTTGATTGCGGGGCTCGGGTTCCTGGCGGCCGGGGTGTCGTGGGACGCCTTGACGCTCGCGGCGGCCTTGGCCTTCCCGGTGCTGGGCTACGTGACGTTCGAACGGAGTCGGGGGGCGATTGCGTACGCGACGGCGGTGAGTCTCGTGGGCGCGTTGCTGCTCGTCGCGGTGGGGAGTGACCGGAATGCGGTGCTGGGCGTCGAACCGTTCCGGGGCGTGGCGGCGACGCTGCTCGTCCCGCCGGTCGTGTACCTCGCCTGGGCGCTGTTGCAGGTGCAGGGCGTGGCAGCCTGGCTGCGCGACGCCTGGACGCGGTCGATTCGTCTCGGTCCCGCCCTCCTTGCGCTCGCGGGCGTGGCGGCCCTGGCGCTCGTCGTGTTGCGGCGGGGCAACACGCCGCTGATTGGCGCGAGCGCGCTGGAACTCGAGTTGCGCGACTTGCTGTCCGAAGCGTTCGCCCGCCCCCGCTTCAAGGAGTTGCTGGGGCACCCCATGGCGATGCTCGGCCTGTCGGACGGGACGTGGCCCGCGTGGCTGCGGGCCCCGTTGCTGGCGGGCGGCGTCGTGGCGCAGGCCAGCATCTTGAACAGCTTTGCGCACTACCACACGCCCCTCATCGTGTCGCTCGAACGCACCGCCGTGGCGCTGGGCTTGGGGGTGGCGTTGGGCCTGCTCGCCATTCTCGTGGCGCGCGTGCTGGTGGGCGGGGTGGGTGCGTGGCTGCGACGCGACGCGGCGTGAAGGTCCTCCTTTCTGGGTACCAGGGGTTCGGCAACCTGGGCGATGAAGCCATCGCACGGGCGCTGGTCGATGCCTTGCAGGCGCGTGGGCACACGCCCATGCTGCTGAGTGGCGCGCCGGTCGAAACGCGGCGTGAATGGGGCGTCCCGGCGTACCACCGGATTCGCGGTCTCCTCCCGGCCCTGGTCACCGCCGACGTGGTCGTGTCGGGGGGTGGGGGTCTTCTTCAGGACGTGACGAGTGCGCGGAGTCTCCGCTACTACCTGGGCGTGTTGCGCCTTGCGCGCTGGCTGGGAACGCCGAGCGTGGTCTTTGGACAGTCGATCGGTCCGCTCTCGCCGAGCGGGCGGCGCGCGGTTGCACGGACGCTGCGCGGGGTGCCGTGCCTGGTGCGGGACGAAGCATCACGCGACCTGCTGAACGGTCTTGGTGTCGACGCGTCGGTCGTACCGGACGCCGCCCTGGGGCTGGCCCTCCCGGAGGAGGCGGACGCGGCGGCGGACGTGGAGCGGGGTGGCGTGCTGCTCGTTCCACGAAGTGACGTGCCGGGCGCGAGCGTCGCCTTCGCGCACCTCGCCGAACGGCTGGTGGCGCAGGGCGTGCGGGTTACCACCCTTCCGCTCGACCAACCTGCCGATTCGGAGGAGGCGGACGCGCTCGCGCGCAGGCCGGGCGTGACGCGCCTCGAGGCGAACGATCCGCGTGAGGTGCTGTCCCTGGTTGCGGCCGCCGATCTCGTCGTGTCGGTCCGGCTGCATGGGTTGATTCTCGCGGCGCGCATGGGCGTTCCGCACGTGGGGGTGGGGTACGACCCGAAAGTGGCGGGCTTCACCCGCACGACCGGCGCGCCCCTCCTCCCCGTTCCCGTCGATGCGGACGACCTCCTCGCGGTCGTGGAGCGCACGCTCGACGAGGCCACCCGCCTTCGCGCCGAGGCGAGCGAGCGGTCGCGCGTCCTCCTGCAGGAGACGGAGGCGGGATTCGATGCGCTCGACGCGGCGATTCGCGCTTGCGTGGGCGGGTAGCATGCGCACCATGATGCCGAGTCGATTCGCGCGGCCGTCTCGTGGGCGAACCCTCATCACCACCCTTCTCCTGGCGTGGGTTGGGCTCGCCGCGACGCAGGACGACCCGACCGCCACGCTGCGCGACCTGCTCGCGCGCGGGTTCTACAACGCGGCGGCGCAACTCGAGGCGCCCAACCTGGTGGAGCAGTACCCGAACGATCCGGAGGTGCAGTTCCTCTACGCGCGCGTGACGTACCTGACGGGAGACCTGCGAACGGCGCGCACGGCACTCACCGCGGCGAGCGGGCTGCTCGAGGCGCGGGGCTTGCCGTTGCCTGCAGCCTACGTGCATCTCGATGGCTTGCTGCTCGATGCGGTCGGGGCGACCGATGCGGCGCTCGTCCGCCTGCGCGAGGCATTCGCGATGAGTGGTGCGTACCGCGAGGCGATGGACCTGGGCAGGGTGGCCTGGCGGGATGGGCGTCTCGACGAGGCGCTGCGCGCCTACGCCGCGGCAGCCGAGACGGAGGTCGGGGCCGTCGAGCCGTGGCCGCTGTTGAACCAGGGGCGCATCCTCGTGCGGCTGGGGCGGCCGGCGGAGGCACGCAACGTCCTTCAGGCCGTCATCACCCGCCTGGAGAGCGAGGGGCAGGTCACGCTGGGTGGGGCTTCACCGGCGTACGTCGAGGCGTACTACCGGCTTGGAGAGGCGTTCGAGCTCGAGGGGAGCGTCGCACTCGCGCAGGAGGCGTACCAGGAGGCCCGGAGGATCGACCCAGGATTCACGCCCGCCATTCAAGCGCTCGACCGGCTCGCTCGGCCCAGCGACGGACCCTGACGCCACGGCACCGTCCTGGACGGTGCTCGTTTGCGAGGCTCACGGAGATGGCTAGTTGACGGTGCGGGTGCGTCGCGTCGCGAAATCCTGCAAGACGTACCGTCCAACGTTCCCCGGCGTCGTGAAGTAGGCCTTCCCGCGCGTCATGGCGCTCACGCGCTGCACGAACGCAACGAGATCGGGATCACGGGCGAGCATGAAGGTGTGAATCGGAATCCCGTCGCGGCGGCAGGCGGCCACCTCGCGAAGGGTGGCGCCCATCACGAGCGGGTCGAGACCGTAGGCGTTCTTGTAGAT
The DNA here is from genome assembly GCA_913062675.1 of uncultured Trueperaceae bacterium. Taxonomy (GTDB): domain Bacteria; phylum Deinococcota; class Deinococci; order Deinococcales; family Trueperaceae; genus SLSQ01. The sequence continues at coordinate 22,217 of CAJXWR010000020.1, forward strand.
GCGGCCGTTGGGCAGCGTCATGGCGGACGGCTTCCCGTCGGTGATCATGATGATTTGCTTCATGGTCTTCTGCTGCCGGCGGAGCAGGGAGCGGGCGATGGAAATGCCGCCCGCGGTGTTCGTGTGGTACGGCCCGACGCGCGCCTGCGCAAGGCGAGCGAGCGGAATCTCCTCGGCGGAATCGTGGAACAACACGAACTGGATCGTGTCGCCCGGGTATTGCGTTCGGATGAGGTGCGCAAGCGCGACCGCCATGTGCTTGGCGGGGGTGAAGCGATCCTCGCCGTAGAGGATCATCGAGTGGCTCGTATCGAGCAGGACGACCGTCGCGGCGGTGGTGGACCGCTCGGCCTGCTGCACCTGCAGGTCCTGCTCCTCGAGCTGCACGCCCTCGCCGTTCACCCCGGCGCGCAGCATCGCGTTCTTGAACGTTTCGCTCACGTCGAGGTTCAACGCGTCGCCGAACCTCCACGGGCGCGATGCACCCACCACCTCCACACCGGCGTCCTGCTCCTGGGTGGGGTGGGCGCCGACCGCACCGCCCCCCTCCGAGCCAAACACCTCGCGAAGGGCGCGATGGCCGAGGAAGTCGATGGCCTTGTCGGTGAGTTCGAAGCGGCCCTCGGGTTCCTCCTCCCCCTCCGCGCCTGAGGATCCTGCCTCCCCGCCAGTCGCGCGGATGAACCCCTCGCGTTCGAGGCGTTCGGCGAGACTGCGGACCATGCCACCGAGTTCGCTTTGCATCCAATCGTCGGCGTCGAGTGCCTCACGGAGGACGTCGTCGGGAATCAGGTCGGCGTCGTAGAGCACCTGCGCGAGCGCGCGGTACAGCGCCTCGAGGTCGGTGCCGGCGTCTGGATCGGGGTTGAACGGGTCGTCCTCGAAGCCCGAGGCGAGCAGATGCTCCTGCAGCATGCCCATGAGGGTGGGCATGTCGAGGTCATCGAGCGTCGCTTCGTAGCGGGAGTAGCGGACGACGGCCATGCGAATCAGTTCCAGCGGGTGGGGCTGGTCGCGGCACCCCGCGCCTCGGCGTCGAGCGCCCGGTAGCCACGCTCCTCGCTACGGCCAAGTCGTCGCTTGGCGTGCAGGCCTTCGAGGATGAACTCCCCCGCGACGGCGCGGAGCGTCGCGTCCTTCCCGCCGGCCAGCGCGGTGGCGGCTTCCTGCAGGTGCGGGATTTCCTCCATGCGCGCCCACCAGCCGCCTGCATCCTCATCATCGGGCAGACGGAAGACGCGGTCCTCACTCTCGAACCAGTCGACGATCGCGTCACCCTCGACGTCCTTGCCATGCGCGTCGAAGGTACGACCGATGGCGTTGCGGACGAGGTCGCGTGCGATGGTCTCGGCGCCGCGAAGCTCCCCTTCGTAGGCGAGCTCGAGCTTGCCGGTGACGGCGGGCAGGCCGGCATACAGGTCGCGGATGCGGGCAACGGCCTCGTCCTGGCTGGTCACGAGGGCGCGCTGCTCGGCGTTGCTGACGACGGCTTCGAGCAGGCTGATGGGGAGGCGCTGCGACACGCCGGAGTGGCCATCGACGCGCGCATCGTCACGCGCGGCGAAGGCGACCTGCTCGACCGCCTCGCGCACGTAGTCGGGAACGTGCACGTTCACGTCGCGCGTCGTCCACGCCTCCTGCGCGGTGATACGCATGGCGTCCTCGACGGTGTGGGCGTAGTGCGTGCGGACCTCGCTGCCGATGCGGTCCTTGAGCGGCGTGACGATCTTGCCGCGCGCGGTGTAATCCTCGGGGTTGGCGCTGAACACGAGCAGCACGTCGAGCGGCAACCGGATGGGGAACCCGCGGATCTGCACGTCACCCTCCTGCAGCACGTTGAACAGGGCGACCTGCACCTTGCCGGCGAGATCGGGCAGTTCGTTGACGGCGAAGATGCCGCGGTTGGCGCGCGGCAGCAGCCCGTAATGCACGGCACGCTCGTCGGCGATTTGCGTGCCGAGTCGCGAGGCCTTGATGGGGTCGATGTCGCCAATCAGGTCGGCGACGGTCACGTCGGGCGTGGCGAGCTTCTCGACGTAGCGTGACTCGCGCGGGAGCCAGGCGATCTTCGCGTCGTCGCCCTGCTCGGCCACGAGGGTGCGCCCCTCGTGCGAGGTGGGAGCGAACGGATCGTCGTGCAACGCGGCGTCGGCGAGCACGGGAATCTCGGGGTCGAGAAGTTCTCCGATGCTGCGCAGGATACGCGTCTTGGCTTGCCCGCGAAGACCGAGGAGAATGAAGTTCTGCTTGGCGAGAAGGGCATTGACGATGGCGGGAACCACACTGTCGTCGTACCCGACGATGCCGTCGAACACGCGTTCACCGGACCGGAGACGCGCCTGCAGGTTGCTTCGAATCTCGCTCTTGACGCTGCGCCCGGCGTTCGCTGCGTACGCGCTGGCCCGCAGGGCGCCGAGGGTGGAGGGGCGGTCGTCGCTTTGCTTCTTGGCGGCCATGAGGGGAGGCTAGCAACCCGCGCGTGCCGGGACGATGGTCTGCCTTGCAATGCGCGGCCTCCCGCGGCCTGGGGTAGCGTTTGGCATGACGACCTCCCCGGACGCTCCCCTCATTCGGCGTGCCGAGATCCTGGCGATCGGTACGGAACTGCTGCTTGGCGAGACGGTGGATACGAACGGGGCGCGCATCGCGGCGCGACTCGCGGAGCATGGGGTGGACGTGTACTGGTCCATGCGCGTGGGGGATAACCTCACGCGGATCGTGGAGGCGCTCGAGGTGGGCCTGGCGCGCAGCGACCTGATCGTGACGAGCGGCGGACTCGGACCCACCGATGACGATTTGACGCGTGAGGCGATCGCCGAGCTGGTGGGTGAAACGCCGCACGTGGATCCCGAGCTCGAGGGGGCGTTGCGCGCGTTCTTCGAGCGGCTCGGGCGCACCATGCCGGAACGCAACGTGAAGCAGGCGTGGACGATTCCGTCCTGCACGCCGCTCGACAATCCGAATGGCACGGCGCCAGGGTGGTTCGTCCGCTTCTCGTACAAGGGTTCGCCGCGCATCATCGCGGCCCTCCCTGGACCGCCCCGTGAGTTGCACCCCATGCTCGAGGAGCAGTTGCTGCCTCGCCTTGCGCTTCCCGATGCGCACTTGTGGACGCGGACGTGGAAGACGAGCGGGATTGGCGAGTCGCACGTCGCGGACCTGCTCGGTGACGTGACGCTGCAGTCGAATCCAAGCGTCGCGACGTACGCGCGGGAGGACGGGGTGCACGTCCGCATCGCCGCGAAGGCGGAGGATGCCGCGCAGGCGGAGGTGCTCGGCCGGCCGATGGCGGACCGGGTGTTCGAATTGCTCGAGGCGCACGTTTGGGGTCGCGACGACGAGGACCTGGCGAGCCTCGTAATCGCATCGCTGCAACGCGCTGGCGCTCGCCTTGCGGTGGCCGAGCGGGCGAGTGCAGGTCGCCTTGCCATGACGCTCGCCGCAGCCGACCCGGAACGCGGGGCGCTGGCGGGTAGCGTGGTAGGCTGGCGTGTCGATGCGAGGGACGTCCTTGCCTCCTCCAGCGACGCCCGTTTGGACTCCCTGACGGACGTTGCGGACGAAGTGAAAACGTTCTTCGCGGCCGACGCAGCGATCGCCGTAGGCGAACTGCGACCGGTGGACGGTGAGGGCGGCGGCGTCCAAGTGGACGTGGCCGTCCGCGATGCATCGGGAGTCAGCACCGAAACGCTGAGCCTCCCGGGCCGAAGCGGGCCATGGTTGCGCGACCGCGTCGTGCTGTTGGCTCTCGACCTCCTGAGGCGCCGCCTGCGGGATTCCCGCTGAGGGAAAACGAACGCGCCGCAAGGCGCGCAGGAGGCGACACGATGAGCGAAGCAGCGAGCGACCCGCGCAACAAGGCGCTGGACAATACACTCCTACAAATCGAGCGGCAATTCGGGAAGGGTGCGGTGATGCGTCTTGGGGATGCGTCGGCGCGGGGGCGGATTGCGGTGATTCCGACGGGGTCGATGAGTGTGGATACGGCGTTGGGTGTGGGGGGTGTGCCGCGGGGGCGTGTGGTGGAGGTGTATGGGCCTGAGTCTGGGGGGAAGACGACGCTTGCGTTGCACATCGTGGCGGAGGCGCAGGCGGCGGGGGGTGTGGCGGCGTTCGTGGATGCGGAGCATGCGTTGGATCCAACGTATGCGGATGCGCTTGGGGTGAACGTGCCGGAGCTTTTGGTGTCGCAGCCGGATACGGGGGAGCAGGCACTGGAGATTACGGAGCTTCTGGTGCGTTCGGGGGCGGTGGATGTGGTGGTGATCGATAGTGTGGCGGCGTTGGTGCCGCGTGCGGAGATCGAGGGGGAGATGGGGGATTCGCACGTGGGGTTGCAGGCGCGGTTGATGAGTCAGGCGCTCAGGAAGTTGACGAGCGTGCTTGCGAAGTCGAACACCACGGCGATCTTCATTAATCAGATTCGGGAGAAGATTGGCGTGATGTACGGCAATCCGGAGACGACGCCTGGGGGGCGCGCGTTGAAGTTTTATTCGAGTGTGCGGTTGGAGGTGCGTCGTAAGGGGGATGTGAAGGTGGGGGCGGACAAGATTGGGAATCGGGTGCGGGTGAAGGTGACGAAGAACAAGGTGGCACCTCCGTTTCGGGAGGCGGAGGTGGACATTTTGTTTGGCAAGGGGATTGACCGGGTGGGGGATTTGATCACGATTGCGAGTGACGTGGGGATCGTGGAGAAGTCAGGGTCGTGGTTTGGGTATGGGGAGACGCGGTTGGGTCAGGGGAAGGAGAAGGCGGGCGAGTTCCTCATGGAGAACCCGGCGTTGATGCAGGAGATTCGTGATCGCGTCACCCGCCATTTGCAAGGTGACGTCAGCGAGGCGGACGCGCCCGTCGAGGAGACCGACGACGCTCCACCCGTCGCGGTCGATGGAGGTGACGCATGAACGGACTCATGCTGCCCGCGCTCCTCGCGTTAATCGTGGGGATCGTCTTGGGTGCACTCATCGCCTCCCTGTTGCGCCGTGGCCAGGACCAACAGCGCCGCGCCGACGCCGAACGCGAAGCCGCCCGCCTGGTGCAGGACGCCGAAGCGAAAGCGGCCGACGTGCGCGCCACCGCCGAGCGGGAAGGACGCGAACGCGCCCAATCGGCCATCGAGCGGGACCGGGAAGCCTTCGAACGCGAAACCGAAAGTGCGCGGCATGCGCTTGCACGCGAACGTGAAGAAGCCGAGCGCGACGTCGCCCGCCTGCGCGAGCAGGCGACCACCACCCGTGAGGAAATCGCGCGCGAGCGTGACGACGTCCGCAGGGAACGCGAGAAGCTCGATGCCGTCGAGGAACGCCTCACCCGCCGGGGAGAACAGCAGGACCAGCGCGCCCTGCGCCTCGACGAGCAGGAGGAGCAACTCGACGTCCGTGAGGCAGGCCTGCGCGAGCGCGACGATGCGATTGCCGAGCGTGAAGCCGACGTCGACCGTCGCCTCCACGAAGTGGCGGGCCTCAGCCGCGAACAGGCCGAACGCATCATCCTCGAGCGGGTCGAGGGTGAACTCGACCGCGAGAAGGCCGTGCGGGTGCGTGCCGCCCTCGAAAACGCCGACGTGGAAGCGAAACGCCGTACCCAACAAATCCTGGCGCAAGCCATTCAGCGCAGCGCCAGTGAAGTGTCGGCCGCCATCGCCGTCACTGTCGTCCCCATTCCGAGCGACGGGATGAAGGGCCGCATCATCGGTCGTGAAGGCCGCAACATTCGCGCTTTCGAAGCCTTGACCGGCGTGGACCTCATCATCGACGACACGCCCGAAGCGGTGCTGCTCAGCAGCTTCAACCCGCTGCGCCGCGAAGTCGCCAAGCTCGCCCTGCAGGAACTCATCGAGGATGGTCGCATCCACCCCGCCCGCATCGAAGAGGTCGTGCAAAAGGCGCAGAACGACATGCAGACCTACATTCGCGAACGCGGGGAGGAAGCCGCCCTCGAAGCCAACGTCGTGGGCATCAAACCCGGCCTGCTGCAACTCCTGGGCCGCATGCACTTCCGCACGAGTTACGGGCAGAACATCCTGCAGCACAGCGTGCAGGTCGCGCACATGAGCGGCATCATCGCGGCCGAACTCGGGCTCGACGAGGCCATGGCACGTCGCGCCGGCCTCCTGCACGACATCGGCAAGTCCATCGACCGGGAGATCGAAGGCACCCACACCGAAATTGGTGCCGGTCTCGGCCGCCGCTTCGGCGAACCCGAAGAGGTCATCGACGCGATCGCCAACCACCACGACCTCGATCGCAGCGACACCCTCTTCCCCGTCCTCGTCAACGCCGCCGACGCGGTCAGCGCCGCCCGACCCGGCGCACGCCGCGAATCGCTCGAGGTGTACCTCAAGCGCCTCGAAGGCCTCGAGAACATCGCGAGCAGCTTCCCGGGCGTGGAGAAGAGTTACGCCATTCAGGCCGGCCGGGAGGTGCGCATCATCGTGGAACCCACCGAGGTGGACGACGCGCGTGCCGTGCTTCTCGCGCGCGACATTGCCGGCCGCATCGAACAGGACATGGAGTACCCCGGTCAGGTGCAAGTCACCGTGGTGCGCGAGACGCGCGCCGTGCAGTACGCCCGCTGACGCACCCCCGGCCACC
>CAJXWR010000021.1 GCA_913062675.1 uncultured Trueperaceae bacterium
GAACATGGCATCGGCTAACGCTGCCGGATCCCGAACAGGAATGAGGAACCCATTTCGGCCGTGCTCAACCGTTTCGCGGCATCCGGGTGCGTCTGTTGTGATGATTGCACGACCGGTCGCCATCGCCTCGAGCACCGTGCGCGGCGTACCCTCTCTGTAGTACGAGGGCAACACGTATACGTGGCACTCTCGCAGAAGGGGCCGGACGTCGGCCACCGCTCCCGCGTACTCAATGATTCGCTCGTCCACCCACGTTTGCATTGAGGTTGGGCTTATAGACCTTGGATTTGAGTCGAATGGTCCCACAATGATGAAGCGTAAATCGGTAGCGCGCTTCTGCATCAATCGTGCGGCAGCAACGAACTCCTCAATGCCTTTGTCTTGAATCAGGCGAGCGATCAATAGAAAGGTCGTTGGGCCAGAAGGTAGGGGTGCCGGTTGGTATTTGTCCAGATCGACGCCCGAGCCTTTAACAATCCAAGTATTCGTCGCTGGTACGAGTTCTTCGGAAACAAACTCTTCAAGATCGTCGGGGTTTTGGAACACCACTGCGTGCGCGTGCTTAAGAGCGAACCGATACAAGATGCGAGTTACCCGGCCAACCCAACCTGCCTGCGAACCGAAAGAGAAGCCGAGCCCTGTAATCATTGCGGTGCGACGAGGTACTCGCGCAAGGATTGCTGCCAGTAGGCTGTATATGACGGGCTTTGCGGTATACGCAAAGACGAGGTCTGGTTTGTAGCGTATGAATACAAAGCTAAGGACGACCAGCGTCTGGAGATCGGATATCGGGTTCATCCCGGTCCGACGGAGCGGAACGTTCAAGACCTGGACGCCTATTGACCTGAGCTCATTCGCCGTGTCGCCCGCCTTGATGGCTGGCGCCAACGCCGTGACTTCGTGCCCGAGCGCAACAAGTCGCTTCAAAAGCGGGCCACGGAAGTTGGTGAGGGATTGAGGGGCGCTTGCGACAATGAAGATTTTCACTACTCCGCCCTAAGATGAGTTTCGAAGTTGTTGGGGACCAATCGCGATAGACGGCGTTCCGTGGTGTCGGGTACCTATGTTGCCGCAGACCTGGGTTCGTAGATACTCCGCTCGTACGTGGTCCCCCTTGGCGGACTCTTCTGTTGAAGGTACACCATTTCGGTCACAGTGCGTATCTGGTGTGTCGGGCCAGGACTTTTGGGACACGTGGGGTTCCTGGGGGGAGTGTACTCGATTGGGGTTTTGAGGTTGAGGGCGTGGTGGGGGCGTTGGTGGTTGTACCAGTGGACGTAGGTGTCGAGGTGCGTGTTGGCTTGGTCGAGTGTGAGGCTTGGGGGTTCGTGGGCGTAGTGTTCTTCGCGGAAGGTGCGTTGCATGCGTTCGACGTGGGCGTTGGCTTTGGGGGTGCGGGGTGGAATGGTGACGAGGGGTATGTCGAGGGTTTGGCATGCGGTTTCGAACGCGCCTTTGAATTCGCTGCCATTGTCAATTTGAATGCTGCGAATGGGGTGGGGCCAAGTATCGAGCAGTTCATGGAGGAACGCTTCCGCATTGCGGCTCGTGGCACTTCTCGTGAGGCGTGCGTGTACGAACCTGCTGGTGGGATCGATGGCGGTGAAGTGCATGCGGGTGCGTCCAGGGTGACTGCGTTCGTGCAGCGTGTCAATTTGAACGTACTCTCCAGGATGCCGCGGACGATCGCTCGCCGTTTTGCGGCGGGCGTGCATTCGCAAGGCAGCCTGTCTTCTCACCTGACGGTGCTTGCCGGTGTGCTTCACGGTTTGAATGACACCGCGACGCAGGAGGGAGGTCACGACCCGTCCGACCGTGCTGCTGCTCGCGTGAATGCCTTGCCTGGCGAGGAGGACGGTGAGTTTCTCCTTGCCGACGGGGTGAATGATGCGTGCAGGATCGTTCGCATCGGGGCTGCGTAACCGTTCGACATGCATGGCGATGGCGCGTTGCAACCAGGGGTAACGGGTGGTGTGCGGGCGGGTGGAGCGGGGCGTGAGGTTCTCGAGGCCACCCGTGTCAAGGCGTTGCCGCCAGCGGTAGTACGTACTCTTGCTGACCTTCATGATCTCGCACGCCTCGCGAATGGGGATACCGCGAGCGTGGAGCTTGTCGATGCTTCGAAGTAAGTGCGCGCGCTGCTGAGCAACGTCATGAAAACCGTACGCACGCGCAGAACGAGCCGTACGAACAAGGACACTTGGAAAAGAGCGTATATTCACGTGGGGTTCCACCATTCCCTAGCAGGAGTTGGAACCCCTTTCTTACACCATCAACTGTCCCAAAAGAATCAGAACCTACTCAGCCGGCGTGTCGGCCATGATTCGAACGCACCCCGCAGGCATGGTCGGGCACGCGTCGAGAGGCATGCGGTTCAATCGACGTGGAAGGCGTCCGTATCGAGTGGCGCGTCGTTCGTCGGTGGCCGGTTTCAAGCCTGCCCTGGGCGCCTTCCCGAGACGTTTCGCCATGCAGCTTGCAGGACCGCACCCGTCTTGAACGCGAAGGCGGGTTGGCGCCAGAACAACTCGCGTTTGTCGCTCACCGTGGAGTGACTGAAGCGGAACACGTCCCCTCGCAGCGCTTCGTCCTCGCCGAGCGAGGCGCCCTCCTCGCGTGTGACGGCATCGAGTCGCGTGCGCAGGGTCCGTGCATCATGAATGCGTCTCGCGACGGCATCCGCCCGTCGGGGCGACAGGTACCCGTAGCGTCGCTTCGCGTCGTTGAGCCGCTCGGCTGCATCGTACGTGGCGTCCACGAGTTCGCGTCGCGTCATCCACTGCGTTTCGTAGTTCAGGACCTCCTCCCACGAGGGGGCGAGGAGTTGCTGCCGGTGCTCCTCCAGCGTGGTGGCGAGGCGCGTGAAGCCGTACGCCTCGGGATTCTCGAAGATGTGGCTGCCCGGGTCGAGGAAGGGTCCCATTGGCGAGATGAACGCCTGCAAGCGACGATCGCCGAGGGCGAACAGCCGCTCGCAGTAGTCGACCGTCGCCATGACCGACGCGTAGGTCTGGTACTGCAACCCAATCATGAAGAACACGTCGATGCGCGTCGGACGCAGTTCGAGGGCCGAGGCCAGCAGCGCTTCCATCGCCTCGTTGGCGTAGCCACCCCCGCCCTCCATCGCGAATCGCACCTTCGGATCGTGACTCTCGGGACTCAACTCGAAACTCCACGTGGGCAAGCGCTCGTCGATGTACGCAAGCGCATCGACGGGGGGCAGGTCGAAGAATTCGAACATCACGTCGTTCGTCACGCCCCGCGCCGCAATGGCATCGACGGCGTCCTCGAAGTACGCCCGACCCCCTTGCAGCAGGTCGCCCGGCATCACGATCGCGCCGCGCGACAGTTTCGCGATGGCCTCGACGTTGTCCGCGAGGTTCTCGGGGCTTCGGAACACCGGCTTCTTGCGGGTCGTGACGTGCGTGCACGTGGTCGCACTGCTGCCGCACGTGGTGCACTCGAAGGCGCAGCCCTTGAGGGGCAGCACCATCGTCGTGGGGTTGCGGAGCCAACCGTCGAACGGCAGGACGCTCGCCAGGTCGCGGTAGCGGAGCGCCATGTCGATCAGCAGGTCGGGTCGCACGTCGGCATGATCGAGGCAGGAGGGGAGGTAGGTGATGGCGTTCGTGTGACGCTCCCCGTCCGCGTCCCGCCAGGAGAGGTTCGGCACGTCACCGAAGCCTTCACCCCGTTCGATCGCGTCGAGGAGCTGCATCGTCGGTTCCTCCGTGCTGTCGCCACGAAGCACGAAATCCACCTCGGGGTACGCCAGCAGTTCCTTATGGAAGTAGCTCGAGGAGAGCCCGCCAAACACGACGGGTACGTCCGGGTGCACCTGCTTCGCGATGCGCGCGATTTCGATGGCGCCGTGACAGTGGGGCATCCAGTGCAGGTCGATGCCAATGAGTTTGGGGCGTTGATCGCGTAGGAAGCGCGGCACGTCGAAGCGGCGGCTTTGAATCATGCGGAGCGCAAGGTTGGCGATGCGGACGCGGCGACCCCGCGCCTCGAGATAATTGGCGAGCGTCAGGAAGCCAATGGGGTAAATCTCGAACATGACCGACGAGGGCACCATGTCACTGACCGGGCCGTACAGGGTGGCGCGCTTGCGGAAGTCGTACACGCTGGGGGGATGCAACAGCAGGAGATCCATGGCGTGCGGCATGCCTTCACCATGGAGGCTTGGGCGCACGCTCGCAAGGGGACTTCGTCCTGCAATTGGGAGCCTCGGCGGGTAGTCGAACCAGCGTGCGGTTGCTACCGTGCCGTCATGCCAACGCGACACGACGACACGTCCTCTCCCGAAGCGAAACCGAGCTTGAACGCGGTCCGCGAACGCATCCACACGCGCAATGCCGGCGATCACGACTTCCTACAAGCGGTCGATGAGGTGTTCGAGAGCCTCGAGCCCCTCGTCGCGCAGGAACCCGAGTGGCTCGACGACGCCCTCCTCGACCGGATTTGCGAGCCGGAACGGCAGGTCGTGTTCCGCGTGCCCTGGACCGACGATGCGGGCCGCGTGCACGTCAACCGCGGTTTCCGCGTGCAGTTCTCGAGTGCGCTCGGTCCCTACAAGGGCGGGTTGCGGTTCCACCCGACCGTCACGCTCGACACCGTCAAGTTCCTCGCCTTCGAGCAGACCTTCAAGAATGCGCTGACCGGTCTCGGCCTCGGGTCGGGGAAGGGCGGTAGTGATTTCGATCCGAAGGGTAAGTCCGACGCCGAGATCATGCGCTTCTCGCAAAGCTTCATGACCGAACTGTGGCGTCACCTTGGTGACGAAACCGACGTGCCTGCCGGCGACATTGGCGTTGGGGGGCGCGAGATCGGCTACCTGTTCGGGCAGTACAAGCGGTTGCGCAATCGGCACGAGTCGGGCGTCCTGACGGGGAAGAGCCCCAGTTGGGGTGGCTTGGACGTGCGCACGCAGGCGACGGGGTACGGCGTGGCGTACTTCGCCGAGACGATGATGGATGCGCGCGGTGGAACGCTTCATAGCGCTACGTGCGTCGTGTCCGGCTCGGGGAACGTGGCGATCTACGCCATCGAGAAGTTGCAGGCGTTCGGCGCAACGGTGGTCGCGTGCAGCGACTCGTCGGGCAGCGTGATCGATCCTGACGGAATCGACGTCGCATGGTTGCGGGAGGTGAAGGAGGTGCGGCGCGAGCGGCTCGACGCGTACGCGGCCGAACGGCCCGCCGCAAGCTACCGGCCGGGCGAGGGTGTGTGGGACGTGGCGTGCGACGCCGCGTTCCCCTGCGCAACGCAAAACGAGCTTGGCGAGGAGGATGCCCGCATGCTCGTGGCGAACGGTGTGCGGTGCGTGGCGGAGGGCGCCAACATGCCCTGCACGCCCGAAGCGGTGCACGTGTTCCAAGAGGCGGGCGTGGCGTTCGCACCGGGCAAGGCGGCGAACGCAGGGGGCGTGGCGGCATCGGGCCTCGAGATGCGCCAGAACGCGGCGCGGGAGCGTTGGTCGTTCGAGCGGAACGACGAGCAGTTGCGGGCCTTGATGGCCGACATTCACCATGCCTCTGCGAGTGCGGCGGCGCGTCTGGGGCGCCCCAACGACCTGGTCCTCGGTGCGAACGTGGCGGGTTTCGAGCGGGTGGCCGAGGCCACGCGCGCCCTCGGCGTCGTGTAGCCGCCCAACGCGCCCATGCCTGGGGCGGCGATGCGAAAAGGGTGCGTAGAGTCCGTGAGGTTCAGCGCAAGTCAATGCGCCACGCGCAGCTTGACGCCCATGTCATTCAATCGCGCGCGGTACGCCTCGCCTCCCGCCACGGCGGGCGTGAGGACGCCACCGTCTGGTGAACCTTCCTCGAGCGCGAGCGTCAGGCCCATCGCGGCGAGCATGAGCGCCGTCGCGCCGTAGCCCGGATCGAGATCCGCGCCGGTGTCCACCACGATCGGCTCGTGACCGGCGGAACGCCCGATCAAACGGGTTCTGAAGAAGCCCCGCGTGCGCGTTCGTTCGCTCGGTCCTTGGCCCTGCGACGGGAGAATTCGGTGGGCGATGGCGCGACCCAACGACGTGCCGAGCGCCAAACCCGCCATCGCCGTCATCGAGGAAATCGTGGCCGCGCGCGCCCACGTGGGTTGGGTGAGGCGCTCGACGTACGTCACGTCCCCCCACGGTTCGCCGAGCAGGTGGCGGGTACGCCGAACCACCTTCCCGTTGGCGACCGCCATGACGAACGGGGCCGTCCACCCCTCCACGTTGGGAAGACGCGTTGGCTTCACGGGACCCACCGGGTCGTTCGCGGGCGTGCCGCCCGGTGCAAGCAGGTTCGGGTCACGCAACGCCTGCCGGAACGCCGGGTCGCGGGCCGCCTGGTCCGCCATGCCGAGCCCCGAGTGAATCGTGCCACCCGACACGCCGCCCGACATGGCGCCGACGGCGTGGACGACCGTCGTGCAGGGTTCCCCGTGTCGCGCCAGGGCTTCCTGCTGGACGAGCCATGTACCCAAATCGGAGGGGACCGAGTCGAACCCCGAGGCGTGCACGATGCGCGCCCCGCTCGAGGACGCCACGTCATGGAAGGCGTCGACGTTGCTGCGCATCCAACCCAGCTCGGCCGTCAGGTCGGCGTAGTGCGTGCCCATCTCGGCGCAGGCGCGGACGAGTGGCGTGCCGTACCGGGCGTAGGGCCCTACCGTCGTGAGGATCACGCGACTCGAGGTGGCGAGTGCGCGCATCGACGCGTCGTCGAGCGCATCGCCCACGAACGTGCCGCTCGGCGGGGTGCGGGCGTCCGCCAGCTCGTCGAGGAGGCCGTCGAGGCGCATCGAATCCCGGCCGCCGATGGCCCACCGGAACCCGGCGGGTGCGTGCGCTGCCAGGGCTTCGGCGACGAGGCGCCCGGTGTAACCCGTCGCGCCCCATACGGTGAGGTCGTAGTCGCGGCCAGGGGGTCGCATGCCCAGAGCCTACGACGCTACACGACGCAGGTTCGTGCTCCCATGCACGTCGGATGCCGGGGGAGACGCGTGGTACCGTTCACCATTCGACGCCGTCGTCCACGCCGGTGTACCCCGGCCCGAGGAGACTGCACCCGTGAAGATGCTCTGCACCGCCGACCTCCACCTTGGACGCCGCCCCTCGGCGAAGGTGCCGGACGACCTCGGTGTCGACCCCACCATGCTCGGCCCCCGCGCTGCATGGCGCGACTTCGTCGACCAGGCGATTGAACGCCAGGTCGATGCCGTCCTGCTTGCCGGCGACCTCGTCGACGAGGAGGACGACCTGTACGAAGCGTTCGGCGCGCTCCTCGAAGGGGCGCGGCGTCTCGACACGGCCGGCATTCCCATCATCGCCATCGCAGGCAACCACGACGCACGCGTGCTTCCGCGCCTCACGAACGCCGTGGAGAACGTCACGCTGCTCGGCGCCGAAGCGACCTGGGAACGCCGCACCCTCACCGGAGCGGATGGCGTCACCGTGGACGTCATTGGCTGGTCCATGCCCGGTCGGCATTTCGACGCGTCGCCGCTCGACACGTACCCCGGATTCGATCGCGAACGCCCCACGATCGGCCTGCTGCACGCCGACCTCGATGCCAGTGGTGGCCGCTACGCACCGGTCGCCCGCACGGCACTCCGCGCCACGAACCTCGATGCCTGGCTCCTCGGCCACATCCACCAACCCGACCCGTTCGATGAACCCCAGCCCATCGGGTACCTCGGCCCGCCCGTTGGCACCGACCCAGGGGAACCGGGTCCGCGGGGCCCCTGGCTCCTAGAGGTCGACTCGGCGGGTGCGCTCACGTTCACCCTGCTTCCCCGCGCACCGCTGGCCTGGGATCGCATCACCCTCGACGTGACCGACCTTGAATCCGTCGACGCGGCCGTCGACGCCCTCATGCGTGCGCTCGATGCGAAGCACGCTGAGGCGACGAGCCTTGATCATCCACCCCGCGCCTTCGGCATCGAAGCGATGCTGACCGGTCGCACCTCGTTCGGTGCGGCGTTGCGCGAAGCCAGCATGCCGGACGCCCTGGCAACCTTCCGGGTCACGACCGGTGGAGTCACGACCTTCGTGTACCGCGTGCGGGACGCCTTGCGTCCCAACCTCGACCTGACGTGGCGCGCACAGCAGGACGACCCGGTGGGCCTGCTCGCGCAGCGGGTGCTCGCCCTTCGCGAGGGTGGCGAGTCCGCCGACGCCCTCGTTCGACGCGCAAAACCGGCGCTCCGCAAGGTGTGGCGCGGCAGCGCCTACACGAATCTCAACGGCGACGAACCGAGCGACGAGGTGGTGCGTGACGCCCTCGAACGTGCTGCCCTCCGCGCCATCGAGACGCTGCTCGAGGAGCGCGACGGTTCATGAGACTCACGCGACTCGAGTTGGGGCACCTGCCCGGCATCACGCCCCACCCCCGCTGGGTGATCGACGACTTCGACGCCGAATCGACGGTCATCGTGGGTCCGAACGCATCGGGCAAGAGCAGCCTCGTACGCGCGCTTCACGCACTCCTCAACCCGGACGGCCTGCGCGACGCCATGGTGGACGTCGCCGCGGAGTTCGTCGAAGGGGACGTCACCTGGCGGGTGAAACGGCTGGGCGCGAGCGTGGAGTGGACGCGCAACGGCGTGCCGAGCGAAGCGCCCGTCACGCCCACCGACGTGCACCTGCAGGGCGTCACGCTTCGCATCGAGGATCTTCTCGCCGCGCAGACGGCCGACGAATCGATCGCCCAGCGCATCGCGCGGGAATTGAGTGGCGGATTCGATCTCGAAGGCGTCCGCCACCGCGCACCCTTCACCGTGGGGCCACGCCATGGCCGCACCGAGGCGACGCGCGTCCAGGAAGCGGAACGCGCCCTAACGGCCGAGCGGCAACAGGCGACACGCCTTCAGGATCAGGAGGCGCAACGCGACACATGGACGGTCGAGCTCAAGGAGGCGCAACGCATCGTCGACCGCGCGGAATCGTTGCGTGCTGCGCAGCGACTCCTTGACGCGCGGGCGCGACTGCACGAGTTGGACGCCGTCCGTGAAACCCTTCCCGCCGGCATGGAGCACCTCACCGATGGCGCGATCGAGGACCATGCGCGTCACCGTGAGCGCCGTGACGATCTCGACAAGCGGGAGCGCACCGCCGACGTCGCGCTCGCAGCAGCCCAGGACGCCCTGAACGATTCGGGTCTCGCCGATCACGACGTCGAACTCGATGCGCTCGATGTCATGGCTGCAATGGTCGATGAACTTGCCGAGCAGGAGGCCATCCTGCAGCGCAGCGAGGTCGCCATCCAGGCTGCGCAGGGCGAGATGGCGGAGGCAGTGACCGCGCTTGGCGGCGAACCGGACGGGGTGCCGAACCTCACTCCCGCCGCTCTGCAGCGCGTGGAGGACCTGCTCGATGCTGCCCGCAACGCGCAGGCGCAAAGGGACGCGGCGCACGCGCGCCTCGAGATGCTCGAAGCGAACCTAAAGAACGTGGGGCTCGCCCCGGACGCGCCCGTGAGCGACGTCGAACGGAACGCGGACCGATTGCGCGCCGTGAGGAGCGAAACGCAGCGACTACTTCGGGCGCACGGCAGCGCCCCGTTGGCATCGTGGCCAGGATGGCTGCTCCTTCTCACGGGCGTCGGCGCATTCGCGGTCGCCTCGACGCAGGGTGCTTGGTTCGCCGCAGGGCTGGCAGCCACGTTATTCATCGCGGGGGTGACCTGGACCTGGTTGACGCGCAGGTCAGGCGGAACGTCACCCGATCCGCGCGCCGCCCGTGAAGCGGCGCATGCCGCGGAGATCGAACCCCCCACCGCCTGGGATGTGGGGAGCCTCCGGACCTGGCTGGACGGTCTCGATGATCAGGTGGCGCAAGCCACCGCCGCGCATCGCGATGCGCTCGAGCGCGACCAGCGACGCCGCGACCTGAGCGAACTCGAGGCCACCCTCACCGAAGTGGACGCTCGGCGAGACGCGCTCGCGCGTGACCTCGGCGTGGCGCCGGACATCTTCGACCTGTCGTACGCCCGCTGGCTGCAACGCGCACACGCCTGGGACGAGGCGCGAAGACGACGCGAGGAGGCGCTGGCTGAACGCAGCGTCGCTGAACGCACCCTTCACGAACGGCAGGTGAACATCGCGCAGGCGCTCGTTCCACTCGAAACCAACCGCGGGGACGTTCCCGCGGGTGAGGACGCAGAAGCCGGCACGGCTGCGCAGTGGCGCGCGCGACTCGATGCCGTCCGGAAGCGTCTCGAGGCGCGCGACGCGGCACGGCAAGCGCTTCGCGACGCCGAACGCGAAAAGGAGCGCATCACGCGTGAGCGAAGCGAACTGGCCAAGGATGAGGCTAGCTGGCGGGAACGGTTGCATCTCGACGACAGCGAGGACGTCGAGGTGGCCTTCGAGCGTCGGCTCGAGGCTCGCGAGCGGTGGAAGGGGTGGAGCGACGAGCGCGCGTTGGCGCAGGCCGACGAGCGAAGCGCACGCGCGAGTCTAGAGGGAGCACCCGAACTGCTCGCCCTCGTCGAGGCGGACGAACGCGCCACGATCGAGACGGAACTTCAGCAGGTCGAAGCGGCGCAAGCGACCGTGAAAGAGCGCACGGAGGACATTGCGCGCGTCAACGCCGAGGTGGAGAGCGCCACGAAGGGCCAGGCATTCGCGACGGCAGCCGCCCGGGTACGCGAGGCGCGCAGCGTGCTGCGGGACGCGCGCGAGCAGGCCACCTTCGCCGCTGCGGCGCAGGTCCTCTTCGATGACGTAGCCGAAGCGTTCGAGGCCACCACGCGACCCGCCATGCTCGAGGATGCCGAGCGGACGTTCGCAACGTTCACGCGGCATGCCTACGCACTGCAGTTCGACCGCTCCAGTGAGGGGCCACCCCGCTTCGTTGCGAAGGAGGCGCGCAGTGGCCTGGTGCGGAGTTTCGAGGAGCTCTCGACCGGCACTCGCATGCAGGCGTTCCTCGCAGTCCGCATGGCGTTCGCGCGCGCCATGGAGGCGGACGGACCCGCCCTGCCCGTCGTCCTCGACGAGGCGCTCACCGCGAGCGATCCGGAGCGATTCGAGGCGGTCGCCACGTCCCTCGCGCGCGTGGCGCGTGAGGATGGCAGGCAGCTGCTGTACCTGAGTGCACGCCGCGAGGACGCCGTGGCGTGGCGCAATGCCATGAACCTGAACGACGAGGCGCGCGTCGGCTGCACCGTGCTGGAGATCACGCACGAACAGCTCGTCGAGCAACCTTCGCTGGACGATGTCGCCGTATCCCCGCCAGAGCGGACCGAAGTCCCGCCTCCCGAGGGGGCGTCACCAGAGGAATACGCCGTCGAGGTGGGCGTCACCGCCATCGATCCGTGGAGCGACCCCGCGACGATTCACGTGTTTCACCTGTTGCGCGACGACCTGCCACTTCTACGAATCCTCCTCTCGGTCAGCGTCATGCGGCTGGGTGTGTTGGACACGTGGTTACCCAGCGAGGGTGTGCAAGCGCTCGTCGATACGGATTCGACGGCGCTTCTTGAGCGACGCATGGTCGCCGCGCGTGCATGGGTCGAGGCGTGGAGAGAAGGGCGCGGCCGCCCAATCGACGCGCACGTGCTCGAGGCGAGCGAGGCGGTGAGCGAGAGTTTCCTGGCGGAATTGACGGCCATCGCGGCGGAAGCGGGAGGCGACGCGCGCGCGTTGCTGGAGGCGATCGACGCGAAGCGCGTGAAGGGATTCCGGTCCGCGAAACGCGACGAGTTGGCCGATTACCTGGAGGCGGAGGGTCACCTCGTGGACGGTGAAACGCTCACGCCGTCCGAGCGCGTGGCGCGCATGGCCAGCGTCCTTGAGCAGCGCGGACTCACGCCCGACGCGACGGAACTCGCTCAGCTCGACGCCGACCTCGAGGCCGGCATCGTTCCTCCTGCGTCCTGAGGCGCGTGAGCGTCGCGGCCCCAATCTTCAGTAGGGAATCGACAAGCCGTCGTGATCGAAGAAGCCGCCGCTCTGCGCCGGGGTGAGGCCATCGAGGACGGTCAACAGATTCGTGGCCGCCTCCTCGGGCGTGAAGGTCGGGTTGCCCCCCGAACCGAACGGTGCGGACAGGGCGCTCTCCACGTGACCCGGGTGCAGCGCGACGCACACCGACTCCTTCGCCTTGCGGCCAAGCTCGGCCGCCGCCGTGCGCACGAACTGGTTCAGCGCTGCCTTGGAGGCGCGGTAGCCGTACCACCCGCCAATCCGGTTCTCCTCGAGACTGCCTGCGCGTGCCGACAGCGTGGCGAAGATGCTGCGCCCATCGCGGGGCAACAGCGGCAGGAAGTGCTTCATGAGGAGTGCGGGGCCGGTCGCGTTGATGGCGAAGGCGCGCGCCAGCTTCTCGCCGTCCAGGTGACGCCACGTCTTCTCGGGCTGCTGCACCTCGTCATGGAGGAAGCCGGTCGCGTCGATCACCATGCGGACGGGAAGGCCCGTCTCCTTCGCTGCCGCGGCAGCCGCTTCGATGCTCGCCTCGTCCGTCACGTCCACGGCGGGCGTCGAGCTGCGTGAGAAGCGCAGCACCCGTGCGAAGCGGGGGTCCTGCTCGAGGCGGTCGGCCATGGCGGCACCAATCGCACCGCTTGCACCGATGACAATCGCGAGGCTTTCAGGGGGAACGGTCCGTTCTTGCGTCATGACCCAAGGCTAACGAGTGCTCCGGTTCGGCGTCCGTAAGGCACGTCGGGATTCCACGCGGGTGTGCCCCTTCCCGCCAAGGAACGACCGTGCGGCGCTTGCTCTTGTAGCGAAATCGCTACAACGCCCCGGTTGTCACGTACGGGACACTACCCATGCATGCCCGTCAAGGGCGCCGGAGGTTTGCCGCATGACGATTCGGAATCACTTGAAGCAACGCCATCGACGGGAGGCGTCCCGCATTTGGCTTCTCGCCGTCGCTCTCCTCGTCTTCGCGGGCTTGGCGAGTTGTGGGGGGCAGGATGGAACGCCACAACCCCTCGGAATCGACGCCGTCTCGCCTACCGTCGCCTTTGCCGGCGACACGCTGACACTCGACGGTCGCTTTGCCGGTGACGTCATCGTCCTCGCATGCAATGTGCCCCTTCAGGACCTCGCGTTTGCAGACGTGACGTTCGGTAAGGAACCAACCGTCACGTGGGTTCCGCAGTCGGATGCGGACGCCGAACGCGTGTACCCGCACGCGCGCGGAATCCTGACCGACGTGGGGCAAGCGCCGACGTGCGAGGTTCGACTCGAGCGGGGCGGCGTCGACGTGACGGTAGGTGCAGCGAAGGTCATTGAAGTGGGGATGGCCAGTCCCCCTGATGCACCGACCGAACTAACCGTGTCCAATGCAGACAGCTCCGCGATCGTTGACTTCGTGGCCAGCAAACCCAACGGTTCACCCGTCACGAACTATGCAGTGCAACTCGGTGAGGGGGACTGGACGCCTCTCTCGCCGAGTGACGTGGAGCCTCCCATCACCATCTCGGGTCTCGTGAATGGTGAAACGTATCCGGCACGCATTCGCGCCATGAGTGCGGTCGGGCCGAGTGAGCCGAGCGAGGTCATCGTGTTGTCCCCGACTGGACTTGCGCTTGCACCCGGTGCGCCTGTCAACCTTGCCGCCGAGAATGGGGATGGGGAGGTCACCGTCACGTTCGACCCGCCCACCGAGAATGCCGAGAACCTCGTGAACTTCGAGGTGCAACTCGACGACGGTGAGTGGGTGCCTTTGGATCCGGCAACGACGACAGCGCCCATCGTCATTCAAGGGCTCGAGAACGGCAAGACGTACCTCGTGCGATTGCGTGCCGTGAGCGACGTGGGTCCTGGCGCGCCGAGCGACGCGGTCCGCGTCTCACCGGTGGGTTTGCCGTTCGCTCCGACCATCACGACGGTGACGAACTCGGATGCCACGGTGGCGTTCGACTTCACGCTCGGTGACGACAACGGGTCGGAAATCACGAACGTCGAGTACATCGTTGACGTCAGCTCGGTCGATGCGTCCCCGAGTGATACCTGGCTCACGGTGAGCCCGTCGACCGTTGAGGGTCCCATTACCGTGACGGGTCTCGCGAACGGGACGACGTACGCCCTGCGGCTTCGTGCCATCAACGCCGTGGGGGCTGGTGCGCCGAGTGAGGCGGCGCCTGCCGCACCGTTCACGATTCCCGGTGCGCCCACGATCACCACCGTGACCGAATCGGATCAGGCCGTGGAGGTCGCGTTCACGATGGGTGATGCGAATGGCTCGGTCGTGTCGAACGTGGAGTACGTCGTCAGTACGGTGGATCTGTCGATGAGTGACGCGTGGGTTCCGCTGGATCCTGCTTCGTTGACTGGACCGTTCACGATCTCCGGGTTGACGAACGGTGAGTCCTATTTCGTTCGTGTGCGGTCACGATCGAATGCCGGGTCCGGCGTTCCGAGTGCGGCCAGCACCGTGTCCCCCTTCACGACACCCGGAGCGCCCACGATCACGACCATCGTGGCTGGGGAGACCTCCCTGGACGTGCAATGGACGGAACTGATTGATGACGGTGGGCGTACCATCACCGGCTACGAGTACAGCGTCGACGGTGGGGCGTTCGTAAGCACAGGTTCTACGTCCAAGAGTGTCACGATTACGGGCCTCATGTCGGAAACGTCCTACGGTGTACGTGTTCGGGCCGTCAATCAGGCTGGTTCTGGTGAAGCAAGTGCATCGGTGACGGGCTCGACCACGCCGCCCCCCATCACGCTAAAGTTGGGCCGCCTCGGCACAGGGGGGTCCCACGTCCTCGCCCTGGTGGATGAGGGAAGCGGAACGCCGAATCGAATGTACGCGTTTGGTAACAACGATAAGGGCCAGTTGGGCCTCGGTGACACAGTCAGACGGGATTCATTCGTCGCCACTTCGTACACGGATTTCACGTCCGTGGGGGCGGGGAGTCAATTCTCATTTGCAATCGAGGAGACTGGAGGCTCAACCAAGGTGCGGGTCTGGGGGTTCAACGGAAACGGAGAATTCGGTTCGGGCGTAATAGATAATCCAGATACGCCTGAAGAACTTCCCCTGCCCTCAGGCGCGGCAGCTCCAAAGCAGGTGGTGGGCGCCGGTGCCGCCAGCTTCATGCTGGATACGAACGGTGACGTGTGGGCGTGGGGCTGGCAACAATCCGGTCGACTTGGAAATGGCATCGCTGATAGCAACTACGGCACGGCGGTGCAGGTCAACATTGACGAGTCCGTGGCCGAGGTGGCGGGTGGGGAAACCTTCAGTATCGCTCTCGACACGGAAGGTCACGTGTGGTCATGGGGAAACAACACGAATGGGAGCCTCGGCAGGGAGCTTGACGGTGAAACGGCGACCGGAACGCCAGGGAAGATTTCAGTGACGGACGACGTGCAATTCGCAAGCGTCGCGGCCTCTTACGGCGGCAATGCGGTGGCAGCCGTGGATACGTCGGGCCGCATCTGGACGTGGGGTGGATACCCAATTGGACGGTCAGGAGACCCAGCGATCCCCGCGAGGATTGTTTCAACGACCGACATTGCTGCGGCGAATGGCGGCATCGACATCGATATCGTTCCATTTGCCAAGGTTGCGGTGGGCCGTTTTGCCATGGTTGCCCTTGACCGGTTTGGACGATTGTGGTCATGGGCCTATAGTGAATCAACCGCGGATGAGGCAGGTCGGACGTCTTCGTATGCGACGGTTCCGGTCATGTTGACCGCAGCGACGACGGGCGTACCTGGCTTCGATGAACAGCGGTTCGTCGACGTTGTGCAGGGGGACGGGTACGGGTTTGCGCTGCATGAGGACGGAAACCTGTGGGTGTGGAACCTGACGTACGATGGAACGACGTATCTGTCGCCCTCGGACATTGGATTCCCGAACTGACGAGTGCGGAAGCATCGTCACCCTGGCGTGACATGACGTCCACCCGGCACGCGAATCACGTGTCGGTGAGTCTTCGTCCCACCAGCACGTGCCAATCCTCGGTCCCGCGCGCGTCCACGCCCACGTGATACCCGATGAGGGTGGTCCCCACGTCCTCGAGTTCGCGTTGCAGTTCGCCGATGGCGGTCCGCACGATGCCCTCACTGCGGACCGGTCGACCCACGAGCACGAGCAGGGCGTGGGGTGCGGCCACCTGAATCGCGCCCGCCAAGAGGTCGGCAATCAGGTCGGCGTACCCTTCTGGCCCCGCCACGCTTCCCGTCGGGCGGGCCTTCTCCCACCAGGCGAAGGTGGGCGGGTGGAGCAGGACCAGGTCGGCGCAGCCTGGGGTGAGGCCATCCGTGAACTGCACGTCCCGCGCGTCCATGGCGTGCACGAACGGCGCGCGGGGATGCACGTCGCTCGACCAGCTTCGAACGCCCCGCTGCGCCGCCACCTGCGCCACCGTGCCCGCACCCGCCGTCAAATCGACGATCGCGTCACCCGGCGCGGTGTAGCGCGCGAGGATGGCGCGCGCGAGATCGGGGTGGAGCTCCTCGTCCGCGCGGCTCCGCGCACCGAGGGTGGGGAAGCGCCACACGTCCCCCGTCGGGCCGGGCGCGCCGTCGGGCGGGTGGCCATCGCCGCCCACGGCAGGGGGTAACCAGCCGTCCTCAGGCACCACGTCCGGTGCGTCCGCTTCCCTTGCGAGCCGCTCGAGTGCCCGTTCGACACGCTGCCCCCACGTCGCATCGTCGAGGCTGCGCCGGTCCTCCTCAGCCCGTTTGAGAGCCTCCTTGCGCACCGAGAGTTCGACGTGCGCAAGGCGACGCGCCACGCGAAGCGGAAGGCCGCGGCGGACGAGGTCCACCACGTCGTCTGGCCAACCGCCGAGGGAGAGGAGATGGTTGCGCGCGTAGCCGGCACCAATCCCGAGGCGTTTGAGGACTTCTTGCAGTTCGGGGTAGCGCTCCAAGTGGTGCGGTCGGAGGAGCGTGTAGAGGCGACTGCGCGCGCTCATCGGATCGTCGAGCCCCATGACGTCCTGGGCTTGGCGTAGGAGTTCGGCGTAGACGGCCACGGGGTTGCGAGGCATGCATTCATGATGGCATGCCCATTAGGTCAACCGGGTTGGGTAAGCGGTTCGGAAGTGGCGGCTCAATGCCCCACACCATGCGTGGGTTTCATTCCCCGCAAGCCATCGGCCAGCAGGTTCACGCCCAGCACGGCCAGCGCCAGGGCGACCCCCGGGAACGCCGACAACCACCAGGCACGATGCACGTACGGTTGCGCCACGTTGAGCAGGTAGCCCCACGACACGCGCGTCGGGTCGCCAAACCCCAGGAACGACAAGCCGGCCTCCACGAGCATGGCGTTGCCGACCTGCAACGCCGCGTACGCGACCGCCGGGCCCAACGCCAACGGCAATACGTGCCGCACGAGAATGCGCAGGTCGCTGCCGCCCAGCGCGCGCGCCGCATCGACGTGCACCTCCTCCTTCACCGCCAGGACGCTCGCGCGCACGACCCGCGCCACCACCGTCCAACTCGTGAGCGCCAACACCAACGTGAGGTTCACCAAGCTCGCACCAAACAGGGCGACCACCGTCAAAGCGAGGAAGAACCGGGGTAGCACCTGCACGACCTCGGCGGCCCGCATCAGCACGTCGTCCAGCCACCCGCCCGCATACCCCGCCACGCCGCCCGTGACCAGGCCGAGCAGTAGCGAGGCGAGCGCGACGGTGAGTCCCACCGTCAACGAGAGGGAGGCGCCATGCACCACGCCGGTCCACACGTCGCGTCCCAAGTCGTCGCTGCCGAACGGAACGCCCGCCGACGGTGGCGTGAACGGCGCGGCGGTCGCCACGAACGGATCGCCTCCAAGGACGGTCGGCCCGACCAGCGCGAGCAGCGCGAACGCGACGGTCAAGCCACCTCCCAGCCACAGGGAGGGGGGCACCCGCCGCCGGCGCGGGTGAGGGAAGCCCGCGCGATGCCTGGGTGGGCCGGGCGTGTGAAACAGGCGGCGTTCAGGCATGCTGAATCCTCGGGTCCAACGCCGCGTAGAACAAATCCACGACGAGGTTGGCGAACACCACGGCGACACCGAGCAGCACCATCGTCGCGGTCACCACCGGTAAGTCGCGCGCCAGCATCGCCGCGAGCAGGAGTCGCCCCACGCCCGGCCAGGCGAACACCGTCTCCACGAGCACGGCGCCCGAAACGAGGAACGCGAGTTGGCTTCCCACGACCGTGACGACCGGCAGCAGGCCGGTGCGGAGCGCATGCCGGACGAACACCTGGCGGCTCGACAAACCCTTCGCGAGGGCGGTCTGCAGGTAGGGCCGGTGCAGGACGTCCACCAGGCTCGCGCGCGCCACGCGCGCGATGGGGGCCGCGTACTGCAGCGTTAACGCCGCCACGGGAAGCACCATGTGGTGCGCCACGTCGAACCAGGCGCGCGCGCCCTGCGCATCGAGACGGAGGTTGCGCATGCCCTGCACCGGGAACCAGCCCAGTTGGTAGGCGAAGGCGAGGACGAGCAGTTGCGCCGTCCAGAACACCGGCAGCGCCTGCCCAAGCAGGCTCGCGCCGCTGACCACCGCGTCGGCGGTCGTGTCGTGCCGCCGTGCCGCTGCGCTGCCCGCCGCGACGCCGAAGAGGGCGGCCAGGATGAGGGCGGGCAGCATCAGCAACAGGGTGGCGGGAAGCCGTTCGAGAACCGCGAGCAAGGCGGGGCGCTGCAAACGGTACGAGTAGCCGAGGTCACCTTGAACGGCGTTCGAAAGGTACGCCGCGAGGCGTTCGGGTGCAGGCCGGTCAAGGCCGAAACGGGTGCGCATCTCGGCGTAGTACGCCGCGTCGCCACTCTCGCCTGCGAGTGCCACGATCGGATCGCCCGGCGCGAACTCGATCAGCGCGAAGGTGATCAACAGGACGGCGAGCAGCAGCGGGACCGCCTGCAGCGTGCGCCGCAGTGCGTATCCGGTCACGCCGTCACCCCGTCACGTCCGCGCGCCTAGCGGTCGAGCCAGGCGCGTTCGAACGGCGCGGTCGACCACGGCGCGAGGCCTTTCACTTCGGGTGCGTGTGCCTGGTGGTAACGGCGCTCCACGAGCCACAGGTACGGCATGTCATCGACCAGGACGCGTTGCACCTCGGCGTAGAGGTCGCGCCGTGCCTCGGGGTCGACGGTGCCCGCGGCCTGGGCGAACAGGGCGTCCACCTCGGCATTGCGGTAGGCGGGCGCGTTCGAAAACGGAATGGCGCCAATGTTGCTCGACACGTACGCCTGCGACACGCCGATCGACGGGTCGGTCTCGTTGCAGGAACTGATGAAGCCCAGGTCGAAGTCGCGTTCGCCGTACACCCGCGAGACGTAGGCGGCCCGGTCGAGCGAGACGAGATCGAGCGTGATGCCGACCGCAGCAAGATCGGCGCGCAGTTGCTCGGCATGCCGCGAGAACATGGGGAAGTGCAGCATGTCGAACCGCAGACGTTCGCCCTCCGCGTTCGCGGTGTAACCCGCCTCGTCGAGCAGGCGGGCGGCGAGGGTGGGGTCGTAGTCGTAGCGTGCTACGTCCGCCGTGTAGAGGTGGGCCAGGTCGCTCGAGATGGGACCGGTCGCCACCTTGCCCTGCCCGAATGCCACGCGCTCGAGGAACGCCTCGCGGTTCACGGCGTGCGCGATGGCGTGCCGGACGGCCACGTCGTCGAGGGGCGCGCGCTCGAGGTTGAACGACACCTTGAAGAGGCAGTACGAACCGCCGGCACTGTGCGGCACCGTCGCCACGTTCAGGTTGGGATCGCCCTCGCTGCGCGCCACCTCGCTCGCGGGGAAGCCCAGCACGTGGTCGACCTCGCCTTGCGCCAGGGCGAGCATGCGGGTCGTGGCGTTGGGGATGATGCGGAGGATGACGCGGTCCAGGTAGGGCAGGCCCTCGCGGAAGTACGCCTCGTTGCGAACGAGCTCGATGCGGTCGTCGCGCACGAACCGTTCGAACCGGAACGGACCGGTGCCGATCGGTGCGAGGTTCGCCTCGTGCGTCAACACGTCGCCCGTGCCGTACACGTGCTCGGGCAGGATGGGGGCTTCGGTGACGTGCAGGCGCTGAAGGAGCGCGCCGTACGGTTCGCGGAAGCGGAAGACGACCGTGTGGTCATCGGGCGTCTCGATGGTGTCGAGGATGCTCGCGAGGCCGCCGCGCGTGCGGGTGTGGTAGCGGAGGAGTACCTGCTCGAAGGTGAACGCCACGTCCCGTGCGGTGAACGGCTCGCCGTCATGCCACGTCACGTCTTGGCGCAGGTCGAACGTGTAGGTGCGACCGTCCTCGGAGACGCGCCAATCGGTGGCGAGGTCGGGCTGGGGTTCGCCATCCTCGTCGAGGTAGGTGAGGCCGTTGAAGACCGAGTCGGCGACGGCGTGCACCGGTCCGTTCGTCGTGATGGCGGGGTTGAGGTGCTCGACCGCATCGAACATCGCAACGATCAGCGTGCCGCCGCGCGTGGGGGTGGCGTCCTGCGCCCAGGCGAGCGTCGTGACGGCCGTGAGAAGGAGCGCGAGGAGCGTTCGTGGGGTGAGGCGCATGTTGACTCCTTAGGTTCGCTTGACGTGGTGCGCGTCGGCGGTCGTGATGCCGTGCCCCGTGACGGTCTTCATGGGGCGTTCGCGCGTGGGGGTGAGCGGTTCGAGGCCGACGCGCGCAAGCTCGGCATCGATTTCGTGGGGGTGGAGGAGGAGGCGCGCGTTGCCGCGAAGGTCGCTGCGGTACAGGTGGGGGTTCCCGGGTTCGGGCCTGGGAGCCTCCCCGCCAGGTGTGGGGATGGGCGTGAAGTGCCCGATGAGGGTTTCGCCGCCAGGTTTGAGGAGACGTGCGATGGAAGCGACCGTGGCGCGCCAGGCATCGATGTCGGGCGCGATGTGGAGCACGCCGATGGCGATCACTGCGTCGAAGGATGCGTCCTCGTAGACGTGAAGGTCGCGCATGTCGGCCTGTCGGACGCGCACGTCGGCATCGGGGTAGTGCTCGGCGAGGCGGCCACGCGTGTGCGCCACCATGACGGGGGAGGCGTCGAGGGCGTGCACGTCGTGGCCACGCCCGGCAAGCCAGGCGGCGTTGCGGCCGGCCGCGCATCCCAAATCGAGGATGCGGCTCGGTGCGGTGGTCTCGAAGCGACGAGCAACCCCCTCGTCGACCGGCATGGAGGCGAACCGTTCGAGCGTGTCGGGGCGTTCCCAGAACGGTCGTGGATCCTCGTGCCCGCCGGGCAGGTCGGGGCGCTCCACGGCGGAGGCGGAGCGGTGGCTCGGTGAAGCGTCGTTCGTCATGCCCGGTCCTTCCCAGGGTGCGTAGCCCATCCCCCAACGGGGCTTATCGCAACCAGTTGCAATTACGAACAGGGTAGGACAGGCGAGAGGTGGGCGTGACGGACATTCGCCCCCACGCCGCAGGCTGAGTGCAATGCCTGGTGTGCGCGGCTTCAGTTCGGTGGTGGGAGCGCGATGGCGACGTCCGTGTGTGCGAAGTTGCTTCCCTTGAAAAGGAGCGGCACCGACATGTCGATGGCGAGTGCGTAGGCGAAGCAATCCCCGTAGTTGAGTTGCGCAGGGTGACCACGACCCTTGCCGAAGTCTTGGTAGGCCAGTCGGGCAATCTTTCCTTGTTCAGGCGTGACGGGACACAGTTCCACGTTGGCATCGTGCAGGAACCGGTCGAGTTGTCTCGACGCGATGGGATTGCGGGCGAGATCAACGATACTGCCTGTTTCGACGTAGGACGCAATCGACATGTGGCATTGGTCTGCAGCCGCGATGGCCGAAGCGAACGCGGGGGCGTCGGGCTCGTCACGGAGAATCGCGATGAGGGCAGACGTATCGATGACCAGCGTCATCAGTGCGGCAGACCCTTCTCATCGTAGAGAAGGGATGCTGGATCCACGGCTTTCGCATTCGCATCGAGATGCGCAGCGCAGGTCTTGCCGATGTCAAGCAGGTGGTCAGCGAGCGCATCGCCCCGTGGTTTTCGCAGGCGCTCCAACCGTTCTTTAAGGGCCACCTTCACCGCATCCGTGAGGGATTCACCGGTGAGGGCAGACAATTCGCGCGCAAGGTCGTGCGCTTCACGATTCTTGATGTTCATGCTCATGGTAGAAATATACCACAAGATGGTAGACTTCGATGCAATGCGTGATGGCTTCACAAGCGACGCGTATCGCCTTTCGGGGGCTCGGGTCTGCACATCCAGAACAGCGCGTTGGATGCCGTCTTGGGGGTTCTCGGCAGGCCGAATCCCTCAGCCGTGACCCCCCATGTCCTCCGTCCAATGCAGCTTCAGTCGACGTTCGAAGCCGCCGCGTGATTCCCTGCGCGCCCGCCGAATGGCTCCCACGGTCGACGCGTCGAGACCCTCAGCCGTCATGACGGCGTGCACGACCTCGAGCAGGTCTGCGAGCTCCTTCGCGAGCTCCTCTTCCGACGAAGCTTCGAGCACCTCACGCGCCTCCTCGGCTAGTTTCGTTCGCAGGGACGCTCGATACGCCTCGTCATCCATGGTGGTGACCTCGTACCGCACGCCGGCCTCGTCCATGATCTCGGGAATGCGGTCGCGAATCAGTTTGTCGTACTCAATGCGCATGGGGCTCCCTTCAAGCGTGCCTGTCGAATTGTGCGACGTTGCGTAGCTCGGCGACGTTGGTGGTCAGGTCGATCACGGCATGGGTGATCGCCTCGGGCTGGATGGACTGCGGTGGGTGGGGATGACGAAACCGGAGCGCAGGATCACCGAAAAGCGCACGCGGTAGCCGCCAGACGTTGAGGGCCCGGAGGCGCGCGAACTTGTAGCTCGCGTGATTCACATCGTGACGAAAAATCGATTTGAGGAGGCGGTGGCCGATCCCCTCGCGCAATGGCGTCACCGTCGCGCTGCCTGTCCGTACGGCCACGCGGATGCTCATGTCCACCGTGCCCAGGCTGACGTCGTAGGGGTCAAGGCAGGATGCATCGGCAACACGGGAACATCGTAATCGAATGCCTCAGCTGGGTGAGGTCTTGAGGCTTGCTGCGCCGCTCTCGAGCGAAGCGTGTCGTGTGACCGTGCCCTCGGGGTTCCATGGGAAGGCCCAAGCGTACGCGAACACGTTGCGTGCGTCATCTACTTGCTCGGTTACTTGTTCGGTGCCTTAGGGCGATACCCACGGCAGTCCTGCTTCGCGCCATGCGGTGAAGCCTCCCCGAAGGTTGCGCACCTGTCGGTAGCCGACGAACCGGAGGTACGTGAGCGCCAGCGTGCCGTGAAGACCGCCCGTGCAGTACACGATCATGGGCGTGTCGAGATTCTCGGGAAGGACGGCGAGTTGGGTATCGAGGTCGGTGACGTAGATGCGGGTTGCGCCCTCGATGTGGCCCGCCTCGAACTCCGCCTCGGTGCGCACGTCCAGCACGAAGGGTTGCACCTGCTCGATGAAGTCGAAGGCGGGGAAGGGATCGACGTGGAACCACGACGCCATGCTGGCATCCTCGATGAATGCCGCCATGGCGTCACTTGCAGGCGTGCGTGTGGGTTGCGCCCACGCGGCCGTCGCGAGGATGCTGACGAGCAGCGCGAAGGCGATGCGAACGAGAATCGTGCGCGAGGGTGTGGATTCGTTGAAGCGAGCAGGCATGAGGCCCTTCCACCCCTGACAGCCAACCTCAATGTAGCGCTTCGACACCCCGCTTGGCGCGACCTGCGATGACCGGGTCAGGCGGGCAGCAGCTCGCCGAGCGTCAACCAGTAGTACACGATGTACGCCCCGGCAATCAGCATCAACGCCGCACTGGCAGGACCGACCGCGCTGAGCGCTCCGCGCGCACGCCCGACCAGCGCACCCCGTGCAAGCGCCATGGACAGCGTGAGGGCAAGAATCACGCTTCCCATCCCGGCCCCGAAGAGCAGGAGTTGCATCAGGACGGCAGGGAGGCTTGCGAGTGTCAGGCTGCTGCCAAGGACGGCGAGAAACACGGGCAGCGTGCAACTGAGCGACGCGAGGCCATAGCCCACGCCGAACACGGCGTAACCAGTCAGGCCACGACCGCCCCGTCCAGCGACGCCCTGCGAGAGGCGCTCCCCGAGGTTGCTGTACAGCGCACCGCCATGCCAGGACCAGGCGCCGACGGTGACGAGTGCGACGCCGGTCGCGAGGCCCACGTACGGAAACGCATCCGCCAGCCATCGACTGCCCAGCCCGAACAGGAGTCCCACGAGGCCGAACAGGGCGACGAACCCGAGGGTCACCGTGCCGCCCACGACGAGCGCCTTACCGAGACGCGTACGGGTCGACGTGGCGGCCTCCTCTTCGCCCCCGTCCTGCCCGAGGAACAGGCCGAGGTAGGCGGGCAGCATCGCGAAACCGCACGGGTTGACGGCGGACACCATGCCCGCCCCGAAGGCGAAGCCGAGCGGGAGGAGGGAGGCGAGCGTATCGAGGAAACCGCTCCCCGTCGCTGCGATCGCCTCGACCCCCTCGTTGAGCGCGCCCACCGATCCGGGGGTGAGCCACGCACCGATGTACGCCACACCAAGCGTGAGGAACGTCAATCGTGCGGCGTTGCGCACGCGGATGTTGCAGGCTGGGAGTCTCACCGCGCTTGGGCGATGAGCGCGTCGAGCTCGGCGCGGAACTGCGCTTCGCTCAAGTACCCCGTGTGCTTCTTCGTGATGCGTCCTTGCGCATCGAGGAACACCGTCGTGGGGAAGCTCCGCACTTCGTAATCGCGCAGCATGTCGCCGTCGGGCGTGAAGACCGCAGGGTAGCGGATCGCGAAGTCGGTCAGGAACTGCCGTGCCCCCTCACGCGTCCCGAGACCCGTGAAGATGCCGACGTCCACGCCCACGAGGAGGACGTCGTCGCCCACCTCATCCATCACCGCTTGGAAGCCCGGCATTTCCTGCCGGCAGGGTGGGCAGGAGGATGCCCAGAAGTTCACCACCACGGGCGTGCCGCGATCGACGAGCTCGTGCAGGGTCACCTGATCGGCGCCGAGCGTCTCCTGGCCCTGATAGGCGATCATCGTGAAGTCGGGCGCCCGGTCGGTCGGACCGTTCAAGGCGGTGAAGGCGGCAAGGGAGGCGACCCCCAGGACGCCTACCACCGCGACGATCCACCCTACGTTTCGCTGCAGCCAAGTCGCGTCCTCGGCACGTGTTCCCTGTCGCCGTCGTTCCGCTCGTTCTCCCATGTCGTCCTCCTCGGGACCTACGCCCCATCCAGATACCCCGTCAGGGTATCGCGTTTCTCGTGGGGGGCGCAACGCTTCGTCATGCGAACGTTCCGTCAGCCACTCCCTAAACGCGGTACGATTCGTCAACGAACCATCATGCGCCCGTTTCAGCCTCACGACGGACGCCGCCAAAAAAGTCCCTCGGAGGAACCATGAGCGAATCCAAACCCACCCTCATCTACACGCGCGTCGACGAAGCGCCCGCCCTCGCCACCTGGTCGCTACTCCCAATCATTGAGGCGTTCGCGGGTGCTGCCGGCATCGACGTGACGACCCGCGACATCAGCCTCGCGGGACGCATCCTCGCGCAGTTCCCCGAACGCCTTCGCGACGATCAGCGCATCGGCGACGATCTCACCTACCTCGGTGAGCTCGCCAAGACGCCCGCAGCCAACATCGTCAAGCTGCCCAACATCAGCGCCTCGATGCCGCAACTCGAGGCCGCCATCCGCGAGCTGCAGGGCCAGGGGTACGACCTGCCCGACTATCCCTACGAACCGCGTAGCGACGAGGAGCGTGACGTCAAGGAACGCTACGACCGGGTGAAGGGAAGCGCCGTGAACCCCGTCCTGCGTGAGGGCAACAGCGACCGGCGTGCGCCCGACTCCGTCAAGGCGTACGCGCGCGCCCACCCGCACTCCATGGGCTCGTGGAGCTCGGACTCGAAGTCGCACGTCGCCACCATGCAAGGTGGCGACCTCCGGCACAGCGAAGTGTCCACCACCGTCCAGGAGGCGCAGGCGGGCGAGGCGCGCATCGAGCACGTCGCTGCCGATGGCGCCGTCACGGCACTCAAGGCTGGACTGGCCCTGCAGCCGGGTGAAGTCATCGACGCCGCCACCATGAGCCAGCGCGCGCTCCGCTCCTTCCTTGCCGAGCAGGTCGACGATGCGAAGGCCCAAGACGTCCTGTTCAGCGTGCACCTCAAGGCCACCATGATGAAGGTCAGTGACCCCATCCTTTTCGGGCATGCCGTCTCCACCTACTTCGCCGACGTCTTCGCGAAGCACGCGGCCACCTTCGCCGAGCTCGGCGTCACGCCCAACGCGGGCCTCGGCACGCTGTACGCCAAACTGCAGGAGCTTCCCAGCGAGAAACGCAGCGAGATCGAAGCCGATCTCCAGGCGGCGCTCGAGGCGGGTCCCGACCTCGCCATGGTCAACAGCGACAAGGGCATCACGAACCTGCACGTGCCAAGCGACGTGATCATCGACGCCTCGATGCCCGCGGCGATTCGCAGCTCCGGCAAGATGTGGGGCCCCGACGGTGAACTGCACGACACCAAGTTCGTCATTCCCGACTCGAGTTACGCCGGCGTGTACCAGGCAGTCATCGACGACTGCAAGGCCAATGGCGCGCTCGATCCCCGCACCATGGGCACGGTGCCCAACGTGGGCCTCATGGCGCAAAAGGCGGAGGAGTACGGGTCGCACGACAAGACCTTCGAAGCCGACGCGCCTGGAACCGTGCGGGTCGTGGCGAGCAATGGCGACGTGCTGCTCGAACGACCCGTCGAGACGGGCGATCTGTTCCGCATGTGCAAAACCAAGGATGGGCCCATCCGCGATTGGGTGGGTCTCGCCGTGCGTCGCGCCCGCGCGACCGGCGCACCCGCGGTGTTTTGGCTCGACGAGACGCGCCCGCACGACGCGGAGTTGCTCGCGAAGGTGCGCACCTACCTGCAGGACCACGACACGGAGGGGCTGGACGTTCGCTTCCTCGCGCCCACCGAAGCGGCGAAACTGTCGGTCGAGCGCATGCGCGCCGGGTTGGACACGATCAGCGTCACCGGAAACGTCCTCCGCGATTACCTCACCGACCTGTTCCCCATCCTCGAGGTCGGCACGAGCGCGAAGATGCTCAGCATCGTGCCCCTCATGAACGGCGGGGGCTTGTTCGAAACCGGTGCTGGGGGTTCGGCACCCAAGCACGTGCAGCAGTTCGCCGAGGAGGGGCACCTCCGCTGGGATTCGCTCGGGGAGTTCCTCGCGCTCGTCCCGTCGCTCGAGTTGTACGCCGAGCAGGCGAACGAACCGCGCGCGAAGGTGCTCGCAGCCGCGCTCGATCGCGCGAACGCGCGCATCCTCAACGAGAACCGCTCCCCGTCCCGCAAGGTCAACGAGCCGGACAACCGCAACAGCCACGCCTGGCTGGCGCTCTACTGGGCGAAGGAGCTCGCCGCGCAAGGCGACGATGCCGAACTCGCTTCACGCTTCGCGCCCCTCGCCCGTGACCTCGAGGCGAACAACGAGCAGATTCAAGAGGAGCTGCTCGCCGCGCAAGGCGCACCCGTGGACCTCGGTGGTTACTACCGGCCCGTCCCCGTGAAGGCGGATGCCGCCATGCGGCCGAGTGCCACCCTGAACCGACTGATCGACGCGTTCGCGCGCGCCTGAACGTTCCTCGCGAGGACTGCGCGTGATCTCGGCGTTCTACCTCGCTGCCGCCACCCTCCACCTCGCCCTGTGGGTGTGGGGGGCGGTGGCTTGGCGACGTGCGAGGAGGGCGACGGGGCGTGTGCCGGTGGGGTTGACGCTCGTGTTGCTGCCGGCCGCCCTGTTGTGGTGGGAGAACTTGCGGACCGGTCTCGGGAGCATCCTTGGACCTGGCGACCTGCTCTACGTCCTCAGCGTGCCTGCGCTGGCGTGGCACTGGACCGTGCTGCCGTTCTTCGCGCTCGCCGCGCTCGCCATGCTCGATGAGGCAGGGATGACCTGGGTGCGGCGCTGGTGGCTCGTGCTTCCCGTCTCGCTCGTCGTGACGGCCCTGTTCGCCATCGACCTGCCGTACGCGCTCGGGTTGCTCACCGGAGGTGCCGGAATCCTGCCCAACGTGGAACTGCGCGTGGGCTGCATCGGGGACGCGATCCGCTACACCGCAACGTTGTCCGAGGCGTACCTGTGCGCGCCAGGCGACGAGGTGCACCGGGTGGGCCCCGGACCCATCGTCGCGATCGTCATGGTGGTCCTCGTCCTCGCAGGCGGGGTGGTGCTGTGGTCGCGTCGCCGCTGGCCTTGGCTCGCACTGGGTGCGTTCGCCATGTTCGTCGCCGCCGGCGCTGGACCTGCATTCGGTTCGTATGCCGCGCCCCTCGCCAACCTGTTCGAGGTCACGCTCGTCGCCAGCATGCTCGCGACCGGAAGGTGGACGGCGCTCAGATCGGCCGGGTCGCGACGCGGGTAGAGGTTGACACCGAGGCATGGCGGCCAGCGCGCGAGAAGTTTCCGGTCTTCGTTGGGTTTCGCGACTTCAGGTGCCACGGCACAGTATGTAACAGACATACCGCACGATAACGAATGCAATGTTATCGTGCGGTATGAACGTTAGCGGTGGGGTTGAATCTTGGAGGGCGCGCGTCGACACCTACCTCGAGGAGGTTCTCG
>CAJXWR010000022.1 GCA_913062675.1 uncultured Trueperaceae bacterium
GGCCGACGGCTCGCTCGAAGCGACGATTGAGGTGTACGCGACGGTGCGGGGGCTGGCCGTGGTGGTCGCGTGACGTCTTCTTGCCCCTGCGTGACCCGATGTTTGAACGTCCCCAGTGGGTGCGAGGGGTCGCTCATGGACTGTGAAAGCGTGAATCGCGCGTACATGGATTATGGGGGTCGTAGGAAAATGCCACATGACGCGTGTAGCACGCAAATGTAGCCCAACACGAGGAATGACGCCAGGAGTTTGCAGAGCACAAACGTGCCGGTTCATCCATGGGCCTGGCGCTCCGACCGGTGTTCACATGCCAAGGCGGCGAGCACTGGCCAACGTCTCTATACTCGCTCGAGCGAGACCCCGATTCAGGCCTGGCCGCGAATCAATGTCGTGACGCAGGTCTTAACGGAAACGACATTCGCAGTTCGAGCCTTCGCGGCGAACGAGAAAGGCCGTGGAGTCACCCCTTCTCACGGTCGTGAATCCGTGGGTCGGCGTATCTGGCCTCACGTCCTTCCGCACGTGGGTTGCCATGGCGCGCATAACAACGAGTCATGGTTGCAGACTACTGCTCGCGAGTTCTCCTCGTGACAGCTGCAAGAATGACGAAGATGATTCCGAAAAAGAATCCGAAGAAGCCGCCAATACCGCCGACGAGCAGCGTACCGATTGCGGCACCTGCGGCGGCAGCTTCGCTACTTTGGACGCTTGCGTCTTGAGACGCGGAAAGCGCGCTACCGGCAAACGTGAAGAGGGGTAACGCAAAACTGACGATGGCCATCACGACCCACGTGTTTGACCATGGACGAGCACTCCTTGAAATCAAGAAACCCGCGCCAATCCAAACGACCGGCAAGATCCAAAGTTGGGGTTCTGACGTTACGATGCCAGCTGCGAAATAGCTAACAAAGCCAATGAGGAAGCCGCCCGCAACGAAGTTCCAGATACGACGAGACATGATTACCTCCCTTAGGTGCACGGTTAAGGCTGATCTCTATGCGGCAAACGCCCGCACACGCTCGACGGCCAAATTGTACCTGCCTAGATTAGAGTTATCAAGGAGTCCTACGTAGTTAATTGTAAAACAATACGTCGCACTTCTAAAATCGCGAGTTCGTGGTTACTTTCGCGGCCGACGGGTCGCTTGAAGCGACGATCGAGGTGTATGCCACGGTGCGGGGGCTGGCCGTGGTGGTCGCGTGGCGTCGCTATACCCCAGAGCAATGTAAAAGATACTTGACATGACGTAAAGGATTTTTTACGCTGCTTCCATCCGGGGTTGGTCGATTCGGCCCCGCAGGGAGAAACCATGAGTCATCAAGAACGCTTCGCCTGGGTGCACGCCGTCAGCACCCTCCTCGTCGCCGCCTACTTCGCGAACGCCATCGTCAGCCAACGCTCGACGACGACGCTGGCGAACGTCGACTTCCAAATCCCCACGGTCATCGCCGTGATCGCCATGATTATCCTCATGGTCGCCGGTTCGATTGGCGTTGCCATCACCACCGCGATTCAGAGCCACCTTCGGGGCGACGACGAGATTCACCGCATCGACCGCACGGATGAACGCGACGACGCCATTCAGCGCCTCGGCGACGTGACCCATCAGCGCATCACTAGCGTTGCCCTCATCGGCGTGTTCGCGCTCGTCGCCTTCGAACTTCCCCACGCCTACGTCGCGATGGCCCTGTTCGCCACCCTCACCCTTGCCGAGCTCGGGCGTGCCGGCAGGCGAATCGTCGCGTACCGAACGGGCGCATGACGCCCGCGACGAAGACGCGCGTTCGAAACCGGATTCGCGAACTTCGCTTCGCCGCGGGGGAGATGACGCAAGCGGACCTGGCCGATGCGATCGGCATGACGCGGCAAACCATCATCGCCATCGAGAAGGGGCGCTACGCACCCACCCTGGAAGCCGCGTTCAAGATTGCGCGTGCGCTCGACCAACCCCTTGAGGAGGTGTTCCAGTTCGACCAGTCATGAGGACGGACGACGGCGCCAGCCGGGGTTAGACGAACAGGCGCGCGATGCTCGAGAAGATCCCCAGGAAGATGCCCTGCAGCGCACCGAGCACGCCGGTGTAACTGAGCACGAGGAACACCACGAGGAACCCAAGAATCCCGAACTGGCGAATCTGCTCGATGAACTGACGCACCGACCGGTTCCCCCACGCGAGGGCGGCCATCGCCCCATCGAGCGGGAAGACGGGAAACAGGTTGATCACGGCGTGCAACACCGCGTACGACGCGGCAATCAGGAACGCGCGGTACAACTCGGGCGAGCCCGCCGCAAGCAGGATCGTGCCGACCAAGGTACTGACGAACCCGACGATCAGGTACGCAAGCGGACCGGCGTACCAAGCGAGCGCCTCCTTGCGACCCCGACCCGGGTAGTTCCGACTCGAGATGGGCACCATCTTCGGCCAGCCGAACCCCAACAGGAACAGCAGCACGACCCCCATGGGTTCGAGTTGCTGCTGCGGATCGAAATTCCCGAAGCCCGACAATTTCGGTCGCGCGTCACCAAGCTTGGCTGCAACCCAGGTTTGAAACACGTTGTGGAACATGAGCGCGAACACCATCACGATGGCGCTGATCACGAGCGTCGTGGTGTCCGTCAAGTAGTTGAGAATCACTGCGGTTCGTCCTGCCTCTCCGCCGCACCGTCGGCCGCGATGCGTTCCGCCGCCATGGCGCGCTCCTCTTCGAACGAGCGAACGCGCCCATCGAGCCTCGCGCGTGCCACCTCCTCCAGGATGCGGCCCACGCGCGGTCCGGGCGCCAAGCCCAACTCTAGCAGGTCACGCCCTCGCAACCGCCTCCGGCCCGACAGGCTCTCGAACGCACGCACACGGCTTTGATGCGGCTCGCCCGACGCTTCGAGCACCGCGCGTCCCGCCCGCCCGAGGCTCGTCAGCACCTCGTCCCCAGGTTCCTCCCCCGCGAGCAGCCGACGAAGGTTCGCCGTGACCTGCGCCCGGCGCAAGGGGAGGTGAAACCGCGCGACGAACGCGCTGACGTCCTCCGCATCGAGCGGCAACAGCATGGCCAGCAGGTAGGCCGTTCCAGGAACCTCACGCCCCTCCCGCCTCAACGCGTCGAGCCCCTCGAGCAACCCCTCGGGGAAGGCCAAGCCATAGAGCGCCTCGAGCGCACCCATCTCGTGCAGTACGGCGAACGCACGGTGCGGTTCCGCATCCTCGAGCGTCAACCGCAGTTCACTCCGTAACCGCTCGGCGCTCACCGCCACGGCGTGCCCCTCACGCAAGGCGCGCTGCACCTGCTCCACGGCGTCGGACGTGAACGTGAAACCCAGTCGCGCTGCAAGCCGCGCACCCCGAACGATGCGCGTCGCATCCTCACTGAACGACAACGGGTGCAATGTACGCAGCACGCTACGCGACAAGTCCGCCGCGCCGCCAAACGGGTCCAGCAACTCGGGCGGGAGGGGAGCGAGCCGCACCGCCATGGCGTTCACGGTGAAGTCGCGGCGAGCAAGGTCACGCCGCACGTCACTCGACTCCACCCGCGGAAGTGCACCCGGCGCGTCGTACCGTTCCTCCCGCGCCGTCGCCACGTCGATGCGCAACCCGCCCGGAAGGCTCACCGAGGCCGTACCGAACGCATCGTGCTGCACGTTGCGTTCACCCTCCGAGGCCAGCGCCTGCACCAGCACGCTGGCGGCCGCGCCCTCCACCACCAGATCCAGATCGTTCAAGCTCGCGCCGAGCAGGGCGTCACGCACCGACCCGCCCACCAGATACAGACTCGCACCACTCGGGAGGGCCTCGACGAGGCGCTGCACCGACCCCCCCGCCTGCGCCTCGATGCGCGCCAATACGCGCTGCAACGCCCCCTCGAGTCCCCCCTCCAAGCCCCCCACGAGACCCCCTGCATCCTCCCCCGTCGGCGGGCGGGCCTCCTGATGCCGGGCGGCAAGCAGGTCACTCCGCGTGACGATGCCCACGAGCATGTCTCCCTCAACGATGGGGAGGCGCCCGACGCCATTGCGCAGCGCAATGGCCTCGAGCGCGTCGAGCGTCGCGTCGACCGGCGCGGTGATCGCGGGACGCCCCATGAAGCCAGAGACGGGCGAGCGACCGAGACCATGATGCAGCGCACGCTCCAGATCCCGGCGCGACACGACACCCTCCACCACGCCCGTACCCGGCGTCACGACCGGCAATCCCCCATGCCCGTACCGGAGCAGCACCTCCGAGGCTTCATGCACCGTCGCATCGGGCGGCACGGTCCGCACCGGTGTACTCATCACGTCCCGCGCGTGTCGCGCCGGTCGCGCATGCCGAGCAAGGGCAGCCAGCACGCGCGCCTCCACGTCCGCACGCGCGTCGCGACTCCGCGCGAACGCCGCCCCCGGGTGACCCCCACCCCCCACCGCCTCCCGCAGAGCGGCAGCCACGTCGAAACGCGAGCCCGTCGCGCGCGCGAAGGTGAGCGTGCGATCCCCCATGCGCACTACGAGCACGGCCGCATCGGCCGGGTGGGCGTCCAGGAGATCAGCCGTCACGCTCGCGACGTCCGCAAGGTACGTCGGCCAGTCCAACGACGCGACCACGACCGGGCGTTCCGCCACCTCCCGCAGGTCGGCATGCTCGAGCACGGCATCACGAAAAGCGACGTGCGCTTCACTGCGAACCGACCGGGTGAAACGACGCACCAACGCGAGCGTGCCGCCCCGCCGCATCAGCCACGCTGCCGCCTCGTGATCCTCGGGCGTCGTGAGGTCGTAACGGAACCCACCCGTATCCTCGTGTAACCCCAGCAGCGCAAGGCTCGCAAGGTCAGCCGGCAGCGGGTCGCCCCGCCGCTGCAACTCGCGGGCGAGCAGCGTCACGGTGGCACCCACCCGCTCGCTGATACCCCGCCCGAGAGGCAAGGCGTCCTCCGATGCGGGCGGGGGGTGATGGTCGTACACGACGACGGGTACGTGAAGCGCCCGACGCGCAAGCAGACCAAGGCGCGTCCGGTCGGCGGTATCGACGACGATGAGCTCTTCGAGGGTCTCCAACGCAGCGTCCTGTACGGCAACCGGGTCGAGCCGGTCGCGGTACAGCGTCACGCACGCGCGCACCTCACGCGAGAGGGTGTCCGGAATACAGATGCGCGCACCGGGATGGACGCGGCGCGCAAGCGCCATGCTCGCGATCGCATCGAAATCGGGTTGCTCGTGACTCACGATCAGGCGCACGCATCGAGCCTACCGCGCCTCCCCGGCCGTGCAGGTCCCGGTGGCCACCCCAGGGGCGACCCACGCAACCGCAGGCGTCAAGCGTCGCGCATCACGGCTCCCACCGCGACCGAGCGGGTCAGGGTTGCGTGATGGGGTGCAGCGACGGCAAGCGGCGAGCGAACGCGACGAGCAACGCCACGACGTTCGCCACGTCCTCGGGGTCCACCATCTCGCTGGGCGAGTGCATGTACCGGTTGGGAATGGAGACCACCGCGGAGCGGGTGCCCGCCCGGGCGCGCGCAAGGTGATCGGCGTCGGTCGCCGTCCGACGCGGCGACGTTCCAACCGTGTACGGGATGCCCTCCGCCTCCGCCGTGCCGCGAAGCGCTTCGAACACACCGCGATGCACGTACGACCCGATCGACAGTTCCGGCCCGGAGCCAAGCGGGTGCTCCCCCTCCTTCCGAGCGGCGATCCCCGGCACGTCCGTCGCGTGCGTCACGTCGATGGCGATCGCCACGTCCGGCTCGAGACCGTACGCCGCGCTCGAAGCGCCCACCCCACCAATCTCCTCCTGCACCGTGGCACTCGCGATGACCTCGCCGGCTTCGTCCCCCACTTGACGGGCCACCTCGAGCGCGATGTACGCCCCGATGCGATCGTCGATCGCCTTGCTGGCAATCCGACCATTTCGAAGGTGCAGGAGCGGTTGCTCGATCACCGCCACGTCCCCAGGCGCCATGGCCTCGAGTGCGTCCGCCTTGTCCTTCGCGCCAATGTCGATGAACAGATCCTCGATCTTGCTGATCTTGCGGCGATCCTCGGGCGATTGCAGGTGAATCGGCTTCTTGCCAATCACGCCAATCACGTCACCGTCACGCCCTACGAT
The DNA here is from genome assembly GCA_913062675.1 of uncultured Trueperaceae bacterium. Taxonomy (GTDB): domain Bacteria; phylum Deinococcota; class Deinococci; order Deinococcales; family Trueperaceae; genus SLSQ01. Next base: position 6,080 of record CAJXWR010000022.1, read on the forward strand.
GCGGACGCGCTGCCCAACGAGCTGCTGCGAATCCCAGCCGCCGACGGTGTCGAACCACGCCATGCCTTGATCGTCGACGTGCTGAATCAACAAGCCAATCTCGTCGATGTGGCCCGAGAGGAGAAGGCGCGGCGTGCGACCCGCACCCGCGATGGCGAAGACGCTGCCGTAGGCATCTTGCTGCGTTTCCAGCCCATGCGATTCCGCCTGCGCGCGAAACACGTGGGCGGGACGGGATTCGAAACTGCTGGGACCCGGGGCGGCAAGCAGACGGTCGAGAAAATCGAGATCGAGGGACATGGTGTCAGCCTACCCGACCTCGTGGGCAGCGCGAAGGCGTCAGGTGCGGCGTTGCCGCCTGAGCATCCAGGCGCCCGCAGCGATCAATGCGAGCGGGAGGATCCATCCGAGCGCGCCGGTCATGAGCCCACCGAACACGAACAGTTCGAAGAAGGCGCCGAAGGCGGCGAACATGGCGAGGCCAACGATGGCGAGGCGCATCCCTTCGCGCTGTTCGTCGGCGTCGTCCTCGATGCTGGCCTTTACGAACGTACCGGCACCCACCGCGGCAATCACGAGACCCCAGGCGTAACTCCACGTGTCGAAGCGTCCCGTGGCCGCTTGCGTGAGCAGGATTAGGCCGACCGTGCTGACGATGCTGCCGGGTACGGCGAAGCCGGCCGTGTCCGTCGGACCGACGAGCGCCACGGCGAGCATGGCGATGCCGGGCAGGACGATGAAGAGGGGCCAGACGTCGCCCACCCCAGCACGGGCGATGAGGAAGAGCACGCCGAGCGCGATGAGCAGAATGCCGATGAGGCGGGGTTGTCGCATGAAGCCCTCCAAGCGGCGCACCAGCGCCGGTGTCGTTTCGAGTCTAGCGGACGGGGGTGGCGGTCAGGTGGGCGAGCATCGCATGGGCGTGCAGCAACCCATTCTCGATGAACACTTCGCTGGTGCGGCGACCAAAACCGGCGGAGCCAATGGCGTAGAGGCCCGGCACGCTCGTCTGGTAATGCGCGTCGAGCGTCGCGGCGAGGGTGGCGTCGTCGCGCTTCGCGCCGACCATGTCGAGCAGCTTCGTGCTCGCGTGATAGCCGGTGAGGAGGTACACGCGCTCGGCAGGGAAGGTGCGCACCTCACCGTTCCGTTCGGCGATGACGGCATCCGGGGTGATTTCACGCACGGTCGTTTCGAAGTGCGCTCCAATCGACCCTTCCTTCACGCGGTTCTCCAGGTTGGGGCGAATCCAGTACTTCAGCGTCGGCTTGAAGTCCGCGCCGCGGTGCAGCATCGTGACCTTCGCGCCGGCACGGTGCAGGTCGAGCGCCGCGTCGGCCGCGCTGCTGCCGCCCCCGACGATGACGACGTCGCGACCGAACCACGGGTGCGCCTCGTCGAACGCGTGGCTCACGTGCGGCAGGTCTTCGCCAGGAACACCGAGCCGGTTGGGATCGTCGAAATAGCCGGTCGCGAGGGCGACGTGGGCGGCTTGCAGCGTGCGTTCCTCACCGTCTCGCGTCACGACGGTCACGTCGAAGCCACCTCGCGTTTGCTTGAGCGCCGTCACCTTCGTGTAGGTATCCACGGTCAGGGCTTCGTTCGCCGCGACCTTGCGGTAGTAGTCAAGCGCTTCCTTACGGGTGGCCTTATCGGTCGACGTGACGAACGGGTGCCCCCCAATCTCGAGACGTTCGGCGGTGGTGAAGAACGTCATGTACGTCGGGTAGCGGTAAATGGCGTCGACGAGGGCGCCCTGTTCGAGGACGCGGTAGCGGAGTCCGGCACGCTTCGCGCCGATGGCAGCCTCGAGGCCAATCGGTCCGGCACCGATGATGATCAAGTCCCACATGGGGGTCAGGCTAGCAGGGGAAGCGTCCGGATGTCGTCAGCGACGTGGTGTCGTCCGTCAGGCCCGACCCGCGCTGGGGCAGTCGGCGGCGAGCGTGCAGGACGCGCATTGGGGCGTGCGGGCGTGGCACACGCGGCGACCGTGGAGGATGAGCGCGTGGTGGAGGAAGATCCAGCGGTCGACGGGGAAGAGCTTCTCGAGGTCGCGTTCGACCTTGTTGGGGTCGTCGTGGCGACTGAAGCGAAGGCGGCGCGCGAGACGACCGACGTGCGTATCGACGGCGATGCCGGGTCGACCGAAGGCGTTGCTGGCGACGACGTTGGCGGTCTTGCGGCCCACGCCCGGGAGGGTGAGCATGGCGTCGAAATCCTCGGGCACCTGTCCATCGTGATGGTCGACGAGATGCTTCGCCGTGGCGACGACGTTCTTCGCCTTGTTGCGGAACAACCCGATCGTCTGGATGTAGGGTTCGACCTCTTCGGGCGTGGCGGCGGCCATGGCGTAGGCGTCGGGGTACGCCTCGAACAGGGCGGGTGTCGCGGCGTTCACGCTGACGTCGGTCGCTTGGGCGGAGAGGATCGTGGCGATGAGGAGTTCGAAGGGCGTGTGGAACGTGAGTTCCGACGTTGCGTCCGGGTAGAGGTGTTCGAGTTCAGTGAGGATGCGCGCAGCGCGTTCGCGTTTGGAAGTCAGGCTCTCGCGCGGCATGCCGGGAGGCTACCACCAAGGCACGTGCCGCTTCCCGCTCGGTCGTGGTTCATTCAACGGTGCGAGCGAGGCGTGAGCGGCTATCGTAGGGGCGAGGAGGCGCCATGCCGGTTTACCAGTACAAGGCGCGTGACAGAGCCGGGAAGGTGCTCGCCGCCACGATGGAGGCGGCGACGGAGCGTGAGGTCGCTTCCGCGCTTCGCGAGAAGGGCCTGTTCGTCAGTGAGATCAAGGCACCCGGCAAGGGCCTGAACGCCGAGATCAAGCTTCCCACCTGGCTCGACCCGTCGAGCCGCCCCGGACCGCGTGACGTAACGTTGTTCAGTCGGCAGTTCGCCACCGTCATCAATGCGGGTCTGCCGGTCGTGCAGTCGCTGGCCATCCTGCAGCGACAGTCGGAGAAGGAAGGCTTCGAGAACGCCCTGAAGAAGGTGCGGGAGGACGTCGAGACCGGCATTCCGCTGTCCGACGCGATCGCCAAGTTCCCGGGCATCTTCGACAAGTTGTACGTCTACCTCGTGAAGGCGGGGGAGGCGTCGGGCAACCTCGACGGCATCCTCGAGCGGGTGGCTGCGTACCTCGAGAAGCAGGCCGAGTTGCGAGGCAAGATTCGCACCGCGCTCACGTACCCGACGGTGGTGCTCGTCATCGCGATTGGCGTGACGTTCTTCTTGCTGACGGGGGTCGTGCCGCAATTCGCGACGATCCTGCAGCAGCTTGGCGGAGAGATGCCGGTCATCACGCGCATCTTGATTGGCGTGAGCGACTTCCTGCAAGGCTACTGGTGGACGATGGTGCTTGCCATCGTGCTCGCCATCGTGGGGATTCGCGTGTGGCGACGGAACGAAGGAGGGCGGCGCGCGACCGATCGCTTGCTGTTGCGTATGCCCGTCTTCGGCACGCTGCTCCAAAAGACGGCGATTGCTAACTTTGCGAGCACGTTCGGGTTGCTGCTTCGCAGTGGCGTGAACATCGTCGAGGCGCTCGACATCACCAAAGGCACGGCGCGCAATGCGATCGTCGAGGACATCCTCGAAGAGGCGAAGGACGCCGTGCAGCGAGGTGAGCAGATTAGCGTCACGCTCGTGAAGCATCCCGTCGTGTTTCCTCCACTGGTGGCGTCGATGACCGCGATTGGTGAGGAGACGGGGGCGGTGGACGCCATGATGCAGAAGGTGAGTGACTTCTATGAGCGGGAGGTCGATGAGGCGGTCGCCACCCTCACCGCTGCGCTCGAGCCAATGATGATCGTCTTCCTTGGCGTGATCGTGGGTTTCATCGTCGCGGGGATGTTCGTGCCGATGTTCTCGATCATCGGGCAGCTTTCCTGACGATTTGTCGAAGGTCACCAGGGTGGCGAATCCGTACTGAAGTCCAGCCAATGTTACGACGGACCAGTCGGGTGTCGGTTGTAATGCTCGATGGGGAGTCGACTTTTCGCGTGTCGCAAGTCACTTGACTTGATTTCGAGTTCTGCTTACACCGAGGCTGGCATGTTACGTCAACATCTTGATCTCGATGCGGCGTTGGCACTATCCGCACCCTAGTAGTATGCACTGTACGGGTCTTGTGCTGTGCAGGACGGTCTCGCCACGTATGCAATGGTGGATATAGGCAGTGTCGTATTCGTGGTGTCAAGGGCGGTTTCGCCCTTCATGGGTATCCAACTAAGCGGCGTCCTTCACGCACGTCACCCAGCGAGAGCTGGCCGCATGAGAACCGACCCTCTACGAAACCCAGTACGGTTCAATCCGCTTCTTCAACTCGTGTGGCTTCACCCGTTTTGGTGACCCCGCCAAGCGTCGGTCCGCTCGTGGGGACGAGTCCGTAGGTGCTCCGTCGTCTTGAGCTCCAACACGCGTTGGATCGTGACCTCCACAATCGCCTTCAAAGAATCCGGGTCGATCATGAGCGTACCTCGCGTGCCATCAAAAAATCGCGTACCCGCAAGGTGAGAAAGAGCATCATCCCCAATCGAGGGTTTCTTCTTCAACTCCCATTTTGGAGGAGCACTGGCTCCTATTCATCAAGCCACACGCAACACTGACCGTCAGCTACTTACAGTAGTGTCGCAACGCTGTCAGGGGCCCTGCTAAACTGCTTGCCAACCCCGCCCTGCAACTGGCCGAAAGAGTGGGACTTGGTCGCTTTGCCTACATTCGGCCTCCGGAGGTGTAAGGTGTCGGTACGAAGGCTCGCAAGTATCCTCTTCCTTTTACTTACCCTTGGCCACGTGTGGGGTGAGGTAATCACCATCTCGGACAACGGGATTGTGGAATGCAAGGGTGTGGCAATTGGTTTCACTCAGACGATCTACGGCGAGGCGTACGAGGTCGTCAACCGAGAGGCGCTCGAAGCCAGAATCCGCGAGGGGATAGATCCACGCACCCTGTGCGTGAGCAACATCGTGGACATGAGTGCGTTGTTCTACGAAACGAATTTCAATCAAGATATTGGAACCTGGGATGTCTCATCCGTCACCGATATGAGTCAGATGTTCCGCGGGACGCCTTTCAATCAGGATATCGGTGCGTGGGATGTTTCTTCAGTTGAAAATATGGAAAACATGTTCCGTAGCTCGCGTTTCAATCGTGATGTCGGTGCGTGGGACGTCGCTTCCGTTACAAACATGGCATTCATGTTCCGCAGTTCATTGTTCAATCAAGACATTGGTAACTGGGATGTTTCGTCGGTCACGCAGATGAATCGAATGTTTTACAACACCGAATTCAACCAGGACATCAGTGCTTGGAACGTGTCTTCCGTCACCGATATGAGCTACATGTTCTACGACACGCCCTTTAACCAGGACATCAGTACGTGGGACGTCTCGGCCGTCACGGATATGAGCCTAATGTTTTACGGTTCCGAGTTCAATCAAGATATTGGCAGCTGGGACGTCTCATCAGTGACGAGCATGCGAAGCATGTTCAACGCATCGACGTTCAACCAGGACATCGGTGCCTGGGATGTTTCATCCGTAGAAAACATGAGCTACCTGTTCGATGAGTCGCCCTTCAACCAGGACATTGGTGATTGGGACGTCTCGTCAGTCACGAGCATGATTTTTCTGTTTTATGGAATACCATTTAATCAGGACATTGGTGCTTGGGATGTTTCGTCGGTCACGAACATGAGTGAAATGTTCTTTGGGACGCCCTTCAACCAAGACATTGGCGGTTGGGACGTATCTTCCGTGACCGATATGGAGAAGATGTTCGTCAGCTCCAATTTCAACCAAGACATCGGTTCATGGGACGTTTCGGCCGTAATTGACATGCGCGAAATGTTTCTTGGATCAATGTTCAACCAAGGGATCGAAAACTGGAACGTGAGTGCAGTCACCGATATGTTTGCGATGTTCCAAAGCTCTGCGTTCAATCAACCCTTGGCGAGGTGGGACGTAAGTTCCGTAACGGAAATGGATGCAATGTTTCGCGACTCGGCATTTGAGGAGGACATTTCTGAATGGTGCGTCCTTCATCTTGACGCTGAACCCTCGAACTTTTCACGGGGTAGCCGACTTGCTGCGCAAGACAAACCCAAGTGGGGGACCTGCCCTGGAGTCCCGATGATTCCAAGCGGTCTTTTTCCAAGCGACGATACGGAACAGCTCGATGTCGACACAGAATTTCGATGGGCTGAGGATGACACCGCTTCGGCTTACCAGATTCAAGTCTTCGAGGGAACAGATCCAATCGTGATTGATGAAGAGGTAGCCGGCACATCCTTCACCAATGAGGTTTCACTCAAACCCAACACGACGTATCACTGGAGGGTCCGGGGAATCAACAAGTCTGATTCACCTGATGGGGAGACAAAAGTCAGTGAGTGGAGCGAGATTGCTGTATTCACGACACGGCCCTGATGAACATCTAGGGTTTCATGCATGTGCATCGGGTGAGTCGGAGGTGAGCCCGTTCAATGAATACGATGGACTCGATCATGCTGTTCGGGTCGGGTGTCCGAGGAATATCGAGCGAAGGGTCGTTGCGTAATTCTGGGGCGGTCGCAAGACCGACTCGGAGGACACCCTGAATCAAATTTGATCAAGCCATTCTGCTCGACCGAATCTTGGAGGGAGTGATGAATCAGCAACGCCAAAGGGAGAGGTCGAGACGCCCGTAGTTTTCAACCAAATTGAGGTTGCCGCGCGTCGCGTAATGGCTTAAGCGCTACTCGTTCTCGAGCAAGAGGGCGCCACGAGGCACACCCTCGGGGTACGCGTGACCGCGACATGAGTGGACGAAGGCGCGTATGACGTGGTGAGGCCCGAGGGGGTAGAAGGCGATTGGCCTACTTCACGGCCCCAATCGTCAGGCCCTTGACGATGTATCGCTGCGCGAACAGTGCGATCAACGCGACGGGCGCCATGATCATCACCCCTGTCGCCGTGAAGGGTCCCCACAACGTTTCCTCCGTCGTCAAGAAGGCGAAAATTGCCACCGGCACGGTCCGCGTTTGGCTACCTGTGAGGATGCTCGCGAACAGGAATTCGTTCCATGCCTCGATGAATGCCAACACGCCCGTCACCATCACGCCACCAAGCGCCTGTGGCAACATGATTCGTCCAAAAACCACGTACCGAGAGGCGCCATCAACGAGCGCCGCCTCCTCGAGCTCGCGCGGAATCTCTTCGAAGTAGGTGATCATCAGCCAGATGCTGATGGGTACCGTGATGCTCAGGTACACGAGAATGATTGCGGGGAACGTATCAATCAAGCGCAAGCGGCCAATGATGAAGAATGCGGGCAGCAAGATTCCAATTGCTGGCGCCATTTGCGTGAACAGCGTGTAGAACGACAGGGCTCGGCGGCCTGCGAAACGGTGTCGAGCATACGCGTAGCCGGCCGGAATGGCGATTACGAGGGTCAGTGCCACCGTCAACACCGAAATGATGGCGCTGTTCACGAGCGCGTCCGCAATCCCGTACGTCTCGAGAGCTGTCACGTAATTCTCAAAGGTCGGACGGAACCACAGGGTGGGGGGCACGGTGAAGATTTCGGTTCGCTGCTTGAGAGACGTCAGGACCACCCAGAGAATGGGAACGGCCCACACGAACACCACGACGAGAAGCATCGCGTAGCGAAATAGCCAGCCCGCGACACGACCTGGAGGAATGCGACGTCGAATTCGTGTACGCGCAGGAACCGACGAGTCGTTTCTGGGACTAAGCACGCTGACGCACCCTGAAGAATACAACGCTGATCGCGACGGTAACGAGTAGCAACGTGGTGGCGAGCGCAGCGCCATATCCGAGACTGAAGGACGTGAACGAAGTCCGGTAGGCGTACAAATTCAAGATCTCGGTCGCAGATCCAGGGCCACCTCCTGTGGCCGCGAAAATCGCAGCGAATGCACGCAGCGCGATCATTGATCGGAAGATCACGACGATGACGATTGCCGGGCGTAATAGGGGGAGCGTGATGTGGACGAAGGTTTGCCATGGCGAGGCGCGATCGAGCCGTGCCGCTTCAAAAGGTTCGGTGGGGAGAGCGGCGATGGCGGCTGTGAAGACCAGGAAAGCAAACGGGGTCCATTGCCACGTGTGAATCACGATGACGGAAGTCAGAGCCCATGATGGATCGCCAAGCCAACTGCGTGAACCGAGGCCAATCGCTTCGGACAGAAAGTCAATGAGCCCGTACCGAGGCGTCAGAAGAAGGGTTCGCCAAGATAGGCCAACGACGACAGGAGCCAAAATCATGGGTAGCAAGATTGCAGTGCGAAGAAGATTCCGTCCAGGAAAATTTCCCGACAATGCTAAGGCCAACCCCAAGCCGATGGCCACCTGCAGGAAGACGGTTGCCGTCGTGTAGACCGCGGTGACGCCAAGAGAACTCAGGAATCGACCGTCGTTCAGCATTCGGACGTAATTGCTGACACCCGCGAAACCGTTTTTCCAAGCCTGCGTAAGCTCAATGGTGTAGAAGCTCATACCAATGAGAACGATTAGTGGAATGGTTGATACGACGAGAAGGACGACCAGGCTGGGGGCAAGCATGGTCCATGCGAAGCGCCGCTCGGCTCTTGCCATTCGCGAACTGGGGCGCTTGCGAATCGCGGCTTGGATCCCCGTCTCCGTCATTTCCGTTCCCTTCCCTTCGCGGAGCATTGCGCATCTCCGTTTGTCGACATCTCGTCGTGGATGGGCCGTGGGGCGAGCGTGCGCCCCACGGCGCCTATGCGTCGTATGCGGGTGTATCGGCCTTACCCGAGAATGCGGCGCAGTTCCTGGTTGGCTTCCTCCAGAGCAGCTTCGGGCGTCTTTTGGCCCACGAGAGCTGATTGAATGGCGAGGGCCATGACCTCACCAATGTTCGGCCACTCGGGGAGGCGGGGGCGCCAGTCGGCGTCGGTATCTTCGCGGAGGGAGGTGAGGACGACATCTGCGTAGTCCGGGGTGAACTCGACGAGTTCGCGATACTCTGGGCTTGCCCACAGCGATAGCCGGTTGACGCCCGTTCGGACGACTGCCTCAGGTGTTTCACGGTACATGGCACTGCGGAGTTGCGTAGGCCGGCTGGTGAGCCACTGGATGTATAGCCACGTGGCCTTGCGTTGCCGTTCAGGCAACTGGGCGTTGATGGGGAGGGCCCAGTTCCAGATGCTGGTGACGCGCTTTCCGGCGGGACCGAGTGGCCAGCGCTGGTACCCGACGTTGCCGGCAACCGAGGAGTTTGCCGGATTCTCGATGATCGATGCGGTGCTGTTCGAGTCGATGTACTGCGCGACGTTACCGCCAGCGAACGCCTCCATGATCTCGGGCCAGTTCCAGTTTTCGACCCCTGCAGGCGCGAACGAGTTCATCATGTCGACGTAGTACGAGAGCGAGTCGATGCCGGCTGCACTATTGACCTGCGGGTTTCCGTTCGCGTCGAACCACTCGCCACCAAAGCTGCGGAAGAGGGACGGCCAGATGTACATGTTCTGTCCTGCACCGCGGAAGCCGCGGAAGGCCATGCCTGCGAGGTTGGCTTGCGTCCCGTTCAATGCGGATGCCGTATCGCGTAGCTCAGCGAGGGTGGTCGGTACCGCCAACCCATTGGCTTCGTACAGGTCTCGGCGATAAATGTGAATCGTCACTTCCCCTTCGGATGGAAGTGCATACAGGTCGCCATTGACGCTATCGGCGGCCCGCCAGAGAGGCACCACGTCGTCGATGTCGTACCAGGCTCGGTCGGTCAGACTTGCGTCGCTATGGTACGTCTCGATTGGGTCGATCCAGCCGTTGGCCACGTAAAGCGGGAGGAACATGGGGTCGGCCGTGTGCGTTGCGTACAGCTTCGTTCCCGCCGTGAAATCGAGGACGGCCTTGTCCCGCATCTCTTTTGGGGGGATGACGTCGAACTCGACCTCGATCCCCGTGAGTTCCGTGAATTGCGGAGTGAGCTCACGAAACTTCGTGAAGTAGTGGGCGGGGGAGAGAAGGACGGTAATCTTTTCTCCAGCGAGTTGATCCCAATTCATGTTGGCTTCGCGATAGATGCCGAGATCGTTTGCCGCACCGCTTTGAGCGAGCGCACGTAGGCCGTGCATGGGATCGCCAAGCAGAACCATGCCCGACGTGACGCCGGCGGCTTTGAGGAAGTCTCTACGATTAATGGTCACGACACTCTCCTTTGTCCTGTGAGACGGGGCGATGTTCGTACGAGTTACGAACGGGTAGTGCGACCGAGCGCGCCTCCCTTCTTCTGTCGTGTGGGCGGAACGAAGTTGGACCGCCCTCGTGGGACCGGTGGCGTATCGATGGTGAAGGGGCGAAGACTCACGATCATGACTCGATGTCGATTCCAAGGCGGAGGAACTGTTCGAGTGGCGCGTCGTTCTCGCGCATGAGTTGTACGAGATGCGCAAGCATTTGGGCTTCAAGCGCAGGGTCCTCGAGGGGCTTCGTCTGCTCAGGATCGCTCTCGATGTCGAAGAGCAGCGTGCCGTATGTGTGGGGGTTCACCCATGGGCGCGCCTCGATCCGAAGGGTATGACAGCCCTTCGTGAAGGAGAAGGGAGCGGCCAGCTCGAGGGCTTGAAGTTCCTCGACGCGAAACATCGTGCGCATGTGGCTTGGCATCAGGGTGTATTCGTACAGCGGCTTGTTGTCTGGATTGTCGGGGGCGCGCATGTACACGTGGCGGGAATCCGTGACGTTGACGTGGCCTCCGTGGATGCCGAAGAGGGCAGCGTCGCGGACGGGTTGGTCGTGATCGATCGTGTTTCGCAGGGGAACGCCTTGCATCTCGGCGGGGAGTTCTTGACCGAAGTACTCGAGGAGGGTGGCGGGGAAGTCGATCATTTGCACGAGCGCGTCGCGACGCTCTCCGGCGCGTCCGCTGCGTGGATCCCAAATGAATAGGGGGATGTGTGCGTTCTCGTTGTACCAGGGTTGAATGTTCTTCGCCCACCAGTCGTGCTCCCCCAGTAGGTAGCCATGGTCGGTGCAGACGATGAGCATTGTGTCTTGCCAGAGGTTGTGTCGATCCATGCGGTCTAGAACGCGGCCGAGCTGCTCATCGCACATGCTGAGGAGGGCGGCATACTCGAGGCGTAGGTGTTCGACTTCTTCGGGGGATTCGTGGACGCGGTCGTAGGGTGGCCAGTCGAGATGCGGTCCGTCGTAGCCATGAGGGTACAGCGCTTTATACTTTTCAGCGCTGAAAAAGGGTTCGTGTGGGTCAAACGTCTCGATTTGCAAGAACCAATTGTCGGCATGGGCGTTGGCGTCCATGAACTCGAGGCCAAGGGAGAAGCAAATGCTTTGGGGTTGCTCGTCTTCGGTAGGCATGAAGCTCCGGTTAATCCAGTCTTGTCGCCATGCGCGCATGCTTTCTTCCAGATTTTCGTGGGCTGAAGGTGTGCGGTCGTAGGTGGGAATCTCGAAGCTAGGATCGACGAGACCTTTCCAGGTATCGCCCTCTTGGCCGCGAACGAACTCGAAGCTGCTGTATCGGTTGTGGTAGGTCGCTCCGCCGTCCTCCCAATAGTGCTGGTGATCCGTAATTAGGTGGGTGTAGACGCCGTGCTTCTTCAGGATTTCGGGCATGGAGTTGTCGAAAGGTTCGAGCGGGCTCCAGCTTCGGTGGAGGAAGTTGTAGCGTCCCGTGTGCAGGTCGCGTCGGGCTGGCATGCAGGGCATGCTGCCGACGTAGCAGTTGTCGAAGGTCACGGTTCGCTCGGCGAGTCGCTGGAAGTTGGGCGCGTGAATCCATTCGCAGCCGTAAGGTGGCAGCATACGGCGGTTGAGCGTGTCGAACATCACCATGATGGCTTTCACGCGGTGTTCTCCTTCCGGTCGCAATCGTCGCTGTGCGTCCTGCTCCGGCTCGCGGGCCGTGGCGACGGGCGTGGATCCGAGATTCTGGTTCGTACCCGAACCGGGCGACTTAATGTTAGCGCTAGCACAAAGCATAAGGAAAGCGACGAGTCGATGTCAAGCATCAACGTGAATCGACGGTCAGGTACTGCCTCGGACCACCAACTCAAACCCCAAGTCTCGTTGAACGCCTCCACCGAAACCATGCTCGGTTGCCTCGATGAGAAGCCGTGCTGCCACGCGACCGAGGTCTCGCCGCGGTACACGCACCGTCGTCATGGGGGGATCGATCACCGTCGCAATCTCCAGGTCGTCGAATCCCGCAATTGCAATCTCGTCGGGAACGGAAATGCCGCACTTCTTGGCTTCGAGGATGGCGCCAGCGGCAAGCGTGTCGGCCGCGAAAAAGATTGCGTCGGTCTCCGGGCAGGCTGCTCGGATCGCGTGCATGGATTCGCCCCCCGCCCGCAAGGAAAATTCGCTCGTGCGAATGCGTTCGGCTCGTTCCGGTAACCCAAGGTCCGCAAGTGCGCGGCGTACACCGCGAAGGCGCTCTGCTGCGCGGTCGTTGGCCTCCGTAACCGCCGAAACGAATGCAATTTCCCGGTACCCGCGCTCCGCGAGGTGCTTGACCATCTCGTAGGCAGCGTCGTAGTTGGAGAACCCAACGCTTCCAACCGAGGGTGTTCCCAAAAGCGACCACGTCTCCACCACCGGCCAGTCGAGACGAGCAAGGAGCTGTTGCGCCTCGTCAGTATGGAACGAGCCGGTTAGCACGATGCCTTCCGCCTGGCGAGCGAGGAAGGTCTTGATGAGAGATTCCTCTTCGCGAATGTCAAATCCGCTACTTCCCAGGATGAGCTCAAATCCTTCGTCGCGAAGGACGTCAACCATGCCTTGCAGCATCTCGGTAAAGATCGAGTGTTCGAGCGTGGGAACGATTGCGGCGATGGTTCGCGTCTTGATCGATGCAAGATTGCCGGCGACGAGATTGGGAATGTACCCGACTTTCGCGATGGCGGACGCCACAACCTCTCGTGTCTCTCGTGCCACCTTTTCCGGCGTTCGCAGCGCGCGCGACACGGTAATGGCGGACACGCCTGCGGTACGGGCCACGTCGTCAAGGGTGGGACGCCCATGGCCCCTCCGGCGCCCTCGCTGCGAGCGCTGCGTCATGATGATGCGTCGCTCGATGCTGTTGCGCTGTGGCTTGGCGCCTCGTCCACATGATGCATTACGTTGGAGGCAGGCCTACCGACACGCAATTCGGATGCCATGAAGGTCATGGTTTCCATCGTATGAGAAAAAAAGTCGAAATATCCGTCGCATAAATAGTTCAGACCGGGCTCGCCATCGGGGGTGGTCGTGAAGCGATCTTTCGGGCACCCGCCATGACACAACCATCGCACGTCGCATGAAATGCATTTCGAAGGGAGCGTGTCCCGCTTCGCCTCACCAAACGCTCGTTGCTGATCGGAGTTTGCAAGTTCGACCAAGGGAAGCTCCTCGAGGTTCCCAAGAAAATGGTCAGGCTCAACGAAATGGTCGCACGCGTACACGTCTCCATTGTGTTCAACGGCAAGGCCGCGACCGCACGTCTCTTCGAACACGCACAGTCCTCCGGGAGCATCAATGTGCTTGCCGAGGGTAACGTCGAAGAGTTGTACGAAGACGGTTCCAACGTCGTGGCGGACCCACTCGTCATAGATCGAGCTCATGAAGCGACCGAATCGTGCAGGGTCCACGGACCGATCCGTCACCAACGTGTCGCGATCGGCACGGCCGTCTTCAAGTCGTTCAACGATGGGGATGAACTGCAAGAACCGTGCTGAGAGCTCATCGCGAAAGAACCGGTAGACCTCCAATGGGTGGTTCTGATTACCAGCGTGTACGGTGGCGAGGATGTTGCACTCCACTCCGAAGCGCTTGAGGACGTCGATGCCCTTCATTACGCGGTCGAACGTACCGACGCCTCCCTTGTCGACGCGAAAGCGATCGTTCAATTCGCGTGGACCGTCCAAGCTTACGCCCACGAGAAACTGATGTTCGCGAAAGAACGCTCCCCAAGCGTCATCAAGAAGCGTAGCGTTGGTTTGCAGGCTGTTGTGGATGCGCATGCCGGGGCGTTTGAACTCCTGCTGCAGAGCCACCACCCGCTCGAAGAACGGGAGTCCAATCAGCGTCGGCTCCCCACCTTGCCATACGAACGTCACCTCCGGGGCCGGTTGCGCCTCGATGTATTGCCGAACGTACGTGCGTAGCGTCTCGTCCGCCATGCGGAAGCGGCTGCCCGGGTACAACATTTCTTTGGCGAGGAAGTAGCAGTAGGAGCAGTCGAGATTGCAGATCGCGCCAGTTGGTTTCGTCATGGCTTGGAAGGGTTGGGGTACGGCGTTAATCATGGTCCACCTCCAAAGCGAATCGACCAACGATTCACGAATAGGGTACCCACTTCAATCGTTGCCCGTCCGAGGGAAGCGGGTTCCGTGCGTTTGGTACGGCGAGCCGTTGTGCGGACAACGACCGCCAGTTTCACATCGAACGGAATGTCGAAAATACCGTCCTATCCTTTCGCGAGTCAGGGCAGATTATCGACGCACTACCAAGACATTCGATAATCTCCGCTCTCTCGCACGTTGCATCCGAGACCCTCCAGAGTCCCGAGGAGCGTACGACGCTCGCCGGGCGGGTGTTGCGACCACCCGCCGAGGACGTCAGGGCCATGTGAAGCGACCTTTGGCAGACTCGTCGCGATCTCGGCAAACTTGACGCATCAACCAGAAAGGCCAGATTGTCGGAACACGGTCCAAAAGAAGCGCGAGGGTGTTAGTCGCCCGTGTCGACGCCTGGCACCTCCGCGCCGTACTCCGCCGCGAAAGCGAGGCAGGTGGCGCCCTCGCCATCCGCACGAATCTCCGGCACTTCCGACGCGCACAGGGTGAAGCTGACCGACTGCAATTGGGGTGCATTGGCGTCCGCACCGCCAAGAAGTCCGCAGCCTGACAGCGATAGGGCCAGCGTGCTCGCAAGCAAGATCCAGAATGGGGCTTTCCGCGTCATCATCATTCCACCTCCACGATGCGCAACTGGACGGAAAGGCTGGCCGTCCCCGCATCGTCGGTCTCGATGTTCTCCCAAACCCAGGCGTCGCGTTGCTCGAGTGGCATCACTTCGCCTGTCGACGCGTCGACGAGGACGATTTCGACGTTCTGCACCTCCGTCGCCCCTATCGCTTGCACGGCCATTGATTCGAGGGCGAGAGGGAGCAGGTAGAGGCGTGCGGGCGGGCTGCGGTCTCCAAACGTAACCTCTTGCACGACCGTCACCAGCGTGACACCGGGTTGCGACCGGTCGAGGTCGGTCACGACCGCCTCGCTGCCAACGCGGAACGAGAGGTTCGGAGCCGTGGGTGCGGTGGGGGTGATGGTGAAGGGTCCAATGGCAGGCAGGGCCGTGTCTCCCGCGACGGCGCGAAGCTCGAACGTCACGGCCTCGCCGGTCGTGAAGCCGGCGCCCGTGATGCGGACCGGCGGTACGAGCTCGGTCCCGGCGATGTCATTCCACACGTCTGACGGCGAGATGCGCAGTTCGAGTTTCGTCACGCTTGCGGGCAACGGATCGAACGACACCCAGGCACCGTCCACATCGACGTCGACCTTCACGTTTCCGAGGCCGGGCGCGAAGGTGATGTCCACCGCTTCGGTGCAGACGCCCGGGCAGGAGGCCGTGACGGTCGCCGTACCCTCCGTCGTACGACTGCGTAGCAGCACCTGCGCGACACCGGCATCGTCGGTCGTCGCCACATACGTGGTTCCGACGTCGATTCGCCTGCCCGCCACGCTGGTCAACAGGGTACCGGCCGTCGTCGAAAAGCGAATGTCGACGCCCGCGATACCGTCGGTCGGCGACGCACCGGCGAGGGTCGCCGTGAGAACGGTCGTCTCGGTGCCGTCCGCGAACAGCGTGGTCGCTTCGGCGCCCAGGGTGAACGTCGAGGTGGACACCGTAAGGTCGGTGGTGCTCGTCATCACGGATGCCAACGCCCCGTCCGTCCCGCTCACCACGATCCGGATGGGCGTCTCGTCCGTCGCGGACCCCGTGAACACCAGATCCTCGAACGTGAACGAGGTCGCACCCGCCTCGACGTCCAGCACAACGCGACCGTCGCCACCCCCGTCCGCATTGGGGTCGAGGTTCGCCATTCGGAGGCCTGCACCCTCCGCCGTACCGTCCACGTATGCGACGACTGAACCGCCATCGGCGATGGGCGACTCCGTGCCGCTGGCATCGAGGATGGCGACGGAAAGGTCGAAAGGAACATGTTGAAGGATGGCTGCGGCCGGCATGCCGGTCAACGCAATGCGACTCGCGGCGCCTCCGCCCGGAGGGACGGGAACGTCGGCCAGGCTGACCGTGACGACGTCGGTGAGCGTGACGCCGATGAAACTGGGGAGCAGCGTCGCGACCCCAGCCGTGGTACCTGCAACGAACGTGAAGGTGTAGACGCCCGCCCCTTGCGGTGAGGCAGACGACACCGTTCCCGCGGAACTGGGACTCACCGTCATCGTCGGCGTAGGCTCGTCGCCGTGCGTATATGGATTCTCGGTGGCGTCGCGCACGTACAGGGTGACGTCGAACGTCGAACGACCGTCCGCATCGACTTCCAGGGTCGTGGGTGACACCGTACTTGCGTACGGGCTTGCCGGAAGTATGGCGCGGGGTGCGAGTACCTCGCGAAGGCGCGGATAATCGTTCCCTTCGTCAATCTCCCAAATCGCGTCTGACGATGTAGCCAACGGTTGAATGGAAAACGATGGATCGAACGTGCCGATCATCTTCATGTTCTCGAGCGGCTGGTTCGTCACGCTTGCCTGGAGAGGATCTGGCCCTTGAGTGGCGTGTCCAACGACATCAGATAGGGTCAAGATTGTCGAGGCGCCGTGCTGCATGTCGCCGTCATACGTGACTGGGTAGGCCGTCAGCGTGACGTCGGGGGATGCCACGCCAATGCCCCGGACGATGGAATAGTGGTTGCTCGATTCGACACGGCCAACGAGCAAGGCAACGTTCCCGCCGGGGTTCACGAACGCAGGAGAATACACGGCCACGTCGCTGATCGAGATGGACCCCGGATTCTTCACCATTCCGATCAAGCCGCCGCTGTCGTAGGCATCCGCCATGTTCAGGCCGTTGACTTCGACGCGACGCAGTTCGGCACTCCTCGCAAGTCCCAGGACGCCACCCGAGAGACGGTTGCTGGGAAACGTCAAACCGTCGATTCGCACGTCGCTTGCGTCGATATGGCCAGAGATTTGGCTTCCGACCAAGCCGCCCCGGTACATGGCGACTTGTCGTTTGCCCTCATCCAACTGGATGACGTTGTGTATCGATGCATCGGTAATCGATACCGTGGTCGCCACCTGCCCAATGAGGCCACCGCCGCCGCTGCTACCGGTTCCATCCGCCAAAGCATTGAGCGTGACGGCTGACACGGTCACGTTCGACACTTCGAGCGGATGCGTGGCTCGTCCAATCAACCCACCCACGTGGGGGGCCTCGTACGTGCGAGGGTTCGAGCCATCGAGTGCGGATACGGAGCTATTGAGGACAACGACGTCCGAGACACGCACGGGATTTCCTGGTTCAACCGTCATCCCAGCGAGAACACCGACCCCGGTGTCGTTGCCATTTGCACGCACCACGATCGTGACGTCGTGGAAGATCAAGTTGCGTACCGATGCTCCTCCTTCCAACGATTGAAAGAACCCTCCGAAGTACCCTTCGTCGACACTGGTAATGGTGACGTTGGTCATCACCATGGGCCAATCCGTTCCGGAGATGGACGACAGATGGCCCGAGAACGTATGGTTCGCGGTTGCGGGTGTGGACCCGTGAAAGTTGATGTCCCGGGTGACGACGTAATGCTTGTCGAGACCGCATGACGGCATGGCTTCGAAGTCCAGTGCGCGCTCGAGGTGGAAGGGGTCGGTGGCCGTCCCCTCGCCTCCTAATTCACAAGAGGTCGCCCATGCAATCGCGGTCACGAGAAGCGTAGAGAGGACAGTGCAGAATCGTACGAGCCGTTCCGCTGTGAACCTCTTGGGTTCCTGTGCACGAGGAATGAACGATGTCGGGATGAAGAGCGCTTCGTGGGTTATGGACGCCTCCGAGGCCATCAGCGAACCATGACCTTGGAAAATGTTACCACAATGTGAAGGGCAGCCGATTCGATCGAGGAGGCGTCCCGTTTCTTGAGTTGGGGCGCTTGCTGGATTGATGTTTAGCTGTCTGCGTAGCGTCCGGGTGGTGGGCTGGCGAGCTCCCGCGGAGGCTGTATGCAGAGATGACGGATGCTTGGAAATTCGGTGGTCATGCACGTGGGGTCGGCAGGTGCGTGCCGCCGAAGTGCCGCCTCCACACCAAGAACAGCGCGGATGAAGGTGGCGTACGTTCTCTCGCCCCACATTCCACGTGATGGATCCGCAACGTACGCCCATCGGTTTCCTAGGGTGCATGCAGCCGTAACCCCGATCCTTCCCGCCGAGTCGCGTTGTCCCTCAAGCGGGTTCGTCATGTGAAGCGGCCTTTGGCACGATGATCTAGACCGTCGTCGCCGCCCGTGGAGCGGGGGACGGTGGTCGCGTCCCTCGTGTACTTCTTGCGGCTTTGCCGGCAATGGGCTCGCGTCATCTTCGTGACCGCCGTCGCCTGGTTGCCTGCCTGCGCCCCGCTCGACGTGGACGAGGCGGCGGTCCCGGTCGTGGCGTCGTTGCGTCCGGCGCACGTGTCGACTGGGGTGCACGTCGCTCGCCCAATCGTCATCACGTTCGAGGACGCGGTTCCCGCAACCTGGTCGGAGCATCGCAACGTCACCATCGAACCCGACGTCGACTGTCGCTTCGCGTGGCACCCCGAGGCGCACACGTTGACGTGCGAACCGACCGTGCCGCTCCGCCCTGTAACGACCTACACCGTGACGGTTCGCAAGGCTGAGTCCACGGCGTTCGAGGCCGCGGGAGGTCTGAACGTGGCGGCGTCCGAAGCACTCGTCAGCACCTTCACGACCCAACCGGTTGACGTCGCGCCCGCCGTGCCGAGCGTGCAGTCCGCCATGCCCGCGGATGGCTGGTGGGACGTCCGCACCGGTTACGACGAGGTGGTCGTCACGTTCAGCGACCCGATGGACCGTACCAGCGTTGCAGCGGCGTTCACGGGAGGCGCGTTGACCCGCCGCATGGATGGGGCTACGCCAGCATCCGTCGCATGCAGCGAGGTCACGTGGAGCGACGGCGGCGACGTGGTCACCTGCCACTTGGTTGACGTGCAGGAGGGTCACTACACCCTCACGCTCGACGGAAACGCCCGTTCACTCGACGGGACCGGCCTCGCACCCATGGAGGTGCACTGGTACGTTCGTGATGCACCCTCGATGCACCGCACCTCATGGCTCGGCAGCCTCTCGCAGGACGGCGCGTTCGACGGTCGTCCCCTGACGACGCAGGACCTGTTCTTCCTGGTGAGCTTCGAGACGCAGGCGGGTGCCGGCGATGCGCTCGCCGCCATGAGCGTCCTGATTCCTCAGTCGCGGGGGCTCTGGCGCCCCGAGTTCGAGTGGTTCCCCGAGCTGTACCAGCAAGCGCTCATCCGCTTCGAGGCCGACGCCGTGCGAAGCGGCGGCACGCTCTCGGGAGGGTTCGGCGCGGGGCCGGGGTGCCCCAACCTGATCCTTGCCGCCGACCTGTACGGGAATACGGTACGGGGCAGCGTGTACTTCGTTCCCCGCATCCCGTTCAATCCTCAACGATGCCGACAACCGTCGATCGGTCCCGGGCACGTCGAGTTGAAGCGAGCGGATGCGTTCACGTGTATCGGTCCGCGCCCGTGGATGGACTGCCGCTGAGGCGCAGGTCGACTTTGCCTTAGACGCCAAAGTGGGATTCACGGCGACGAAGAAACGGGCGGCTAGTCTTTCACGCAACTTCCGCAAGGCACAGGTTCCCTGCTCGTTCATCGCGATTGTCCCATCTCTCCCGGCGCTGAACCTTACGGCGAAGCGGTCCCCGCTACCGACCTTGCGGTCAGCGACCCTGCGGAAGGACGCCCAACGGTTCATGGGCGCACACCACGGTCTCGTTGGAGATCCATGGCTACGCTGGTTCGGCCATGCGCCTATTCTGGTCCCGCACCCTCCCCTGGCTCCTTCTCGTCCTCGCCGTCGTCGCCACGGCGTTCCTCGTCATTGCGCGCGGGGAGGACCTGCGAAGCCTGCGCGACGTGCAACCGGGGTTCCTCGCGCTGTTGCTCGTCATGCAGGTCTTCTACCTCGGGGTGCAGTCGGCACGCTTCCATGTGGTGCTCGTCCGCTTTGCCGAGCAGCCGGTGGGTTTCTGGCCCTGGACGCGCATGTTCGTCATCGGGCGATTCCTGAACCTGTTCATTCCGCAGGCGGGCAACGTCTACCGCGCGGTGGAGTTGCGCCGCCGGTTCGACGTACGCATTCAGGATTTTTTGGTCGCGTTCGTCAATGCGCCCTGGCTCGCCATGATCCTCAATTTCGCCTTTGGCGCCCTGTTCGTCGGCCTGCTCGCGGGGGGCGTGGAGGTGGCGGGCTGGCCGTTGTGGCTCTTGCTGACGGCGGCCACGGTCGTGACGTCGCTCGCACCGCTCGTCGCGCTCGCCATTCTGCCCCTCTTTCCGCAACGCATTCGAGTGGCCGCCTGGCTCCGCGCTCGCCTTCAGGAGATGGTGGGTGTGACCCTGCAGAGCCTGCGCGAACCGAGGTACCTGTGGCGCGTCACGCTCTGGACGCTCATCGCCTTCGTGCAGGCGTCGGCCATGCTGTGGGTGGGGTTCGTCGCGCTGGGCGTTCCAGTGGGCATCGCGGAGGCCATCGCCTTCTACGTGCTGCTCCAGCTCGCCACCTACGTGCAGGTGACGCCCGGCAACTTGGGACTTCAGGAATTGGCGTTCGCCGCGCTGTCGGCAGGCTTCGGTGCCACGGCCACCGACGGGGTGCTCGTCTCGACGATCGTACGCGTCACGGGCGTCATCGCGTTGCTCGTGACGGCCCTGCCTGTCGGCGGGCTCGAAGCGTTGCGAGCAACCCGCGCGGAACGCGCGGGTGTTGCAACCTGACTGAACGTCACCCCACGCTAAGCCGCTGCAGCTCGCTCTCGTTGGGCATGGCACCACGCGCGAGCGCGTCTACGAACTTTGCAGCCATCGTGCCGATGGCGTCACGCACGGTGCGCCACGCATCCTGATCGTGTCCCGAAGGATCGGGAAAGCCGACGTGCAACCGCAGCGTCTCGACGGGGTAGGCGGGGCACGTCTCGTTCGCTGCATCACACACCGTGATGACGTACGCGAAGTTCCATGGGTCGGGCACGTCCCACAGGGTCTTCGAACCGTGCGTCGACAGGTCGATGCCGACCTCGGCCATCACGCGAATCGCGTCGGGCTTCACGCGGGTCGCTTCGGTACCGGCCGAGTGCACCTCGAGCGAGAGCGACCGCTCGGCAGCGAGATGCCGAAGCCACCCTTCGGCCATTTGGCTGCGAGCGCTGTTGTGCGTGCAGAGCACGAGCACGCGCAAGGGTTGTTCGGACCGGTCGGACTCCGTCACGGGCGCGCTCCGAGGGTCGTCTCGGTATCGACGCAGGCGTCCGCCGCGCTTGCCTCGATGCTCGCATCGGCGCGAGCGGCTTCGGGGAAGAAGCGCCGTTGGAACCACAGGGCGACGTGCACGAGCCCGAGCAGGACGGGCACTTCGACGAGGGGGCCGATGACGGTGGCGAAGGCGACGCCCGACCCGAGCCCAAACACGGCGATGGCGACGGCGAGTGCGAGTTCGAAGTTGTTGCTTGCCGCGGTGAACGACAGGGTGGTCGTCTTGGCGTAGTCGGCGCCGACGATGCGTCCCATGGCGAAGCTGACGAGGAACATGAGGACGAAGTACAGCAGGAGCGGTACGGCGATGCGCAGCACGTCGAGCGGAAGCTGCACGATCAGGTCCCCCTTCAGGCTGAACATCACGATGATGGTGAACAGCAGCGCGATGAGCGTGAGCGGCGCGATGCGCGGCGCGAACGTGTCGTCGAACCAGGCCTGACCCATGCGGGGGATGAGCAGCATGCGCGTGGCGATGCCGGCGGCGAAGGGAAGACCGAGGTAGGTCAGCACCGCTTGCGCCACCTCGCCCATCGACACGTCGATGAGTTGCCCCTCGAGGCCGAAGGCGGGCGGGAGGACGGTCAGGAACAGCCAGGCGTAGAGCCCGAAGAAGAGGATTTGGAACACGCTGTTGAAGGCGACCAGGCCGGCGGCGTAGTCGTTGTCGCCTTCGGCGAGTTGGTTCCACACGAGCACCATGGCGATGCAGCGCGCCAGCCCGATGAGGATGAGGCCGGTCAGGTACTCGGGGTAACCGCGAAGGAATAGAACGGCGAGGCC
>CAJXWR010000023.1 GCA_913062675.1 uncultured Trueperaceae bacterium
GCGGCCGTGTCGATCCTGCGCCTGTCCCGCGCCCCCGCCGTCGTGCTCGAGCCGGGCTTCCTCACCAACCCCGACGATGCGGCGCTGCTGACCGATGCGGACGGGCAGCGTCGGATCGCCGAGGCGGTGGTCGAAGGACTCGTCGACTTCCTCACCGGACGGTCCCAAGAGGGCGCATCCCCTTCGCCCCTTCGTGCAGTCGGAGCGCAACTGGGTGACGAACAGTAGCCTTTAGCGGACGGCCTAGGACAGCGTACGCCCGCGAAAAGAAGTATTCTCTGTACTTGAAGAGGCAAGTTCGTCCCGGCGCTGCAGAGCTAGGTTCATGGAATGAACAGACCCCGCAATATTTCGCGGCGCGCGGCTTGGGGGCGTTCCGCATGGAGCGCGATCCGACGAAATCTTCTAAGGGTCCGCTCTGCTGCGCTAATTCCTTTACTGCGTCGACGAACGGTCTATCTATCCTCGGCCTCGCCTCGCTTTCGCTCGCGCCATCTTGTAACGACAGAATTGGTGCGTCGCAGTGTCGAGCGACCAGAGAACGGCCTAGGCAGAGTTGAACGGACCTTCCGTCCCAGCAATCGTCAGATACGTGCCTTTCGAGGCGTCAGAGGCTACGCCCGTTACGGCGTTCTGCAGACCCCTTCACTGCAGTTTGTCGCAGATACGCTTGTTATGGCAAGCAAATATTCGCGCCTACTTCAGAGCGGCAAACTGGTTTCTCGGGGGCCAAAGATTCGCTTTGACCTACCCGTGGCGTTGCTTCCAGCTTTCCATAATCACTACATCAACATAAGGGAGGTCGTCCTGAGGCTTTCTTCGCTCCACAGCGGCATCTTGTCGGACTTTGATGAAATTGTTCTTGCTTGCAACGAAGAGTTTGCCCCTGGAGGTTTTGACTTCATCCAATCAATAATTCCACGCAATGTTCGGCTCGTTTCCCTCCCTCGCCACTCGATGGTCTATGCCCCGCTCTTTATTGATCTTCCGCAGGTCGACTCAGTTGTCGTACCTCCGGGCGCAATCAAGGATTTTCGTGCGCGTGTTTCGCTCGTCCTGCAGCAACGCGCTCCCAAAGACGACATAGTTTTTGTCTCGCGCGGTTTCTCGGCGGCAAAGCGACCGGCCACCGATGAGGGCGGCCTTGTGCTTCCGGAATTGTTCCCAGGCGATGCGGGCTTGACTCTTGGAGCTGCGGTCGAGGACCGGATCGATGCCGGGACCGTCGGGCGTCATGCCGGGGGTGGGGGGTGTCGCGTTGCTCATGGGAACCTCAGTCGTACCGGATTCGGGGGTCGACCACGGCGAGGAGCAGGTCGGAGATGAGGTTGCCCACCATCAGCAGGATGGTGGTGATGACGACGAGGCCAAGCACAACGTAGATGTCCTGCCGACTGATGGCTTCGAGGAGGGTGGGGGTGATGCCGGGCCAGGAGACGACGATTTCAACGAGGCCCGCCCCGCCGATGAGGACGGGGAGGATGCCGCCAATCCCGGCGACGAAGGGAATGATGGCGGGCCTCAGGGCGTGCTTGTAGGTCACGCTGCGCTGCCCGAGCCCCTTGGCGCGGGCGGTGCGAATGAAGTCGCTGGAGAGGTACTCGATCATTTGGGCGCGCAGGACGCGCGTGAACCCCGCGATGCCGGATGTCGCGACGACGAAGGCTGGCATGAGCGCATGCACGAAGATGTCCCACCATTGTCGGTACCACGGCCAGTCGAGATAGTCCGAGGACGTCATTTGCGCGACGGGGAGCAAGAGGTCGTTGTAGCCGAACGTTTCGCGCGTCCAGGAACGGATCACGAAAAGGCTGAGGATGAGTACCTGGGCGAAGAAGAAGTTGGGGATGGCGAGCCCAAAGTAGCTGACGGCGCTCACGATTTGGTCGGCGGCCGAGTACTGCCGAACGGCGCTGAACACCCCAACGGGAATCGCGATGGCGTACAGCATGACGAGCGACATGACGACGAGCACCATGCTGTTGCGGATGGGGGAGATGATGAGGTTCGTGACCGGTTGGTTGCTGCTGAACGAGAGTCCGAGATCCCCTTGCACGAGGCTGCCCATCCAGCGCACGTACTGCACGGGCCAGGGCAGATCGAGTCCGAACTGCGTACGGAGCCGCTCGATCGTTTCCGGTCGCACGTTGGGTTCGAGTGCGCGCTGCGTCAGGAAGTCGCCGGGTACGAGCTGCGAGATGAGGAAGGCGAGCAGCGTCGCACCGATGAAGGTGGGAATTAGATTGATGAACCTGCGAACGATGTAGGCGAACAAGAGAGGGCCTTCCAGGTTGAGCCCAGGGCGGGCAGAGAAAAATAGGGTCTTGGGGCGAACCGAAGTTCGCCCCAAGGATGCGCGCGGTTAGTCGCGCTTGAAGGTGAGCGGAAGCTGGCGCGAGCCGAGCTGGTCGTTGATCAGGCCGTCGGGGTGCTCCCCGCCGACAGTGCTGAGCCAGCTGTAGTGCGACAGCGGGCTGACCGTGTAGACCTGCGCTTGCAGCGTGGCGAGGGTGCTCTGGATGTCGTAGCCGATTTGCAGCGCTTCATCCGTGTCGAGCGTTTGGCGGCCCTTGAAGTAGAGCTCCTCGGCCAGGGTCTCCTGGGCGCTCAAGCAGCTGCCAGACGTGTTCCACATGTGAAGGTTGGTCCCGCAGGGGATCACGTTCACGCCGAACGGCCAGACGCGGCTACCGCCGGTCAAGCCGATGAGGATCGCGTCGAAGGGACGGTCATCACCGCTGCTGAGCAGCTGGTCGACGAGCAGGTTGAAGTCGATCGCTTCGACGTTCACCTCGACGCCCACTTCGCGAGCGGCATCGGCGAAGATCTGCACGAGTTGCTCACGCTGGCTGTTGCCGGCGTTCGTGGCGAGCGTGAAGCTGAGTTCGTTGCCGTCACCGTCGACGAGGATGCCGTTGGCGTTCGTTTCACCGAAACCAATTTCGGCGAGCAGGGCGGCGGCGCGCTCAGGGTCGAAGGGGAACTTGGGCACGTCGTCGTTCACCCAGAACTCGTTCACCTGGTACACGTTCGACCACATGGGGGAGGCGGATCCGCCGTACACGAGTTCGACGATCGCTTCGCGGTCCACGAGGTGGCTCATCGCCTGGCGGAACTTCACGTTCCGGAAGGTGGACTGGAGGAAGGGATCGCTGGCCTTGTTCCAGTTGAAGACGATGAACTGGCTCGAGGCAACCGGCGCCACGTTGGGGAGCAGGGTCGCATCGATGTCGCCGTTGTTGATCGCCTGGTTGACCACGCCCACCTCGTCGAGGTTGGCGGGGCTGTAAGCATCGAGCTCGCCCGCGAGGTACAGGTTGAGCGCCGCGTCGGTCGACTCGACGGTCTGGACGACGTAGCGATCCATGTACGGAAGGGCGGTGCCTTGCTCGTCGACGTTCCACTCCCCGAAGTACGGGTTGCGTTCGAACACGACGCGCTGACCCTCTAGGTACTCGACCGGCACGAACGCGGTGGCCCACACGGTCTCCGAGATGTCGGCATCGGTACCCCAGGCGGCCTTCAGGGCTTCGGCGCCGCCGGAGCGGTAGATCTCACCGAGGATGTGATCCGGCGCAGGCGAGATGGCGAGCACGGGGAGTGCGGTGCGGTCGGTCGTGGGGAAGACGAAACGCAGCGTGTAGTCGTCGACGAGTTCGCCCACGATGGGCGCTCCGGCGATGAACCAGCTGTCGTAGCCGTTGGAGCCGACCTCGGGGTCGGTTTCGGCGAGGTACGTGAGGTAGAAGTCGTCGGCGGTGATGTCTTCACCGTCGGACCACTTCATGCCTTGCCGCACGTTGATCGTGACGGTGAGGCCGTCCTCGCTCACTTCGAAGCTCTCCGCCATGTAGGGGATGAACTCGTCGGAGTCGGGTCCTTGCGTGATCAGGGTCGTGGCGTCGGCAAGGTCGACCACTTGGTTCTGTTCCGCGGACACGAACGGGTTGAACGTGCGGGGGTCGGAAATGGCGTAATCGCGGAACGTGCCGCCCATCACGACTTCCGAGGCGTCCGCTGACGTCCAGGCGCTGGGCCAGACGAACGGCTGCGCGGAAGCCATCGACAACAGCGCAACGGTGGAAAGGGCTACCAGAATTCTCTTCATACCGCCTCCTAGGGATCGGACCGACGGCGACCGGTCCAGACGTGTACCGGGTGCGTCCCGGTCCGAATTGTCACAGCGCCGCGAACCCACGGGCTCGCGGAAGGCGTGTCTCACGGGTACGACGGGCGACCCGCTTCCGAGAAGCCTAGCACCCAGCCCATACCCGGTCAAACGTAATCTGCGCCGCATTGCAGCGGCGCAGAGCGAACGTCACGAGGCGTAAACGGCGTCAGCGAGGGATGATTTGCAGCAACAGCGCCAAAAGGCCCCAAGCGACCCCAATGTAGATCGTGAGGCGATGGAGACCCCCTGCCGTACCGCCGGTCGAACCAAAGTCGCCGCCGCCGCCCCCCGTCAGGGCGTCACCGAGCCCCGCTTGCTTGGGTTCTTGCATCAACACGACGGCGGTCAAGAGGATCGAAGCGAGCAGGAACAAAATGAGCACGAGCCAAAAGAGCACGAGTAACCTCCAGTGCGAAAGCGCGATTGGTGCCGGGAGCGGGATTCGAACCCGCACGGGTTGCCCCGGTAGATTTTGAGTCTACTGCGTCTACCGTTCCGCCATCCCGGCACGCGGCCAACGGTGAATGCTAGCAACGCCGCGCCCCTCGGTCAAGGAAGCAAGCGCCCCACCCAACCACCTCGCTCACGGTGCTAGCATGCGCCGAGACCAAGGCCGAGGGGGACTCCGCGACCAACATGCCCATTGCCATCGTCCGTTTTCCAGGCTCCAACTGCGATCAGGATGCCGAATGGGCGTTCCGTGACGTCCTCGGTGTGGACGTGACGCTCGTGCCTCACGCATCCCACGAACTCGGGCCCGTCGATGCGGTCGTGCTTCCCGGCGGTTTCAGTTACGGCGATTACCTGCGCAGCGGCGCGCTCGCCGCCCGCAGTCCCATCATGCAGGCCGTCACGGCCTTCGCGAATCGAGGCGGTCCCGTTCTCGGCATCTGCAACGGCTTTCAGGTCCTCACCGAGGCCCGCTTGCTTCCAGGGGCCCTCGCCCGCAACGACCACCTGCACTTCACGTGCAAGGACGTGCACGTCCGCGTGGAGACCGACGCAGCTCCCTACTTCACGCGCACCTACCGAAGCGACGTGCTCACCCTCCCCGTCGCCCACCATGACGGCCGTTTCGATGCCGACGACGAGACGATTGCGCGGCTCGAAGGAGAAGGTCGCGTCGCCCTCCGCTACGTGCGCAGCGACGGGCTGCCCGACCCAAGCGCAAACCCGAACGGGAGCCGCAACGACATCGCCGGCATCCTCAACGAGACCGGCAACGTCCTCGGCATGATGCCGCACCCGGAACGCGCCGCCGATGACCTGCTCGGCAGCGAGGACGGACTCAAGATCCTTGGTTCGCTCGTCGACACGCTCGCGGGCGCCGCCGCTGGAGCCAGCGCATGACGAACGACCTTGCCTCTCGCGCCAGCGAGTTCGGACTCACCCCCAACGAGTACGCGCTCCTCGTCGAGGGGGTCGGCCGGACGCCCACCCTCCTCGAGATCGCCGTCACAGGCGCCCTGTGGAGCGAACACTGCGGGTACAAGAACTCCCGCCCCCTGCTCCGCACCCTCCCCAGCGAGGGACCCCAAGTGCTCCAGGGTCCAGGTGAGAACGCAGGCGTCGTCGACATTGGGCACGGTCTCGGCCTCGCGTTCAAGATGGAGAGCCACAACCACCCGAGCGCCGTCGAGCCGGTCCAAGGTGCGGCCACCGGCGTGGGAGGCATCCTGCGCGACATCTTCGCCATGGGTGCACGCCCGATTGCGGTGCTCGATGCGCTGCGCTTCGGGCCCCTCCACCATCCCCGAACCCGCTTCCTGCTGCCCGGCGTGGTGGACGGCATTGCCGGGTACGGCAACGCCGTCGGCGTCCCCACGGTGGGCGGTGACTTGCAGTTCCACGACGCGTACCTCGAAAACCCTCTCGTGAACGTCATGGCACTCGGCGTCATGCCGGTCGAGCGTCTGCAAAGCGGCACGGTGGGGGACGTGGGCAACGAACTGTTGTACGTCGGTTCCCCCACGGGGCGCGATGGCCTCGGCGGCGCGGTGTTCGCCAGCGCCGACCTGTCCACCGCCTCGAGCGAAGATCGGCCCGCCGTGCAGGTGGGGGACCCGTTCCTCGAAAAACTCGTGCTCGAAGCCACCCTCGAGCTCATCGAACGCGATCTCGTCGACGGCGTGCAAGACATGGGTGCCGCCGGGCTCACGAGCAGTGTCGCGGAAATGGCGTACCGCGCCGGGCGTGGCGTGCACCTCGACGTCGCCCGCGTGCCGCGACGCGAATCGGGCATGACGCCCATCGAAATCATGCTCTCCGAGTCGCAAGAACGCATGATGTTCAGCGTGCACCCCAGTCAGCGGGACGCCGTGCTCGAGGTTCTCGCACGCTACGAACTCGAAGCCGCCTGGGTTGGACAGGTGATCGAGGGAGACCGCTTCCAAATCTACGAGGGGGAAACCCTCCACGCCGACCTGCCCGTCGCCCTCGTCAACGAGGCGCCCACCTACACGCGTGAGGGTATTGAATCCCCAGCGATTCGCACCGCCCGCGAAACGGCCCAGCCCCTTCCGCCCCTCGGCGATCCGGTCACCGCCCTCACTACGCTGCTTGCCGCGCCCGGCATTGCCTCCACGCGAGCCATTTGGGAACGCTATGACCATGACGTGCGCACCGACACGGTCGTCGCCCCCGGCGCAGCCGACGCGGCGGTCCTCCGCATCAAGGGAACGCCCCTCGGCGTGGCCGCCACGGTCGACCAGAACCCTCGCTACTGCAGGCTCGACCCGTTCGAAGGTGCGCGCCTTGCCGTCGCGGAAGCGGCCCGCAATCTCTCCTGCGTCGGAGCGACGCCCCTGGGCGTGACCGACAACCTGAACTTCGGGAATCCCGAACGCCTCGAGGTGTACTACGAAATGCAGCAAGCGGTCGCAGGGTTGAGGGAGGCGTGCCTCGCCCTCGATACGCCCATCACCGGCGGCAACGTCAGCCTCTACAACGAGTGGCGCGATGGCGACGCCACGATCGCCATCCCCCCGACCCCTACGGTCGGGATGGTCGGCAAGCTCGAGGACGTCCGCCGGCACGCCACGCTCGGGCTCAAGGGAGCGGGCGATCAGCTCCTCCTCCTCGGCTGGACGCGCGACGAACTCTCCGGCAGCGCCTACGCCGCGCACCTCCACGGCAACGAGACCGGTACCCCACCCCGCTGCGACCTCGACCTCGAAGCGCGCGTCCAACGCGCCACGAGGGAACTCATCGCCGACGGCCTCGTCGAGACGGCGCACGACTGCAGCGACGGGGGGCTCGCCATCACCCTCGCCGAAATGACGCTCCCCCACGGCGTCGGTTTGGCCGCCAACGTCGCCGCAGGCGCCGAAGAGGGATGCAGCCTCGAAGGCATGCTGTTTGGTGAGAGTGCCGGCCGCATCGTGATCGCCGTGCCAGCCCGCCACGAGGCCACCGTGGCGGCGCGCCTCGATGCAAGCGACGTTCCGTGGCACGTCCTCGGGCGCTCGGGAGGCAGTGACCTCGTTCTCCGCTGGAACGACGCACGCATCCGCATTCCGGTCGAAACGCTTCGCACGGCGCATGAAGGCACCCTCCCCGAGGTCCTCGCGTGAACCCCCGCATCGAGAGCGACAAGCCGCGCGAGGAGTGCGGCGTGATGGCCGTCCGAAGTGCCGACGGCACCGTCAACGACGTGGCCGGCCTCACCCAACTCGGTCTCGTCGCCCTTCAGCACCGTGGCGAGGAATCGTGCGGCATTGCGGCCGCCAGCGACGAGGACTTCCGCATCGAGAAGGACATGGGTCTCGTCAGTGAAGTGTTCGACGAAGCCCGCATCGACAAGCTCCGCTTTCCCGGCGCGACCGTCGCCATTGGTCACACCCGCTACTCCACGATGGGTTCGAGCCTGCGGTTCAACGCGCAACCGCTCACCGTCCGTAGCAACAAGGGACTCATTGCGCTTGCGCACAACGGCAACTTCACGAACGCGCGGGTGATGCGCGACGCCATGATGGCGGAGGGCGCCGTGTTCCAAACCACGAACGACTCCGAGGTCATGATCAACCTCGTCGCCCGCTACGCGCACCTCGACCTGCCCGACGCCACGGCACGCGTCATGGGTGAACTCGAAGGCGGCTTCGCCGTCGTCCTCATGGACAAGCACCGGATCGTCGGCCTGCGCGACCGAAACGGCGTGCGTCCCCTCGTCATTGGCGAGATGGACGAGGGGTCGGTCGTGTTCGCTTCCGAACCCGGGGCGTTGAACGTCATCGGGGCGCGATTCGTGCGCGACGTCGCCCCCGGTGAGCTGGTCGTCGCGGACGGTCACGGGCTGCAATCACGGCAAGTGCTCGAACCCAACCCGACCCCTTGCGCCTTCGAGTGGATCTACTTCGCTCGCGGGGACGGAACCCTCGACGGCGCATCGGTTCACGATTCGCGCGTGCGGATGGGGGAACGCCTATGGCAAGAGGCGCCTGCCGATGCCGACGTCGTCGTCGGCGTGCCCGAATCCGGACTCGCTGCCGCGATTGGTTTTGCCCGCGCCAGCGGAATCCCGTACGACCTAGGGCTGTACAAGAGCCCGTACGCTGGACGCACGTTCATCAACCCGACGCAGCGACTGCGCGAACGTAAGGTCCGCCTCAAGCTCGCCGCGACCGACGTGGTGCGGGGCAAGCGTGTCGTCCTCGTCGACGACTCCATCGTGCGCGGGACGACGAGTGGGCGCATTGTCGGCATGCTGCGCGAAGCGGGCGCCCGCGAAGTCCACTTCCGCGTGTCCAGCCCACCCATCAAGTTCCCCTGCTACTACGGCATCGACACGGCCGCCCGCCAGGATCTTGCCGCGGCGTCCCTCACCATCGAACAGATTCGAGAGCGGATTGGTGCCGACAGCCTCGCATTCATCAGTGAGGAAGGCTTGCAGCGCGCCATCGGTCTCGCCCGCACCTGCACCGCCTGCTTCGATGGTCACTACCCCGCCGGGCATCCAGGCGACGCGGCTGAAAAGGACGACCTGCAGCACACCTAACCCGACGACGGTCGCGCGCCCTACGCATCGTTGAGGAGTTGCAGTGACGAGCGCACCACGCTCCGCGCTGCCGCCGGATGCCCAATCGCGCGTGCGCGATCCTGCATGCCGGCAAGCCGAACCGGGTCGGACAGGACCCCCCGCAGTTTCGCTGCGAAGGTCGTCAAGGGGTCGATGCGAATCGCGGCGCCCTGTTCGAGCAGGTACGTCGCATTGGCCTCCTCCTGCAGCGGGTAGGGCTGCACGATGGCGTACGGGCGTCCCGACGCCAACGCCTCGCTGACCGTCAGGCCACCCGGCTTCCCGACGACGATGGACGCGGCGGCCATCAACGTCGGCATGTCGGTCCGCATGCCATACGGGTGGATGCGAACCAGGTCACCCCCCTCCGTCGCGGCGTCCCGCGCCACGTCCAGCAATTCCGGGGAGCGCCCAGAGACGACCAGAGCATGCAACGGCCAGCGAACCTGTCGCAAGCCATCCAGAATCACCTCGGCAGCGCGCCGCTCCAAGCCGCTCAACAGGAGCAGGACGACGTCCACGTCCGGTTCGAGCCCCAACCGGCTGCGGGCCTCCGCTTGACTCGGGACGTGCTCAAAACGCGGATCGACCGGAATGCCCGTCACCTCCACGCGTCCCGCATCGACACCGCTGGCGCGCAGGTGCACGGCCACGTCCTCCGTCGCCACGAAGTAGCGAGCCACGTCCCGCGACATCCACAATGCGTGCGCACCAAAGTCCGTCACCACGACCCCTTGAAGCGGAAGGCGCGGGCCGGAGCGACGCTGGGCCAGCACGTCGGGCGGCAGGAAGTGCGTGTGAAGAATCAGGTCCGGTTCGAACGTCGTGAGCACGCGAGGCAGTTGATAGGAAATCAGGCGAGACACGCGGGCGCGCAACCGCCGCATGCGGGTCGGCGCCTCGCTGGGCCGACGGTCCAACCGGCGCCCCAACCAATCCACGATCTCTGGAGCCGCCCGCACCAGATCGAAGTAGCTTCGTCGGTACAGCGTGCGAAAGGGTGCGGACGTGTACTGGAGCAGGTCGACGTGCAGGCATGGCACCCCCGCCTGACCGAACGCCGCCTCGAGCGCATTCGCGGCGGCCACGTGGCCCCCACCAATCGACGCGGACAACACCAACACCCTCCGGTAGGAAGCCACGCCGAAGTGTAGCAACGCTCCGCATGCGGCGCTGCACGAGAAGGAGCATGCGCGGTGCTATCGTTCGGGCGGAGGTTCCCATGCGGACTTGGATCGTCGCCGGGTCGTTGCTGATCATGATGCTGAGCGCCTGCGCACCCGTTGGAAGCGCAACGCTGCACGACGTCGTACTCATCGATGAGGAAGGAGCGCAGCGGCTTCGATACGCGTATGGGACCGCCGACACGCTCGATCTCGATGAAGCGACCTACACGCTGGGCGACCTCGTCGCGCGCAGTGAGGTGAACGACCCGTTCGCCGTGCAGGCTGCACGCCTGCTCGATGAGCAACCGTTCCTGCTCGACACCGCCACCGACACCTTTCAGCGCCCGTTCGACGTGGTGCGCGTACCCCTCACCACCGATCTGGAACTCCGGACGCGGGAAGCGCTCGAATCCGTCCACTACTTCGATGGGACCCGCTGGTTCACGCTCGCGCGGAACGTCGAGGCGAACCTCACGCGCAGCATCACGCCCGTACCCACCACCACACCACTCCGGGGCGACGCGAGTCTCACGCCCGCCGAGGCGGACGCAATCGCCACCGGACTTTCCCAAGACGGCGCACCCCGCGTCGTGGCCACCCTCGCCCAAACAGACGAGGACGCTACGGAAGCCTTCCAACCCGCCGTCTTCGAAGCCGACGATCCCGGTGGGCTCGATGAGTACCTCCACTCCGTCGTGTACGTCCAAACCGACCTGCCGGTCGACGACGCGACGTACCGCGATCCCGGTCAACGCGCCCTGTTCGAGATCGCGGCCAGTGGTCGCCAGGGCGTCGCGCCTGACCAGGACCGCTTCGCGCTCGTCAACGATGCGGCCGCCCTCAGTGCCTTCTGGAGCGAAGTGCAGGCCAACGCGCTCACGCCCCCCGCACTCCCCGACGCACGCTTTGGAAGCGAAACGCTCGTCGCGGTCCAACTGGCCACGCGCCCGTCGAGCGGTTACGGGATTGACGTTCAGCGCGTCGAACGTCGCGATGGTGAAGTCTTCATCGATCTCGTCCTCACCGAACCCGCCGAGGGAGCCATCACCAGCACGGTCATCACGAACCCCTGGGTGCTCATTCGCGTCCTCGGTATCGACGCGGACGTCGTGTGGTTCAGGAACCCCGACGACGGACGCCTGTTCGCCGTCGCACGCGCAAGCGAAGCGCCGTTCTAACCCCGAACGGCCTCAGGTCAGGCGACCCGGCGCGAAGAGGCGCCGATACTCGTCGTTCGCATACCGGTCGGTGAAGCCCGCAAGGTAATCGGTCACCGCACGCAACAAGCCTCGTTCCGACGCGGCTCCTTGCCAATCCGGCGGCAGCATCGTCGGTTCGCTCAGGTACGCCGCGTGGATCTCGCTGAGCAATCGATCGGCCTTGCGCGCCATCCGAATCTGCCGGTGATGGCGGTACAGCTTCTCGAACAGGAACGCCTTCAACGCCCGTGCCGCCGCATGGCCCTCGTCACTCTGGCGCGCCAACGGTTCCGGATGTTCACGCACGTCATCGACGCTTGCCACGCCCGCATCCTCGAGCCGGGCGTGGGTCGCCTGGATCACGTCATCGATGCTTGCGCCCAGCAGTTCACGAATCAACAGGGCGCGATCGTGCGGGCTGAACGCATCGAGATCGATCGCGAGGCGTGACACCAGCGATTCCAGGAGGGGGACCTCACGAAGGCTGCGTGGGTCGAGAATGCCGGCACGCAAACCATCGTCGAGGTCATGCGCGTTGTACGCCATTTCATCGGCCAGGTTGACGAGTTGCGCTTCGAGCGTGGGACGCTTGTCGGGCTCCCACGCCCCATCGGGAAGGTCGTACTCCGTCTCGTGCTTCATGATGCCCTCGAGGGTTTCCCACGTGAGGTTCAAGCCTTCGAAGTGGGGGTAGCGCAACTCGAGTTTCGTGACGATGCGCAAACTCTGCTTGTTGTGGTCGAAGCCGCCCTCGGCGTCGGCGAGCCGGTTCAACGTGGATTCGCCCGCGTGGCCAAACGGTGGGTGCCCTAGGTCGTGCGCAAGAGCAATCGTCTCCGCAAGGTCTTCGTTCACACCGAGCGCGCGACTCACCGCCTTCGCCACTTGCGCCACTTCGAGCGTGTGGGTGAGGCGCGTGCGGTAGTGATCACCCTCGTCGTTGACGAACACCTGCGTTTTGTACTCGAGGCGCCGAAACGCGGTCGTGTGAACCACGCGGTCACGGTCCTTCTGGAACGCCGTTCGGAATTCGCTTTCCTCCTCGGGGTGCATCCGACCCCGCGTCGCGTCGGCAAACGCGGCGTAGGGAGCGAGGTGCGCATGTTCACGAGTTTCGAGATCGATTCGGCGATGCAGCATCCCCGCAAGCGTACCGCGCGGTGCTAGCCTGCTCCCCGAGACGGAGGCAGCATGGCTGAACTCGACACGCTTTTTCAAACCGCCATCGAGCTCGCCGAAACGGCAGGCCGAATGACGCTCGGACATTTTCGAACCGGCGTGACGGTGGACGTCAAGGAGGACGAGACGCCCGTCACGATTGCCGATCGCTCTGCCGAAACGTACATTCGGGACGTCCTCGCCCGTCGCTTCCCCGACCACGCCGTGGTGGGCGAAGAATTCGGATCGACGGACGGGAGCGCGCCCTACCGCTGGTGGATCGATCCCATCGACGGCACCAAGGCGTTCGTGCGGGGCGTCCCGCTCTACGGCACCGTCCTGTCCGTCGAGCGCGATGGGGAGGTCATCGCCGGTGTTGCCTCGTTCCCAGCCTTGGGGGAGACCCTCGCTGCAGCGACGGGTCGCGGTGCCTGGCTCAACGGCCGGCGCACGTGGGTGTCGACCGAGTCCGACCCAGCGCGAAGCGTCGTGACCACCACCGATGCCGGCCGCTTCGACGAATTGGGCCGCGAGGCTGCCTGGAAACGCGTTCGCGACGCGTTCTGGGTGCGGGCCGGTTGGGGGGACGCCTACGGATACCTCCTCGTCGCTTCGGGACGCGTCGAAGCCATGCTCGACCCCATCGTGAACCCCTGGGACGTGTCGGCGTTCCCCGTCATCCTGCGCGAGGCGGGCGGTTGGTTCGGTGACTGGGCGGGCAACGAGACGATGCACGGCGGTGACGGGGTGGGCGTCAATGCCGCCCTCAAGGACGAACTCCTCGCCCTGCTTCGAGACGATGCACCATCGAACTGACGTCTGGACCACCGTCCCGCCCCGTCAGACGGGTAGGCTGAACGCGTGAACGGATTCCCACGCAGGAAAACGGTGAGCGTACCCGTCGGCTCCGTCATGGTCGGGTCCGATCACCCCGTCGTCATTCAATCGATGACGAATACCGACACCTCCGACGTGCAGGCCACCGTCGCTCAGGTCGCCGCGCTGCACCGCGCCGGCAGTGAAGTCGTTCGCGTCACCGTGAACGACGTCGCGGCCGCCCGCGCGGTTCCCGAAATCGTGCGCATCCTCGCCGAGCACGAACTCGACGTGCCCATCGTCGGCGATTTCCACTACAACGGGCACATCCTCCTCCGCGAGGTGCCGGAAGCGGCAGCGGCCCTTGCCAAGTACCGCATCAACCCTGGCAACGTGGGTGCAGGCTCACGGCACGACGACAACTTCAGGAGCATCGTCGAGGTGGCCATCGAACACGACAAGCCGGTTCGCATTGGCGTGAATTGGGGAAGCCTGGATGCCGCGCTCTTGACGAAGCTCATGGACGAGAACGCCGAATCGGACGACCCGGTCGACGCGCACGAGGTGACGATGCGCGCCATGGTGCAATCCGCACTGGGCTCCGCGGCCATGGCGGAGGAGGTCGGGCTCGCCCACGACCGCATCATCCTCAGTGGCAAGGTCAGTCGCGCTCCCGACCTGTGGGACGTGTACCGGCGCATCGCCGCAGCCTGCGATTATCCTCTGCACCTCGGGCTCACCGAGGCGGGCATGGGCATCAAGGGCGCCGTCGCCTCTACCGCCGGTCTTGCGCCCCTCCTTGCTGAAGGCATCGGTGACACGATTCGCGTGTCCCTCACCCCCGACCCGGGCGCGCCCCGCGAGCGGGAAGTCGAGATTGCGCAGGAGGTGCTGTCCGCGCTGGGGATTCGCCGCTTCACCCCCTCCGTGACCGCCTGCCCGGGGTGTGGTCGAACGACCAGTACGCTGTTCCAGGAGATGGCGCGCGACATCGATGCGTACCTCAAGGAGCGCATGCCCACCTGGCGTGAGCAGTACCCCGGCGTGGAGAACCTCAACGTCGCCGTCATGGGTTGCGTCGTGAACGGTCCCGGGGAGTCCAAGCACGCCGACATTGGCATCAGCCTTCCCGGTACGGGGGAGAGCCCCCGCGCCCCCGTGTACCGCGATGGTGAACTCGTCGGCACGCTCCAAGGGGACGGCCCGACGATCGCCAAGGCGTTCAACGACATGGTCACCGAGTACGTCGAGCGTCGTTTCGGCGGGCGAACCTGACGCCGCACGGGACACTGCGAATGCGGTGCTGCGCCCCGTTTCTCACGTGGCTGCGTGCTACCTTGCCGTCGTGATTCGTGAACGCGCTTCGGTCGCCGAACCCCGCATCCGTCCCACCGACGCGAACGTGTGGGGGCCGGAGGCTGCGCTCGCCTACGCGGCAGACGTCACGCGGCGCCACTCCAAGACGTTCTACCTAGGTTCACGCCTCTTCGGTCGACGCAAGCGCAAGGCGGTGCAAGCCATCTACGCGGCGTGCCGCATGGGAGACGACGCCGTGGACGAGGCGCGCGATACGACCGATGCCTTCCACCGGCTCAACGCCTGGTGGGATGGCATCGAACGCGCCTACGCAGGTACGCCCAAGCCGGCGGCCCCCAGCGAAGTGGCGCTCGATTGGGTGCTCCAACGCTACGACGTGCCGCTCAGCGCGTTCGAAGAACTCCGCCTCGGCTTCGAATCCGACCTCACCCTTCGCTGCATCGCCACGACCGACGAACTCATGCTGTATTCCCGCCGCGTCGCGGGCGTGGTGGGCCTCATGATCACGCCCGTTGCGGGGTACGACGGGGGAGAGGAAACCCTCGACGCCGCCGTCGCCATGGGGGAAGCCATGCAAGTCACGAACATCCTCCGTGACGTGGGGGAAGACCTCTGTCGCGATCGCTGTTACCTGCCTGCCGACCGCATGGCGGTCCACGGCGTGCGCGAGGAAGACCTCCGCATGGGCATCGTCAGCGAGGGGTACGTCTCACTCCTCGAAGAGTTCGCCGACCTGGCCGAGGCTCGTTACCGTGACGGCTGGCGCGGCATTCCCAAGCTCCACGGCATGGCCGGTATCGCCGTCGGTGCCGCATCCCTCAACTACGAAGCGATCCTGCACAAACTGCGGCAGAATCGCTACGACAATCTCTCCCTGCGAGCGTTCCTTCGTCCCCACGAACGGTTGGCGCTCATTCCCCGCGCCGCCATGGCCGTGTGGAGCGCAGGCGCCTGACGAGGCGACCGCCGGTCGAGACGGCGGTATGGTGAACGGTCATGGACTTCGACGTCATCACCATTGGAGCGGGCCATAACGCCCTCATCACCAGCGCGTACCTCGCGCAGGCCGGAAAGCGGGTCGGCGTGTTCGAGCGACGGGACATCGTGGGGGGTGCCGTCTCCACCATCGAGCACGTCCCCGGGTACCGGTTCGACCTCGGAGGCAGCGCCCACATCCTCATTCGCTTGACCCCCATCGTCGAGGAACTCGGTCTCGAACGCTACGGCCTCGAGTACCTCGAGCTCGACCCCCTGTTCTTCGCACCCTTCCCTGACGGGGACTCCCTGTTCATCCACCGGAGCGAACGCAAGACGGCGGAGCACCTCGACGCCAAGTTCCCCGGGGAGGGGGAGGCGTACGTCCGCTTCATGGACGAGTGGCGACCCTTCGCGCGCGTCGTGAAGGACCTGTTCCTGTCCACGCCCAGCCCACTGAACCTCGGTCGCAAGATGATGTTCGGCAATGCCATTCAAGGCGACTGGAAGCGCGCGCTGCAGTCGATCCTCGCACCCTACGGGGAGGTGGTCGATCGGTACTTCACGGAGGAGAAGGTCAAGGCCCCGCTCGTCTGGATGGCCGCGCAGTCCGGTCCGCCCCCCAGCGAACCGATGACGAGCCCCTTCCTCCTGTGGCACCCGCTCTATCACGAGGGAGGCATCGCGCGACCCCGGGGCGGGTCGGGCATGCTCACGCAGGCGCTGGCGCGACACATCGAGGACCACGGTGGTCAGGTGCACACGTCCGCTCCCGTCGACCGCATCCTCGTGGAGGGTGGACGCGCCGTGGGCGTGGAGGTGGACGGGCAACGCTACACGGCAGGCACCGTCGTCGCGGGCGCGCACGCGCTCGAGACGTTCGCGCGCCTGCTGCCCGAGGAACACCGCCCCGCCACGAGTCGCGCGATGCGCGTCGGAAACGGCTTCGGCGCCATTCTCCGTCTCGCCCTGTCCGAACCCATCCGCTACGCCGCTCATCCAGGCGACGAGGCGCGAACGGCCCTTCAACTCGTCGCGCGCGACCGGCAACAGGTTGCCGCCGCCTACGGCGATTACCTGGCGGGTGAACCCGCCCGTGACCCCGCCATCGTGGCCATGAGCTTCAGTGCCGTCGATGACACGCTCGCCCCTCCCGGAGGTGAAGTGTTGTGGCTTTGGGCGCAGTACTTCCCCTACGAACTCTCCCGCGGCAGGAAGTGGGCGGACGTCGAGGACGAGGTGGCGGAACGCATCCTCGACACCTTCGAGGCGTACGCTCCCGGCACGAAGGACAAGATCGTCGGCCAGTTGTTCCAACACCCCGAGTGGCTCGAACGTGAACTGGGGTTGTTCCGCGGAAACGTCATGCATCTCGAGATGAGTCTCGATCAGATGTTCGCCCTGCGTCCCTTCCTCGGTATGGCCGAGTACCGCACGCACCTCAAGGGTCTCTACCTCACCGGGGCAAGCACGCACCCGGGGGGAGGCATCATGGGCGCCTCGGGCCGGAATGCGGCGCGTACCGTCCTCAAGGACCTTGATCGCCGTTGGTTTGGAGGAGGACCGAAGGCGTGACCTACCTGCAGTTCCACTTGGTGTTCACGCTCCCGTGGCTGGCGTTGCTGACCTTCCTCGCCATCCGCGCCGTGAGGCAGGGACGACCCTTGGCTCGCGAGGGGGTCGACGACACCTTCGCGCGTCGAGCCTTGTGGATTCACCTCATCCTCGCCTTCGTGTACACGACCCCGTGGGACAACTACCTCGTCTTCCGCGAGGTGTGGGGGTACCCACCCGGTCGCGTGTTGGCGACCATCTTCTACGTGCCCGTCGAGGAGTACGCGTTCTTCCTGATTCAAACGGCAGGCACCGCCCTGTTCCTGTACTTCCTGATGCGGGCGCGTCCGTGGCAACGGTTCGAAGGCGCGCTTCCCGAAGCATGGATTCGCTGGCTTGGGTCCGGCCTGCTCTTGATGCTCGCCGTCCTCGGTGCCGCAGCACTGGCGCAACCCGCCACCACGTACCTCGGTCTCATCACCGCCTGGGCGCTTCCCGTCGTGGCCTTTCAGTGGGCGTTCGGCGGTGACCTTCTCGTGCGTCGCTGGCGTCTCGTCCTCACCGCCATTGGCATTCCGACGCTGTGGTTGTGGCTCGCCGATCGCATCGCCATTGGCGTGGAAATCTGGTGGATCAGCGAGCGCTTCACCACCGGCCTGAAGCCCTTCGGCCTCCCCGTGGAGGAGGCCCTGTTCTTCCTCATCACCAACGTGCTCGTCGTGTTCGGCATCACCATGGCGCTCGACGAAGGCGCGATGGAACGCTACAAGCGCCTTCGCGCGTCCTGGCGTGAAGCCTGGCGTGTCGCGCTCCTCCTGTGGGCCGTTTCCATGGTGCCCGCACCCCTCGTGCCCGAGGTGTTTCCCGCCCTCGCCTACGTGTCGACTTCGCTCCTTGCCCTCGGGGTCCTCGGGTTCGCAACCTGGCGGTACGGGTCACGCGCCCTCCTGGGATTCGCAGCTGCGTTCGCGTTCGGCGTGGCGATCGAAGCCATTGGGTTTCGAACCGGCATCCCGTTTGGCGCGTATGAGTACACGGCACCAGGGCCCAGCCTCCTGGGCGTACCCCTCCTCGTTCCGTTGGGTTGGTGGGCGTTCACCGTCACCTCCATCGTGATTGCGCCCAGGCGTGCGCGGTGGCTCATCGCTCCCCTCGCGCTCGTCGCCTGGGACGTAGGTCTCGATCCACTCATGGTGCAGCAAGGCTTCTGGGTGTTCGACGCGGGCGCATACTTCGGGGTTCCCCTAAGCAACTTCGTGGGTTGGTTCCTCGCCGGGTTGCTCCTGACCGCCCTCCTCCTGCAGATTCTGCCGGAGTTGCGGACCGAGACGGCTCCGACGATTCGCTGGTTGTACGTCGGGCAAGCCGGATTCCTCGGCCTGGGTCACGTGCTGTTCGGCAATCCGGTTGCGGGCCTCGTGGCGTTCGTCGTCATGATGCTCATCGTCGGTCTCAGCACCGTCGTGGAGGCGAGCGACCCGAAGCGACGGGACGCTTGAGGACCGCGTGACGCGGCGCGTCCCCGACGCCAGTCACGGTGCCCCCGGCAAACGCCTGGTGCAGAGGGCGATTGCAGCCTTCATTCCGGGCATCATTCGGCGCTCCCTGCGGAGCGGGCTGGCTGGAATCTGGATGCGGGGCGACCTCAAGGCGCTTCCGGCAGGCTCGCTGCTGCTCGCGAATCATCACGCCTGGTGGGATGGGTACCTCGTGTGGTGGCTCGCACGCCAACGCGGCGTTCCCTTCGCCGTGCTGATGGATGATGCCAACCTGGCAAAGTTCCCCTTCTTCGAGTTCCATGGGGCCATCCCGGCGAGTCAACCGCGACGCTTCCTGCGTGCGGTGGAGGAGGGCGCGGTGGGCGTCGTGTTCGGTGAAGCCGCCGTGCAGCCCCCCGGACCCCTCCAGGCGGTCCGTCCCGGCGCTGAACGCATCGCACGCTGGGCGGGCGTGCCCCTTCACCCCCTCGCCATTCGCGTGGTGCAGCGCGGCATGCAGCACCCCGAGGCGTACCTGTGGCTCCTCGACGCATGCCCCGATGCGGATCAAGCGACCACCGAGCTCCAGCAGGCCCTCTCCCGCATTGACGAGGCTGCCGGGCGGGAGGATCCGGAGGTCCCACTCCCGGGATTCACCCTCGCCCAGCATGGCGCCTCATCACCCGACCGGGTCGCCAACCGGTTCAAAGGCTGGTGGTCGTGAACGCCGTGCTGGCCGTCGCCTTGGACGTGGCGTGGTGGGTGACGCTCGTCTTCCTGGGCGTGCAGGGCCTGGTCGCCATCGTGAACGCCGTGTCGTTCCCCCGACTCGACACGCTGACGCGCAGGGTTGCCAGGGACCCGTCGACCGGGCCCCAAGGCGTCGCTGCGCATGCGGTCTCCATTCTCGTTCCGGCTCGCAACGAGGCGGCTACGCTTCCCAGCACGTTGCCGCTCCTATTGCAGCAGGGCGCACGCGAGGTTCTCGTGCTCGACGACGGTTCGACCGACGAGACGGCCGCCATCGTCGACGCCTTGGCGCAGGACCACCCCACGCTTCGGCGGATCGAGGGGCAAACGCTGCCCGAGGGGTGGGGAGGCAAGAACTGGGCATGCCACCAACTCGCCGCCCAAGCGCAAGGTGACCTTTGGGTGTTTACCGATGCCGACGTCGCCTGGAACGAGGGTGCACTCGACGCCCTGCTTAAGCTGCAGGGGCGGAACGCCGCCGGTTTGACCACCGTCTGGCCGAGACAAGCGACCGTCGGGTGGGTCGAACGCATTGCCGTTCCCCAAATCGACATGATCCTCCTCGGTGCGTTGCCGCACCCCCTCGTCGACGCCCTCCCGTTCGCCTCCCTCGCCGCTGCCAACGGTCAGGTCATGGCCTGGACGCCCGACGCGTACGCGAGGGTGGATGGTCACGCTTCGGTTGCCGACGAGGTTCTTGAAGACGTGCGCCTCGCCCAACGCGCGAAGCGCCTGGGTGTGCGCCTCGCACTCGCGCTAGGCGGCGCGCGGATCGAAGCACGCATGTACCGCTCCACGCGCGACGTGATCGATGGCTTCGCGAAGAACGTCGGGGCGGCCGCCGGCTCACCCGCCGCGCTTGCGCTGCTCGTGCTCGTCAACCTGCTCGCCTACACCGCCGTGTGGCCCCTCGCCCTTTACGATGCACGTTTCGTCTGGCTTGCCGCCCTGGGCGTCGCCCTGCGAGCGCTCATTGCCGCCACGTCGGGCCGCACCCCCCTCGAGGGGCTGTGGCAACCCCTCGCGCCCTTCCTCGTGCTCATCGTCGCGGCGCGAGCCGCCTCCTGGCGGGGTGGGTACGCCTGGCGTGGGCGACACTACGCGCCGAAGGGAACGCCATGACGACGGTCGAACGATGCGACGCGCTCGTCCTTGGGGGCGGGTTCGCAGGGCTCGCTGCCGCCATTCGGCTTGCCTCGCTCGGTCGCGAGGTGACGCTCATCGAGCGGCACGCCTCGCTTGGCGGAAAAGCCGGCGAGGTGCGCATCGACGGATTCCGGTTCGATACCGGTCCAAGCGTCGTCACGCTCCCCCACGTGCTCGAGCAACCCTTCACCACCCTCGGGAAGCCCTTCCCCGTGGCCTGGCGTGCGCTCGACCCGCTCGCCCGCTACCGCTTCGCATCGGGACGCACGCTCGACGTCTCACGCGACGTGGACGCCACCACCGCGCAACTCGATGCTCGCGAAGCCCGCGCCTACCGCACGCTCCTGGAGGAGGCACGCATCCTCTACGAAGCGGCGGCACCGGTCTTCGTCCATGGACCGCCCCCCACCCTCCCGGAACTCACGCGCTACGGTTTGCGGCACGGTCTGCGCGCACGACCCTGGGCGCGACTCCCCGATCTGCTCCGTCACCATGGCGCCGAGGGCGACGTGCGCGACCTGTTCCTCCGCTTCGCCACGTACTTCGGTGCTGACCCGTTCCGCGCACCCGCCATCCTCCACAACATCGCCTGGGTCGAACTCGGTCTCGGTGTCGTCGCTCCCGTGGGGGGCGTCGGTGAACTCGTTCACGCCTACGGCGAACTTGCACGCTCCCTCGGGGTACGCATGCAACTCGATACGCGCGTCGATGCACTCAGCCCCAGCCCTGGCCGCGCGCCCGAGGTGCATGTCTTCGTGCATCCCGGCAGCGACGCTGCGCACGGCGTGACGTACGCGCCCGACGTCGTGGTCTCCACCCTCGACCGTGAACGCACGCTCGCCATGCTCGGCCGGTCCCCCAGGCGAGCGGCAGAGCCAAGCCTTTCGGGAATGGTGCTCCTTCTTGGCGTCGAGGGCACGCACCCCGACGTGATGCACCACACGCTCTCCATGCCCGCACGGTACGAAGCCGAATTCGAAGCGATGCGAAAAGGGGAGATGCCAAAAGACCCCACGCTCTACGTCTCCCTGTCGGCACGCAGTCACCCTGCCGATGCACCCGACGGCATGGAGAACTGGTTCGTCATGGCGAACGCTCCCGCCCAAGACACCGCCGGCCGAGGTGTCGACGAGGCGGCGTATGCCGAACGCATCCTCGCGCTCCTCGAGGCGCGCGGCTGGCTGGACCGGAATGCCGTACGCGTCCAACGCACCGTCGGTCCTGCCCACCTCGCGACGCTCGCCACGCGCGGCGCAATCTATGGACAGGCGCCCCACTCGCTGCTTGCCACGCTGCGCCCTCCGCAAACGGTTCGAGGCGAACGGCACCTGCGCCTAGCGGGAGGCACCGTCCACCCAGGGGGCGGCATTCCTCTCGCCGTCACGTCGGGTTGGCAGGCCGCC
Source organism: uncultured Trueperaceae bacterium (assembly GCA_913062675.1). Classification (GTDB taxonomy): domain Bacteria; phylum Deinococcota; class Deinococci; order Deinococcales; family Trueperaceae; genus SLSQ01. Next base: position 22,148 of record CAJXWR010000023.1, read on the forward strand.
AGCGACCTCGCGGGCGTTCCCGTCGAGGCGTAGCGCGTTGCGCCTCAGGGGGTCGTGAGCCGCGCCTCCGTGTCGCCCTGCACGATGACCGTGCGGGTCGGGAAGGCGAACTCGATGCCCTTGTCGTTGAACGTGTCGACCAACGCCAGGTTGATGGCTTGCTGCACGTCCATGAAGCGACCGTAGTCCGGATCGAGCATCCAGTACACCACTTCGAAATCAAGCGAGGAATCGTTGAACGCCTTGAAATGCGCGCGGTCGAACCGAACCGGCTCCTGCGATTCCACGATGCCGCGAATCACGTCCGGTATTTCCCTGAGGGCGTCAGGAGGCGTGTCATACGTCACGCCAATCGTGAAGGCGATCCGGCGTTCCGTCATGCGCTTGTAGTTCCGAATGCGGCTCGTGAGCAGGTCGTTGTTCGCGAAGACGAGCTGCTCGCCCGATAGGCTCCGCACGCGCGTCGTCCGCAAACCAATGTTCTCGATCGTGCCGCTCAGATCGTCCACGACCACGTAATCGCCGATTTCGAACGGTTTGTCAAGCACGATCGAAAGCGAGGCAAACAGGTCACTCAGGATGTTCTGAAGCGCGAGACCAATCGCAACGGCGCCAATCCCGATGCCTGCAAGGAGCGCGGTGATGTCCACCCCGAGGTTCTCGAGGATGAGGAGGATCGCGATGGAGGCCAGCGCGAGACGGCCGAGGAACGTGAAGGCCGCCAGCGTCGTGCGGCGACCGCCATCGATTTCGGCGTTGTCGCGGTAGTGCTGCCCGACCGCCTGCAGCGCGCGATTGCCGGATAACGCCAGTTGGGCGATCAGGGCAATCGTGAGCACGGTGGTCGCGGTGGACGACACGCTGGGGGCCACGTCGAGCAGCAAAATCGTGACGTACGCCGCGACGATCCACACCAGGATGCCTCGAACCGCTGAAACCGCGTCGGAGAGCACGTCGTCCCACATGTGGGTCGTTCGCGCACTGAACGACTTGATGCGGCGCGAAACCCATGACTTCACGACCGACAGGGCGATGAGCGTGCCCAGACCGGCGGCAAGCGCAATCGCCCAGCGCAGCACGCTGTTCCCTAGGAATTCCGTGGCCAGAAGTGCGTCCATGGCTTGCATGCTAACCGACCCGCGAACTGAAGGCGCGGCTCCCGACGCGCGAAGCCGAGCGGGGTAGCCTCACCCCATGAAAATCTACACACGCACCGGAGACGCGGGAACGACGGCCTTGTTTGGCGGCGATCGCGTCACGAAGGGCTCACCGCGCGTCGCCGCGTTTGGCGCCGTGGACGAAGCGAACGCCGCGCTTGGCGTGGCTCGCACCCTGCTCGAAGACGATGAACTCGACGCCATGCTCAGCGAACTGCAGAACGCATTGTTCGACGTGGGTGCGGACCTTGCCACGCCGCCGAGCGTGACGGCGCGAGGTCACGTTCACCCCATGGACGAGCACGACGTCGAACGTCTCGAGGGCTGGATCGACCGGTTCGATGGCGAGGTACCGCCCCTCGACCACTTCATCTTGCCGGGCGGGCACCCCGCTGCAGCTGCCCTTCACGTCGCAAGGACGGTCGTGCGGCGTGCCGAGCGTGAGGTCGTCGCGCTCGCCGACATCGAAGACGTCAACGTCCAGGCTGCCGTGTACCTCAACCGCATTTCCGATTTGCTGTTCGTGCTCGCCCGCGTCGTGAACGTCCGTGCTGGCGTGACGGAAGCGCCGTGGGCGGCGTTGGGGCGCCCACGCGACGACGCCTAGCGTTTCGTTGGGGGGGTTCAGGTCTTCTGCTTCCGTAACGCCTGCAGGTTGGATGCGCCCTTTGCGTCGAGTTCGCTGCGGATGCGAGCCAGAATGCGGCGTGGCAGCGCTGGACCCTCGTAGATGAGGCCCGTATACAACTGAAGGAAGTCCGCACCCGCTTCGATGCGCCGAAGCGCTTCGGCCTCATCGTGAATCCCGCCGACCGAGACCACGGGAAGGTGCGTGGCCTTCCGCACCACGCGTAGCGCCTGCAATGCCCGTCGGGCGAGCGGCCGGCCGGACAGGCCACCTTGGAGCCCAGGATCGCGCGACAGGGACGACCGGTCGATCGTCGTGTTGACCGCCACGATGCCTGCCGCACCAGCCCCTTCGGCATGCTGAACCAGGGCGTGGAGCGTTTCGTCCTCCAGATCGGGGGCCAGCTTCACGAGCGCGGGCACGCCAGGCGCAGCCTCCCGAACGGCGGTGAGGAGGCTGGCGAGGTGCGTCTCGTCTTGCAGGCCGCGCAGGCCGGGTGTGTTGGGGGAGGAGACGTTGATGACGAACAGGTCGGCGTAGCGCGCGAGGACGTGCGCGGCAGCCGCGTAGTCATCCGCCGCGCCGTCGAGAGGCGTGTCCCGGTTCTTCCCGAGGTTCAAGGCGATGGGTGTGGCCGGCCACGCGCTGCGTGCACGCAAGGTATGCAGACGCCTTGCGACCGCATCGGCACCCATGCTGGGAAAGCCCATGGCATTCACGATCGCGTGATCCGCCTTCAAGCGGTGAACGCGGGGACGCGGATTTCCAGGTTGCGGTCGAGGCGTGACGGTCCCAAGCTCCAGGAAACTCAACCCCATGGCCCACCACAGCGAGGGCGCATCGGCGTCCTTGTCGAGACCTGCAGCAAGGCCGAGCGGTCCGTCGAAACGAAGGCCGAAGGCGTCGACGGCGAGTCGTTCGTCGCCTTGCATGGCGGCCCGCGCAAGGCGCGGCATCAAGCCAGGGATCGTGCAGGCAACCCGACCGCCCATCAAGGCAACGGCGTGCGCCCGTTCGGGCGGCAAGCGAAACAAGGCGCGGCGCGCAAGGGGATACACGCCGCTCATGCTAGCGCAGCAGGAGACTCAACGGCTGCTGGGGGGCCTGGAGGGACGCACCTCGATCTTCGAGGGAAGCGTCCGCGCGGGCAGGTTCACGAGGTGAAGCACCATCGCACCGATGTCCTCGGGTTGAATCTTCCACGCGTCCGCGTCGCTGGGTTCATGGTCGTTGAAGTGACTCGTCACGCTGCCCGGCATGATCGTCGAGACGCGGACGCCGCGGTCGCGAAGGTCGAGCATGATGGCTTGCGAGAAGCCGGCGAGCGCGAACTTGCTGGCGTTGTACGCGCTGCCCCCGGCAAAGAAATTGGTGCCCGCCAGCGAGCCAATCGTGATGATCATGCCCTGCCGCTCGATGAGCGCTTCGAGCGCAGCCTTGACCGACAGGTACACGCCCGTGACGTTGGTATCGATCACGTCGTGCCAATCCTGATCCTGCATCGTTTCGATGCTCGAAAAACGACCCACGCCGGCGTTTGCGACGAGGAGGTCGAGACCTCCAAACGCCTCCACCGCGCGGGCCACCGCATCGCGTTGCTGCGCCGCATCGCGCACGTCGCACGCCACGCCGAGGACGCGACCCTCGTACGCCCCGTCGAGCTGCTCGGCGGTCCGTCGAACCTCCTCGGCATTGCGGGCCGTGATGAGAACGTTGAATCCGGAAGCGGCGAGCGTTTCGGCAATGCCGCGTCCAATGCCCTTGCTTCCACCGGTGATGAGTGCAGCGCGCTGAGTCGTCGTCATGTGGTGACGCTAGCACCCGGCCCCCGGGTGCTGCGTTGCCCGTGAGGCTGGGCGTGGTACCGTCCGGTCGTGCGACGCGTGGTCACCTTGATTCGTCACGGTTTGACCGATTGGAATGTCGCTGGAAGGTTCCAAGGTCAAAGCAACCCCCCATTGAACGACGAGGGTCGCGCGCAGGCGCAGGCGCTCGCCGAGCGAACCCGGCACCATGCCGACGTGGACCTCGTCGTCGCGAGTCCACTCGTCCGGGCGCTCGAAACCGCCCAGATTGCGTTTCCTTCACTCGACGTCACGACCGATGAACGACTCCAGGAACTCAATTTCGGGGTGTTCGAAGGCGCCACCGCGGCAGAGAACGGGATGAAATCCGAGTGGGCCACGTGGGCCGAGGACCCCTACGGGCGCATCGCGCCGCAGGGCGAGTCCTACGAACAGTTGCGTGCGCGCGCCGTCGCCTGGATGGCCGACCTCCCCGAGGATGCGTCACACGTCGTCGCCGTGACGCATAGCGGCACGATTCAAATGCTGCTTGCGGACGTGCTGGGCATCGAGCGGCCCCGTTGGCGCAAGCGCATCTACGTGCGCCATGCAAGCGTGAGTCGCGTGTTGTTCGAGGGTTCGGAACGCATCGTGGAGCGCGTCAACGATACGCGGCACCTCCCGCCGAGCGAACGGGAGCGTGCCTGGCCGTGAGCGAGCCGCTGGGTTTCACGGTCACGCAAGAGGCGTACGAGGGCACCCTTTCAGGGTTGGCGTACGCGCTGCGGACGGGAAGCGTCGCACCCCGCGATTTGAACCTGCTCCGGCTCGTCCGTGATGCATTGGCGTGGTTCGAACACGAAGCGGAACGGAGTCTCGAGGATGCCGCACTTGCGCTCCCGCAGGTGGCGCAGGTCATCGAACTCAAGGTGCGCCTGTTGCTGCCACGCCCGCCACGTGAGGTGGACGAGGATCCCGAGGATGAGGCGCAAGGACCGCTCCTCGATGCGCTCGAGGTGGTTGCCGCGCTCGAGGACCTCGAGGACGCCATCGATTTCCTTCGTCAACGCCGGATCGAACGCGCCGTCGTTCTTCCCGCGCGTACCCCGAGACCGGATTTGCCTCGGCCCCCACGGCCCATGAAAGCCACGATTCAAGGATTGGCGATGTTGGCGTCGACCCTCCGGCCCGGCGCCTACTTCGAACTTGGGTTCGAGCGCATGACGATCGAGGCAGCCGTTAAGAAGGTACGCCAGGCCATCCGTGCGATTCGGCGTGGAACGCTCGGCGCGCTGGTGCCCACGCGCAGTTGGGCGGAGCGCACGGTCGTCTTCGCCGCGTTCCTCGAACTCGTCCGCGAGGGGCAGGTCGTGGGCACGCAGGAAGAAGCGTACGGGGAGATTGGCGTGGAATCCACGCGCTGACGAACGACCTCAGCCGGCTTGCGCGCGTTGCTTCGCGTCACGCTTGCGTTGATGCGGGTCGAGGATCGCCTTCCTGAGGCGAAGGTGCTTGGGGGTCACCTCGAGGCGTTCATCCTCGGCGAGGTACTCGAGCGCCTCCTCAAGCGTGAGCGGTTTGACCGGGGTCAGCACGATGTTGTCGTCGCTGCCCGCCGCCCGCACGTTCGTCAACTTCTTGTTCTTCGTGACGTTGAGTTCGAGGTCGCCCGAGCGAATGTGCGCCCCGAGGATCATGCCGACGTACACCTCGGTACCCGGCGTGATGAAGAACGTGCCGCGGTCCTGGAGCTTGAACAGGGCGTACGCGAACGCCTCACCGGGCTCCATCGCAACGAGGCTTCCCGTGCTGCGCGTTTGAATCGCGCCCATCATCGGTTCATACCCGTCGAACACGTGACTCAGCAGGCCCTCCCCCGCGGTGAGGGAGAGGAAGGTCGTGCGGAAACCGAACAGGCCTCGGCTCGGCATTTGGAACTCGGCGCGTGCGCGCGTTTCGCTTTGCTCGAGGTGCACGAGGTTCGCGCGCCGCTTGTTGAGCGCCTCGATGACGCTTCCAAGCGTGTTGGCGGGAACGTCGGCGACCACCCGTTCGACCGGTTCGAGCGTGACGCCATCCTCCTCGCGGAGAATCACTTCTGGACGCGACACGGTGAATTCGAAACCTTCGCGCCGCATTTGCTCGAGCAGGATCGACAGGTGCAGTTCACCGCGTCCCGACACGCGGAAGCGTTCACCCCCGACCGGTTCGACGCGCAACGCCACGTTCGTCAACAGTTCACGCTCGAGCCGCTCGGCGATGTGGCGCGACGTGAGGGACG
>CAJXWR010000024.1 GCA_913062675.1 uncultured Trueperaceae bacterium
GCGGCGTGGATCGCGGCGAACCTCGACAAGCCCGTCGCGGGCTTCATCGCCGGGACGACCGCCCCGCCCGGGAAGCGCATGGGGCACGCCGGCGCCATCGTCTCGGGCGGGAAGGGTACAGCGGACGCGAAGATTGCGGCGCTCACCGAGGCGGGCGTCGTCGTGGCGGAAACCCCCTCGGACATGGGGGCCGCCATGCTGGAAGCCATGAAGCGGGCTGGCCTGTCCTGACGTGAAGGCGCTCGTGGATCGCATCCGCCGGGAGGGACGTGTCCTTCCCGGCGGTTTGCTTCAGGTCGACGGGTTCGTGAATCATGCCCTCGACCCGGCATTGACCCTGGCCATGGGGGAAGCGTTCGCTGAACGTTTCGAAGCCTTGCGCGTCGCAAAGCCCGACCGCATCGTGACGGCCGAAGTGTCCGGCATCGCGCCGGCGCTCGCGACCGGCATGGTCGTCGATGCTCCGGTCACGTTCGCGCGCAAGCAGGTCCCGAAGACACTCACGCCTCCCCTGTTGCAGGCGAGAAGTGCGAGCCGGACCAAGGGGGGTGAATCGCTCCTGACGGTCTCCCCCGAGCGACTTCTGCCTGGCGAGCGCGTATGGATCATCGACGATTTCCTCGCCCGGGGGTCCACGCTTGCTGCATTGGCGAGCCTCGTTCGTGAAGCCGATGCGCAGTTGACGGCCGTGGGCGTCGTGATCGAGAAGACGTTCGAGGGTGGTCGTGCCGCCTTGACGCACCTCTCGGTGCCCCTCGTCGCGCTCGCTGCCGTGGACGGCCTCGAGGCACCGGCGGGGGACGTGCCGGGCCGCATCGACGTGCGAGAGGGCTAGCCGCATGCCGCGGGGTCGTTACGCGCCCTCCCCCTCAGGTTGGCAGCATCTCGGCAATGCGCGAACCGCTCTCGTGGCGTGGGCTCGCGCACGACAGGACGGCAGTTCGTTCCTGCTGCGCGTCGAGGATCTCGATGGCCCCCGGACGGTCGAGGAGGCCGTCCTGGGGAACTTGGAGGAGTTGCGGTGGTTGGGTCTCGATTGGGATGAGGGGCCGGACGTGGGTGGGCGCTTCGCGCCCTACCGGCAATCGCTCCGGTTGGACCGGTACGGAGAAGCGCTGGCGAACCTCGAGGCGCAAGGGGGCACGTTCGCCTGTTACCTCTCACGCAAGGAACTGCGTGACGTCGCGTCCGCACCGCACGGCGCGACACCGGTGTACGGCCCGAACGAACGTGCGGAGAATGCGCGGGTCGCCGGGCAGCGCGAGCGTGAAGGCCGTGTTCCCGCCGTTCGCCTCGCACTGCGGGACGAGGTGGTGGCGTGGCGCGATGGCATTGCGGGCGAGCAGCGCGTGGAGGTGGCTCGCGTCATGGGTGATCCCGTGCTCCGTCGAGCGGACGGCGTGTGGGCCTACCAGTTCGCCGTGAGCGTCGATGACCTCGCCATGGAGGTCGCCGAGGTCGTGCGGGGTGGGGACCTCCTGGCTTCCACGGCCGTCCAGATGGTCCTGATCGAGCGCTTGGGGGGGACGCCCCCTCGATACCTGCACGTCCCGGTCCTGCTTGGACCCGATGGGGAGCGGCTCGCGAAACGGCGGGGGGACGAAACGCTCCGCGCCATGCGGTTGGCGGGCGTCCCTGCGGAACGCGTCATCGGTCTGCTGGCTTGGACGCTGGGCCTGCAAGCCGAGGCAGCCGAGATGGCGATCGGCGCCTTCCTGGACCGGTTCGACGTGCAGCGCATTCCGCGTCACCCCGTTCGCCTCGACGTCGACGCCTACGCTTGGCTGCAGGGCACGGCGGGACCCCCCGAGGGTGCGCCCCACGTCGTGGTGGACAGCGTCGAGCGCGCCCGGTAGACTCGCGGCATGAAGCCTGCACGCCGCGTCCGCACGCCACGCGCGTTCAAGCATCGTCACCAACGCTGGTGACGTCCGCAGCCTGCGCTGCGCCTCTCGCCTTCGCCCTCCAACCCGTTCGTCGACCCGTCGCGCCTTCGCGCGATGCCCGAGGAGGTTCCATGTTCCCGCAACCCGATGCCCGTGGCCGCTACGGCATGTACGGCGGCCGGTACGTTCCCGAAACGCTGATTCCCGCCCTGGATGAACTGACCGACGCGTACCGTGAAGCGCGCGCCGACCCTGCCTTCGAGGCTCGCCTCACCGAGATTCTTCGGGACGCGGTGGGTCGCCCCAGCAACCTCACGCTTGCCGAGAACCTCTCACGCGACCTGGGGGGCATGCGCGTCTGGTTGAAGCGTGAGGACCTCAATCACACCGGCGCGCACAAGATCAACAACACGGTGGGCCAGGTCCTCCTCGCGAAGCGCATGGGCAAGACGCGCATCATCGCCGAGACGGGCGCGGGGCAGCATGGCGTCGCGACCGCCACCGCCGCAGCGATGTTCGGCTTGCCGTGCGTGGTGTACATGGGCGAGGAAGACGTTCGCCGCCAGGCCTTGAACGTCTTCCGCATGAAGTTGCTCGGTGCCGAGGTGGTTCCCGTCACGAGTGGCACGCGCACCCTCAAGGACGCCACGAACGAAGCGATCCGCGACTGGGTGACGAACGTCCGGTCGACCTTCTACGTGATTGGTTCGGTCGTCGGCCCGCACCCATACCCGATGATGGTGCGCGATTTCCAGGCGGTCATCGGCATGGAGACCATGGATCAACTCGAGGAGCGCATCGGTCGCCGCGTGCCCGATGCCGTCGTGGCCTGCGTCGGGGGTGGGAGCAACGCGATTGGCATCTTCGCACCGTTCGCGTACCTGCCCGAGGGGCAGCGCCCCCGCCTGATTGGCGTGGAGGCAGCGGGGCACGGCCTCGAGAGTGGTGCGCATGCGGCGAGCATCAGTTCCGGCAAGCGTGGCGTGCTGCACGGTGCGTTGATGTACCTGCTGTCGAGCGACGATGGGCAAATCACGCCAGCACACTCCGTGTCGGCAGGGCTCGACTACCCTGGCGTGGGTCCCGAACACTCGTTCTACGCCGACGAGGGCATCGCGGAGTACGTGGCGGTGGATGACGCGTCCGCCCTCCGCGCCTTCCGGCACCTCGCCGAGGTGGAGGGCATCATCCCCGCCTTGGAGACGAGTCACGCCTTCGCGTACCTGGAGACCCTTGCGGGTGAGTTGGGCGCCGATGCCGACGTCGTCGTCAACCTGTCGGGTCGCGGGGACAAGGACGTGAACGAGGCGATGCGCGTGCTCGGGGATCTTGCCGGTCTCGATGCCGCACGCTCGGAGTCCGTGTCGTGAGTCGCATCGATACGGCATTCCGGCAGGCGCGCGCGGAGAACCGGGCTGCGTTCGTGCCGTACCTGACGGCGGGCTTCCCCACCCGCGACGCGTTCTTGCAGCATGCGCGGACGGTCCTCGCGCACGCCGACCTGTTGGAGGTGGGCCTCCCCTACTCCGATCCCCTGGGCGACGGCCCGACGATTCAACGCTCGAGCGAAGTGGCGTTGGAGGGGGGCGTGACGACGGCGGGCGTGTTCGACATGATTCGCACGTTGCGCAGCGAGACGGAGAAGCCCATCGTCGTGATGACGTACTACAACCCCATGTACTGCTACGGCGAGGGGGGTGAGGCAGGCTTCTTGCGCGATCTTGCCGCGGCGGGTGGTGATGGGGTCATCCTGCCGGACTTACCGCCCGACGAGGCGGGCACCGTGATCGACACGGCGAGGGAGATTGGGCTCGATACCGTGTTCTTGACCGCGCCGACCTCGACGCCGGAACGCGTGGCGCTCGTGACGGATGCGTGCCGCGGGTTCGTGTACGCCGTCTCGGTCACGGGCGTCACCGGCGCCCGGGAAGCCACGTCGAGCGAAGTCCCCAGCTTGGTCGGCAGGATTCAGGAGGCGACCGACCTACCCATCGCCGTGGGGTTCGGCGTGTCGAACGCCGCGACGGCCGCTCCCGTGGCTGCCGTCGCCGATGGCGTGGTGGTGGGCAGCGCGTTGATTCGAACGATTGCGGAGGGTGGCGACCTCGACGCGTTGGCGCGTGAGATTGCGGGTGCGTGCCGCCGCGAGAACGCCTGACCTGACGCGCTAGGGCGCCTGCACCGTGACGATGGCGCCAAACCGGGTGGCGAGACTCTCGGACATCCACACGTCGGTACCGTCCGCGCCAGGCACGACAGGCGCGTCGAGCGGCACGGCACGAACCACGACGCTCGCGCCGGTGGGGCTGGTCAACACGAGCAGCGTTCCGGGCGCGACGCCCGGCACGATGACGTCGTAGCCCGAGAGGCGCGGGGCGACGCGCACGGGCCGCTCCCCGTCGGGACCACCCGCCAGTTCGAGTCGGACGCGCGCCGTTCCACTCGAGATGAGACCGATGACCTCGGCGGCACCCCGCGCAAGGTCGATGATGCGACCGTGGACGAACGGTCCACGATCGTTGATGCGAACGACGACCGACCGGCCATTGTCGAGGTTCGTGACGCGCACGCGCGTGTCGAAGGGCAGCGATTGATGGGCGGCGGTGAGTTGGGAGGGGTCGAAGATCTCACCGTTCGCAGTGGGTCGCCCCACGAAGTTGGGTCCGTACCAGGAGGCGATGCCTTCCTCACGCCAGCCAAGCGGTAGGGCGGGCTCGGGAACGGCGAAGGCGGCGACGAGGGGAACGTCGGGAAGGGTGAGGGTTCCGCGTTCTTCAGGTTCTTCGACGTCGAGCGGCGGCACGTCGGTGCGCGCTGGTGCCGACCGAACCGGCTCGCCGCCGGCCGGAGTCGCCGGCTCGTCTTGCGTGGCGCGATTCGACGCGGCCGGTGCGCAGGCGCTCACGGCGAGGAGAAGAAGGCCGGTCAACCAAATGACCGTGCTGGCGGGTTGGGCGCGCACGAGGCGATGGTACCCAATGCGCTCACCACGGCGCCACGCGACGCCCTGCACTGCGCTACCCTGCCCCCGTGATCGATACGCACTGCCATCTCGACCGCGTGGAGGACCTCAGGCAGGCCCTCGACAACGACCTTCGCGCCATGGTGACCATCGGCACGGACCTCGCCCGCAGCCAGGAGGCCGTCAAGCTGGCCGAACGCGAACCCCGCGTGTACGCCGTGATCGGCCTGCACCCGAACGACGCGTCGGGCATTCGCGATGAGACCGTCCGCTCAGGCCTCGCTGAATTGGCGCGCCACCCGCGCGTCGTCGGGCTCGGCGAAACCGGTTTCGACGATCACTGGCAGGACGAGACGCTCGCCACGCAACGCGAAGCGTTCGATTGGCATGCCGACGTGGCGCGTGAGGTGGGAAAGCCGCTGGTTTTGCACGTCCGCGACCGGCAGGGCGGCGAGGATGCGTCGCGCGCGGCGGAACGCGCGATTCGTGAAACGCCCGGCGTTCCCGGTGTCTTGCACTGCTTCGCGGGCGATCCTGGCCTGCTCGACGTGGCGCTCGCCGCAGGTTGGTACGTCTCGTTCGCGGGCAACCTGACCTTCAAGCGGGCCGAAGCGATCCGTGAGGCCGCCTTGCGGGTGCCCGAAGATCGACTGCTCGTCGAGACGGACGCGCCGTTCCTTTCGCCCGAACCGAACCGTGGGAAGCGCAACGTCCCGGCGTGGGTGCGCCACACCGCCGAGCGACTCGCCGAAGTGCGGGGGGTGCCCCTCGCGACGCTTGAACCAATCCTGGACCGGAATGCGGCGCGCTTCTACGACTTCACGCTGGAGGGGGAGGCTTGACCGGCCGCCCGGCGCGTCAGACGTCCTGACGCGCGCCTTGCCGCTCGATGATCGTCTCGTGCTCGTCGTACCGCAACACGTCGGCGAGTCGCGCGCGGGAGGGTGCGCGGTGCGGGTCCCGCGGAATGAAGGCCGTCACGACGTCGACGAACCGCGGCTTGGAAAACTCGAGGACCACGTGCAACGGGAGTTTCACCTCGCTGCTTACGGGAACCCAACCGAGGACGAGGAGTCGCTCGTCCTCGAGGTAGCGAACGAGCTCACGGCCGTGCAGAATCGTGGCGACGATGTCGTGCTCGGTGAACCCTTCCGCTGCGGCGTGCCGCACGGCGTGCCGCGCGATGCGGTACTTGCCGTCCCGGACGAGGGGACGGAGGTCTTCGAGCACGCGCCTGCGAGGCTTGCGTTTGGCGTGGGGAGGGGCTGGACGCGGCGCGTCGTCGCGACCTGTCATGCTGCCTCCTTCCCCGTCCGAAAGGGACTCTTTCAGCCCGTAGGTTACCACGCACCCCCCTTCGCTTCGGCTACCCTTCCCGCATGACGCAACCCCTTCACGTGACGTTCGTCGAGATGCGAGGCCATGAAGCCCGACTCGCGCTCGAGACCCTCCAACGCGAGGTCCATGCGTTCGGTGGAACCGCGCGGCTGTTGCGCGGAAGTGAGCAACGCGACGTCTGGCTTCTCGAACTGGACGGAGATCCCGACGCCTGGGGGCCGGAAGCCGCGCGGTTGCACGCCGCGCTTGCCGTCGAGGCGCACACGTGGACGTTCGACGTCTTGACGGACGAAGGCGCGTCGTGAGTTGGATCGACGCCCCCATCACGGTACAGACGCACGAAGCCGACCTGTACCTCGATCAGGTAGGGCCGCAAGAGGCGCCGGTGGTGTACTACCTCCACGGCGGGCCCGGCTACGGCTCGTTCAGTTTTCGTGACCTCGTCGGCGATGAGCTGACGGCGTACCGCATGGTGTTCGCCGACCAGCGGGGCGGCGGGCGCAGTTACGCGGGCGGTCCGTTCACGACGCATGACCTTGCGCAGGACGTCGTCACCGTCCTCGACGCGTTGCGGCTCGACCACGTCACGCTCCTCGCCCACGGATTCGGGACGATTCCCGCCGTGCGGACCGCCGTGCAGCACCCCGACCGCATCGATGGCCTCGTCCTCGTGAACCCCTGGTTCTCCATGCCCCTCCTCGCGCGTACGCTGCAGCGACGCGCTGCGCACATGAGCGGTGACGTGGAGGCAGCCTTGCCGCCCGAATCGGCACTCGAGGATGCCGACCTGATCGACCCGGCCGCCCTCGCCGAGGAGGCGTATCAACGCGTTCCACCCAAACCGTTGTTCGATGCCCTGGAGTTCCCCCACCCGAGCACCCGCATGCGTCTCGAGCATGCAGACGCCGTCGCGCAGTTCGGTCCGCAACGCAGCGACGCGCCCGACGACATGTGGACGGCGAACGTCACGCCCGAACTCTCGGGCGTGCGTGCACCCATCGTGGCGTTGTTCGGCACGCTCGACGGCACGTCCTACCCAGATCAGGCTGAGCACGGCCTCGCGCACCTACCCACGGCTCGCACCGGCCTGGTCGAGGCGGGTCATTACCCCTGGCTCGACGATCCGGAGGGGTTCCTACCCCTCCTACACCAGGCTCTCCCACAAGCGCCTGCTACGATGGAGCGGTGAAGATTCGGCCGGACCTTCGCGTGGCTCGCGTCGAGGATCTCGACGCGACGATCCTGCGTGAGATGAACGTGCGTGGCTTGCTGCTGGACGTCGACGAGACGCTGCTCGCGTCCGGCGCAACGGCGGTCGATGCGACCGTCGAAGCGTGGGTCACCTCGCTCCGCGGGGCAGGCCTCCACCTGGCCCTGGTGTCGAACGGTCGGCCTTCGCGCGTGGATTTCGTGTCGCGCACGCTCGCCATTCCCGGCACCGCGTTGACCGGCAAGCCGTTCCCTCGCGCGTACCTTCGTGCCGCCCACCGCTTCGGCGTTCCCATGGACACCATCGCCATGGTGGGCGACCAGTTGTTCACCGACGTGCTGGGCGCCCGCTGGGCAGGCCTTCGCACCGTCCTCGTCGACCCCAGATCCGACGGGGGGCTCCTGCACACCCGCTTGCTACGGCACGTCGAGAAGCGGCTCTTGCGCGACGCACCCCATGGGAGGACCGCATGGCGGACTTGAGCGTCGCCGACAAGCGACTCGGCGCAGTCCTGCTCGAGCGGGGGGACGTGCTCGACGAGGGATTGCAGCGCGCCATGGCGCGGCAGGCGGACACGGGCGAACGCCTCACCGACGCCCTCATCGCCACCGGCGTGTGCGACGAGGAACGCATCACGCAAGCGATCGAAGCGACCATGGGGATTCCCCTCGTTCGGCTCACGCGACGTGACGTCGATCCCGACGCGCTCGCCTCCATTCCCGCCGAGCTCGCCGATCGTCTTGGCGTGCTGCCGTTCGAGCGGGACGGTCGCCGCCTCAAGGTCGCGTTCCGCGATCCACTCGACACGCTCGCCCTCGAGGAGATCGAGGATGCGTCGGGGTGCGTCGTCGACCGCTACCAGGCGTACACCCGCGAAATCGCATGGGCGATCGCCACGCACTACCCCGCCCTGGGGTTGAAGGCTCCTTCGGACGTCAATTCGGAGCATGAGCGCCGCGTGGGCGCACTCGCCCTCGAGAAGGGGTGGATCGCCCAAGAGCAACTCGATGCCGCGAATGCCGCCTTGCAGGAGGGTCGGGGCCGCATTGGCCGCATCCTCATCGAGCAGGGCGCCCTGGACGAGACGCAACTCGCGCAACTGCTTGCCGAGCAGGTGGACCTGCCGTTCGAACCCACACTCGACGATCCGCTCGATACGGCACTCACCCTGGCGCTTCTCCGCATGGATGCGGTGCAGTACGACGCCGTACCCCTCCACAAGGAGGGGGACGTCACCGTGATCGCCTTGGCTGATCCGCACCGCATGGGCAGCGTGGACGTCATCGTGCCGGGGGAAACGCGTTTCGTCGTCGCGACGGAAAGCGCCGTGCAGGAACGCATCCGCGACCTTTATGGCGAGGAGGCCCAGCGGCTTGGGGACACGCTGCTGCTCGACAAGAAACTCAGGCGGGAGCAGTTGCGTCGCGCGCTCGAAGAACAAGCCAATCTGGGAACCGTCAAACCGCTCGGCGAGATCCTCGTGGACTTGGGGTACGTGACGCAAGCCGAGGTGGACGCGGCGCTCGACAAGCAACGCATTGGCGGTGGCCAACTCGAGGACACCCTCGTGCAATCGGGGAGTTTGGCGCCCGACATGCTCGCTCGCAGCCTCGCCATGCAACTGGGGTACGAGTACGTCGACGAGTCTTCCGTGCAGGTCGACCCGTACGTCGTGAGTCTCGTACCGGAATCGACCGCACGGCGTTATGGCGCCATGCCACTCCGCCTCGAGGATGACGTGCTGATCGTCGCGATGAAGGACCCGCGGCACGTCTTCGCGCTCGACGACATGAGCCTCATCACCGGCAAGGAGATTCGCCCAGCCGTCGCGACGGAAGAGGCCCTCACCTACCTTCTGAACCGCTTCTACCGCAGCGACGCCGACATGGACGAGCTGGCGACCGCCCTCCTCGAGGAGGTCGGTGACCGCACGGCGGAGACCGAGGAGGACACCAGCGCCATCGACGAGAACGCGTTGGTGAAGGTGGTCAACAACATCATTCGTGAAGCGATCATCAGCGATTTCAGTGACGTGCACGTCGAGCCTCGCCCCGATCGCGTGCTCGTGCGCGTCCGCAAGGACGGCACGCTGCGCGAGTACATGACGATGCCCAAGGCCACGGCAGGCGCGTTGATCGCGCGAATCAAGATCATGGGTGGGCTCAACATCGCCGAGCGGCGCGTTCCCCAGGATGGACGCATCCGCTTCAAGGACCGGACGACCGAAGTGGACCTGCGCCTGAGTACCTTGCCGACCGTGTACGGCGAGAAGGCGGTCATGCGCCTCTTGAAGAAGGCGTCATCCATACCTGAAATCGAACAGCTCGGGTTCGCGGAGGACGTGTTCACGCGCTTCGAGGACGTGATTCGCAAGCCGTACGGCATGTTCCTCATCACCGGTCCGACCGGGTCGGGCAAGTCGTTCACGAGCTTCAGCATCCTCAAGCGCGTCGCCACGCCCGACGTGAACGTCTCCACCGTCGAGGACCCGGTGGAGTATGAGATTCCCGGGATCAACCAGACACAGGTGAACATGAAGGCGGGCCTCGATTTTGCGCGGGCGCTTCGCTCGTTCTTGCGGCAGGACCCCGACATCATCATGGTGGGCGAGATTCGCGATCACGAGACGGCGAAGATCGCCATGGAAGCCGCCCTCACGGGCCACCTGCTTATCGCCACGCTGCACACGAACGACGCGGCCGGCGCAATCACACGCCTCACCGAAATGGGTATCGAGCCGTTCAACGTGTCCGCCTCCCTAATCGGCGTGCTCGCACAGCGCCTCGTCCGAAGGGTGTGCACGAAGTGCAAGGTCGAGTACACGCCCGACCCGGACGTGTTGCGGCGACTGGGCTTGGCGGACCAGGATCTGAGTGACCGTACGCTCGTGCGCGGCGTCGGGTGCGAAGCATGTGGTGGTACGGGGTTCGATGGTCGCTACGCCATTCACGAGCTCCTCATCGTCGACGACGAGGTCGAAGCCGCCATCGTGCAGGAAGCCTCGGCACTCGAACTGCACCGTCTCGCCGTCACGAAGGGCATGCACACGCTGCGCGAGGACGGAATCGCCAAGGCATTCCAGGGCATCACGACGCTGGAAGAAGTCCTCGCACGGACGGCGGAATGAGCCACCACCCACCCCTCGAAAGGACCCGTCATGGACGCATCCAGAACCTCTGACTTGGATCTCGACATCATCGCGCTGTTGCAGGAGGCCATGGATAGTGGGGCGTCCGACCTCCTGCTGACCGTCGGGCTACCGCCGATGTTGAAGCTCGACGGCTCCTGGCAGGCGACCGATCGGGACGTGTTGAACCCGCAGGCGACGCGTCGCCTGATGTACAGCATCATGGACGAGACGAAGCAACGCGTGTTCGAGGAGCGGCGCGACCTCGACTTCTCCTTCAGCCTGTCGGGACGCGGCCGCTTCCGGGTGAACGCCTTCCAGCAACGCGGCTCGGTGGGCGGCGTCCTTCGAACCATCAGCGACAACGTCTGGAGTTTCCAACAGTTGGGTCTTCCGACCGAGGTGGCGGACGTTGCGCGCCTCCCCCGTGGCCTGGTGCTCGTGACGGGCCCGACCGGTTCGGGGAAGTCCACCACGCTCGCCACGATGATCGACCTCATCAACGAGGAGTCCGCCAAGCACATCGTGACGATCGAGGATCCCATCGAGTTCTTCCACAGCCACAAGCAGTCGATCGTCAATCAGCGCGAGATTGGCGAGGACACGCGAGGCTTCGAGGCCGCCCTGCGGAGCGTGTTGCGGCAAGCGCCCGACGTGATTCTCGTGGGCGAAATGCGGGACTACGAGACGATTGGAGCGGCGGTCACCGCCGCGGAGACGGGACACCTGGTGCTCGGTACGTTGCACACGAACACCACGTCGGAAGCGATCGACCGGATCGTCGACGTCTTCCCCGAAGCCCAGCAGGGGCAGGTGCGCGTGCAGCTTGCGAACAACTTGCAGGCGATCCTCACCCAGCAGCTGCTGCCGCGATCGGGAGGCGGCGTGGCGCTCGCGTACGAGTTCCTCGTCGCAACGCCGGCGGTGCGGAACTTGATTCGTGAGGGAAAGGCGCATCAGATTCTCAGTGCCATTCAGACGGGTGGGCAACTCGGCATGCTGTCGATGGACATGTCGCTGGCACGCCTCCACCTCGCGGGCGCCATCTCCTTCGCGACCGGTCGTTCCCGGTCGGTGGATGCGCAAGAGTTCGAACGGCTCGTGGAGCACGGAGGGGCTGGCAACGGTTCGGCTCCCGTGCCGCCCGAACCGGAGCGAGGCCTCGGCCGCGGCGGACGCTGAAGCGAACCGAGAAACGTCGTCTCTCACGCGCGTTGACAGGACACGGCGGCTCCGGTATTCTCGTGCGATGCGCGTTCGTCGACGCCTGAAATGGGCGATGTTCATGCAGCACGTAGGCCTATCCCCGCGCGGGATGACGGCCCCGTGATTGCGTGACGTCTCGTTTCACGGCAATCCTCGTCGTTCCGCCCTCGGTCACCTGCCGGGGGCGTTTCGTTGTCGAACCACCCCGAAGCCACACTCGACCCACCGAGTTCCCTACGTGAGAGGACATCCATGAGCCAACCCAAGAGCCTTTTCGAGAAAGTCTGGGACGCCCACACCGTGCGCGACTTGCCCGGCGGGCGCACCCAACTCCTGATTGGAACGCACCTGATTCACGAGGTGACGAGTCCGCAGGCGTTCGGGATGCTGCGCGACGCGAACCTGCCCGTCCGCATGCCCGAACGCACCTTCGCGACGGTGGATCACATCGTCCCCACCCACAGTCTCGTGGAGCCTTGGGAAGATCCCCTCGCGGACGAGATGGTGCAGCACCTGCGCCGCAACACCGAGGAGCACGGTATTCGCCTGTTCGACGTGACCTCGGGCTTGCAGGGCATCGTGCACATGGTGGGTCCCGAGCAGGGCATCACGCAACCCGGCACGACGATCGCGTGCGGGGATAGCCACACGAGTACGCACGGCGCGTTCGGTGCGATTGCCTTCGGGATTGGTACGAGCCAAGTGCGCGACGTGCTCGCCACGCAAACGCTCGTGATGAACGAGCTGAAGGTCCGTCGCATCGAGGTGAACGGGGAGCTTCGTCCCGGCGTGTACGCCAAGGACGTCATTTTGCACATCATTCGGACCCTCGGCGCGAAGGGCGGGATTGGCTACGCCTACGAGTACGCGGGGGACGTGTTCGACCGCATGTCGATGGAAGAGCGCATGACGGTGTGCAACATGTCGATCGAGGGGGGTGCGCGCTGCGGTTACGTCAACCCCGACGAGACGACGTTCGCGTACCTCGAGGGTCGCCCGTACGTGCCCAAGGGAGCGGCGTGGGACGCCGCGGTGGAACGCTGGCGCGCGCTGGCGAGCGACCCGGGTTGCCACTACGACGACGTGGTGGTGATTGACGCGGCCGACATCGCGCCGACCGTCACGTGGGGCATCAACCCTGGGCAAGGCATCAGCATCAAGGAAACGATTCCCGATCCGGCGGCAGCGAGTGACGAGGCGGAACGCGCGTCGATCGAGGATGCCCTGGCCCACATGAAGTTGCAGGCGGGGGCTCCCATCGAGGGTACGAAGGTGGACGTGGCGTTCTTCGGGAGTTGCACCAACGCCCGCTTGAGCGACTTCCTCGAAGCAGCCAAGGTCCTGGAGGGACGCAAGGTCGCTCCAGGCGTGGAAGCGATTGCCGTGCCGGGATCGCAACTCGTGAAGGCGGAGTGCGAGAAGCGTGGAATCGACAAGATCTTCATCGATGCGGGGTTCGAGTGGCGGGGAGCGGGTTGCAGCATGTGTCTCGCCATGAACCCCGACAAGCTGGTGGGGGACCAGTTGTGCGCGAGTAGTTCGAACCGTAACTTCAAGGGGCGGCAAGGCAGCGCCACGGGACGCACCGTGTTGATGAGTCCGGTCATGGTGATGGCGGCCGCCGTGACGGGACGCGTGAGTGACGCACGCGATGTGTTCGGCACGCCCCAGGAGGTGGTCGCATGAGCCTTCCGCCCATCAAGACCGTTCGCGGCACCGCCGTGGTGATTCCCGGTGACGACATCGATACCGACCGCATCATTCCCGCTCGGTTCCTCAAGTGCGTGACGTTCGATGCGCTTGGGCCGCAACTGTTCTACGACGAGCGGTACCACGAGGACGGGTCCTCCAAGGGGCACCCGTTGGACGCGCCGGGTGCGGAGAACGCAACGATCCTCGTCAGTGGCCACAACTTCGGGAGTGGCAGCAGCCGCGAGCATGCACCGCAATCGATTCACAAGGCGGGCTTCCGTGGCCTCATCGCAGGCTCCTTCGCCGAGATCTTCTTCGGCAACGCCACCACGTTGGGCATGCCGTGCGTCACCCTCGCAAGCGAGGATCTCGGGGTCCTGCAAGCGATGTTGCAGCGCGCACCGGAGACCGAGGTGGAGATCGACGTCGAGAACCGTGAGGTGCGGGCCGGTGGGCAGGTGTTCCCTGCCATGCTTCCCGATGGTGCGCAAGGCGCCCTGACCGATGGACGCTGGGACCCCCTCGCCGATCTGCTGGAGGGCGTTGAGGACGCTTCACGACTCGCACACGATCTCGGCTACCTGCCGGCGGAGGGACCGTCGTGAGCGCACGCATTGCACTGCTTCCCGGTGATTTCATCGGTCCGGAGGTCACCGAGGTCGCCCGAGGCGCGCTCGAGGCGCTTGCGCCGCGTTTCGGTCTCGACCTGACGTTCGAAACGCTGCCGTTCGGCGGTGCGGCCATCGATGCGCACGGGGTTCCCTTCCCCGACGTGACGCGGGAGGCGGTGCGGAAAGCCGACGCGGTGCTGCTGGGTGCCGTGGGTGGACCCCAGGCGCACCCGTGGAACGCCCTGCCGCGCGAGCAGCGAGTCGAGTCAGGCTTGCTCGCCTTGCGCGCCCACCTGGAGGTGTTCGCGAACTTGCGTCCCGTGGCCGTCGTGCCGGGACTCGAGTCGCTGAGCCCCCTCAAGTCGGACGTGGCGCAGGGTACGGACATGTTGATCGTGCGGGAGTTGACGGGCGGCATCTACTTCGGCTCTCCGAGTGAAGCGACCGATGCGTGGGGCGTGTCGACGATGCGGTACGAGCGTCATGAGGTGGAGCGCATCGCGCGCGTCGCATTCGAAGCGGCGCAGGGTCGCAGCGGTCGCGTGACGAGCGTCGACAAGGCGAACGTGCTCGACGTTTCGCAGTTCTGGCGGGACGTGGTCGTCGGGATTCACGAGACCGAGTTTCCGACCCTCACGCTCGAACACATGTACGTCGACAACGCCGCGATGCAAATCGCGAGTCAACCCACGCAGTTCGACGTGGTGGTGACGGGCAACCTGTTCGGCGACATCTTGAGCGACCTTGCCGCGGTGATTCCCGGTTCGCTTGGCCTGTTGCCCTCCGCAAGTCTCGGGGGCAGCGTGGGGCTGTTCGAACCGGTGCACGGCAGTGCGCCCGACATTGCAGGGCAGGACCTCGCGAACCCCGTCGGGATGCTCCTGAGCGCCGCCATGCTGCTTCGTCACGGGCTCGAGGCCCCGGCTGCAGCGGATGCGCTCGAGTCTGCCGTGCATGCGGCCCTGGCCGACGACCCCACCCGCGATTTGGGGGGGACGCGTGGCACGGAGGCGTTCGCCAACGCCGTCCAATCCGCCCTGACCGCCGAATCCACGCCCGCCTGATGGGCACCGTGCGACGCGCCGCCTGATGCAACCCGCGCAGCGCATTCGCTCGTTTGGGGAAACGGTCTTCGCGGGCTACGCGCGTCGCGCCCGGGAAGTGGGTGCGCTGGACTTGGGGCAGGGCTTCCCGATCGATGGGCCACCGGAGTTCGTGCGCGACGCGCTGCAAGCCGCAGCCGATGCGCCGCAGCAGTACGCGCCCCTTTCCGGCTGGCCGGCCCTGCTCGAGGAAATTGCGTTCGATCACGGTCGCTGGTTGGGTCGGCCGCTCGACCCCACGGGCAACGTGCTCGTCACGACCGGGGCAACCGAAGGCCTGTTCGCGACGATGCAGGCGTTCATCGATCCAGGGGACGAAGTCGTCCTGTTCGAACCGTTCTACGATGCCTACCCTGCCGACGTCATCATGGCGGGCGGTGTGGTGCGCACCGTTCCACTCACACCGGACGCGACGGGACGCTGGACGTTCGACCCGGCGGACCTGCAGGCGGCACTCTCCCCCGCCACGCGCGCGATCGTCCTCACCACGCCGCACAACCCGACTGGCACGGTCTTCCGCGATGACGAGCTGGACGTGCTCGTCGCTGCTGCGCACGAGGTGGACGCGCTCCTCGTCAGCGACGAGGTGTACGAGCACATTGCGTTTGCGGGTGCGCGGCGTCTTGCCACGCGTCCGGGTGCGTGGGAGCGCACCCTCACCCTCTCGAGTTTCGGGAAGAGTTTCAGCGCGACGGGCTGGAAGGTCGGATGGGTCATTGGACCCGAAGACCTCGTGAGCGAGGTGCGGCGCGCACACCAGTGGATTCCGTACGTGGTCGCCACGCCGCTGCAAGAAGCGGCGGCCCATGCGTTGCGGCATGCGCGGGAGGGGAACGACGCGTACTACGAGACGCTGCGAACCACCTTCGAGACGCGCGCCCGCGCCCTCGTGGATGCGCTCGCCGAGACGCCGCTCCGCGCTCGCATGCCGGAGGGCGGCTACTTCGTGATGGCGGATGCGCGTTCGCTTGGATACCCTGACGACGTGACGGCCGCTCGAGACCTTCCCACACGCGTGGGTGTGGGCGTGATTCCACCCAGCGCGTTCTTCTTGCCGGAGCATGCCGAACGGGCGCATGGTTGGCTGCGGCTTGCCTTCTGCAAACCCGTCGAGGACCTTCGGGAAGCGGCCCGTCGCCTCTCCACCATCACCGACGTTTCATTCACCCCGGAAGGGTAAGGAGATCCAGGCATGACCAAGTCTGACGCCAGCGCGTCCAACCGCCGTAGCCACGTCGTCACCGAGGGGCCGAGTCGCGCGCCGAACCGCGCGATGTTGCGCGCCGTCGGGTTTGGCGATGACGACTTCGGGAAACCCATCCTTGGGGTCGCGAACGCACACAGCACCATCACGCCCTGCAACGCAGGTCTGGGTGACCTGTCGCACGCGGCGGACGCCGCGATTCGGGGGGCGGGCGGCATGCCGCAGATGTTCGGCACGATCACGATCAGTGACGGCATCAGCATGGGGACGGAAGGGATGAAGGCGAGCCTCGTGTCACGCGAAGTGATCGCCGATTCGATCGAGACCGTGTGCCGCGGCCAATCGCTCGACGGGATCCTGGCGGTGGGGGGCTGCGACAAGAACATGCCAGGCGCGATGATTGCGATGGCACGCCTGGACCTGCCGTCGGTGTTCGTCTACGGGGGCACGATCAAGCCCGGGCACCTCGACGGTGAGGACCTGACGATCGTGAGCGTCTTCGAGGCGGTCGGCGAGCACGCGGCGGGACGCATCGAGCTCGACACGCTGAAGGCCGTCGAGGAGCATGCATGCCCAGGCAACGGCAGTTGTGGGGGCATGTACACCGCGAACACGATGTCCAGTGCGTTCGAGGTGATGGGTTTGAGCCTCCCCGGCTCGTCGACCATGGCCGCGGTGGATCAGGAGAAGGCGGACAGCGCGGCGGAGAGTGGCCGCGTGCTCGTGCGCCTCGTGAAGGAGAATTTGACGGCGCGCGCCATGATGACGCGCGAGAGCTTCGAGAACGCGATTCGCGTGATCATGGCGGTGGGCGGCTCCACGAACGCCGTGTTGCATCTCCTCGCTGCGGCACGTGCAGCGGAGGTGGACCTGACGCTCGACGATTTCGAGCGGATTCGTCGCGAGACGCCGCTCTTCGCCGACTTGAAGCCTTCCGGAAGGTACGTGGCGACGGATTTGCACCGCGTGGGCGGCATTCCGCTCGTGATGAAGATGCTGCTCGAGGCCGGCATGCTGCATGGTGACTTGCCGACGATCACCGGCAAGAGCGTGGCGGAGAACCTCGTGGACGTGCCGTCGAAGCCGCCCGAGGGTCAGGACGTGGTGCGCCCCATCGACCAGCCGCTCTACACCGAGGGGCACCTTGCGGTCCTCAAGGGCAACCTGGCGCCGGAGGGTGGCGTGGCGAAGACGAGTGGCCTGAAGAGCAAGAGCATCACCGGTCCTGCCCGCGTGTTCGAGTCCGAGGAAGAGGCGATGGACGCGATCCTGTCAGGCGGCATCGTGGCGGGCGACGTCGTCGTGATTCGCAACGAGGGACCGCGGGGCGGTCCAGGCATGCGCGAGATGCTGGCTCCGACGAGCGCCATCATTGGACGCGGACTTGGCGATTCGGTGGGTTTGATCACCGATGGCCGCTTCTCTGGAGGCACGTACGGTTTGGTGGTCGGTCACGTGGCCCCCGAAGCGGCGGTGGGGGGACCCATCGGCCTTCTTCGCGAAGGCGACTCGATCACGATCGATGCGGACCGGAACTTGTTGCAGGTCAACGTCGATGACGCCGAGCTGGAGGCCCGTCGCGCGAACTGGTCGCCCATCCCGCCGCGTTACACGCGGGGCGTGATGGCGAAGTACGCGCGGCTCGTGGGCAGTGCAGCGCAGGGTGCAACGACCGACGAGACGGAAGGACCGCGGTAGGCATGGGAACGAACCCTAGAGTCCTCATTTGGAACGAGTACCTGCACGAGATCGAAAACGAGGAGGTCGCCGGCCTCTACCCGAACGGCATTCACGGCACGCTGGCCGAGGCGTTCGCCGAGCGGGGTGGTTTCGACGTGCAGACGGCCACGCTTCGTGAGGCCAACCATGGCGTCACCCCGGAACGACTTGCGGAGACCGACGTCATGTTGTGGTGGGGGCACAAGGCGCACGCCGAGGTGGCGGACGAGACGGCGATCATGGTGCAGGAGGCGGTGCTGTCCGGCATGGGTTTGGTGGTGCTGCACTCGGGGCACATGTCGAAACCGTTCAAGCGCTTGATGGGGACGCATGGCACGCTCCGTTGGCGGGAGGCGGACGAGAAGGAGCGGCTCTGGAATCTGCGGCCGGACCATCCGATCCTGGAAGGCGTGCCGGAGTACGTGGAGCTTGCCCAGGAGGAAATGTACGGGGAGCGGTTCGACATTCCCGAGCCGGACGAACTCTTGATGATGAGTTGGTTCCAGGGGGGCGAAGTGTTCAGGAGCGTGTGCACCTGGCGGCGAGGCTTGGGACGCGTGGTCTACGTGCGTCCTGGTCACGAGACGTACCCGACGTACCACGACCCGATGATTCGTCGCATCGTGGTGCAGGCGGCCGCGTGGGCAACGGCACGCGTGCGGCAGGATGCCAGTCGCTGCCCGAACACGACGTCGTTCGAGCCGGTACCCAACCCGACGAAGGAACACATCATCTAGCTCGAACGTCAATGCATCATCGAGCTGACGGGGTGGCCGCATGCGGCCGCCCTGTCGTCTTTGGCACCTTGCTGGGTCGCATGTCTGGAACCGTCCCCTTGCTCATCGTCTCGACTTGGTTCGGACCCCCTTGCCCTGCGCAGCTCGTGCGGTTCGCCCGACACTCGGCGCGAAATCAGAAGTCCGTGATGGAGGCAAGCTGAGGAACGTCATGTCCTTCCTCCTACCTTCGGTGCTCCTGCCAAGCGATTCTCGTATGGTGCGACCATGCTTCACGGCTCCCGCCTGGTGAATCGCTTGCGTTATGCACTTTCCCGATATGCGGTTGCGCTTCGAAGCGTCGTTTCGAGGAGTCTCTATCTCGTTCGTACGGGTGCCCCACGCGGCGTGTTTTTCGCCTACTACGCGGGGATGCTCGATGGAGGGGCGCTGCGCAAGGAGTATCGGACGCAGCTCGAGAACTTCGACGCGGCGAAACGTGACCTGCAGGTGTCGAACGACTGGTTCAGCGCACACGCACCGCGTTGGCTCGCAATGATGGATGCTCATGGCTTGAGGCGGACCGACGTGAAAGCACTGGAGATTGGAAGTTGGGAGGGCTTGTCCAGTTTCTTCATCTTGTCCGAACTGCCCCGGGCTCACCTCACGTGCGTCGATACGTGGGAGGGCGGCGACGAACACAAGGACGGTACTGCAAGTTCCGTCGCCGCGTTGAGCCAGGTCGAGTTTGCATTTGATGCGAACCTGTCGCCGTTTGCCTCTCGCCTCACGAAATTCAAGGGCACGTCGTACGCATTCTTCAATGACCACGATCTCCATGACCATTTCGATTTCATCTACGTGGATGGTTCCCACCGGAGCGACGACGTCATCATCGATGCCGTGAAGAGTTTCGAAGCGTTGAAGGTGGGCGGCGTCATGATTGTTGACGACTATTTTTGGGACTACTACCCGAGGGCAACCGATAACCCCGCTGCAGCCATCAACCTATTCCTTCGTCTGAAGAAGGGTGCGTACGAAATCATTCAGGTCCAGGACCAGCTAGCCGTTCACAAGACTGCGGGTTCAGCTGGCCCGCTTCGAGCCTCCACGGGGACGGAAGGCACGCCAGGCTTCGAGAGTGGCATTCAACCCTTTCATCGATTGTTCTTGCGATGGGTGAGCAGCTGTCCTGCTTTTCGTCGCGGCACTGGGGCTGGTGGCGCAGGTCACCGGCTTGCGGGAGGTATGCACCGGCAAAATATCTTCGCACTTTCGCTTCTATGTTAAAACAACATTATGCATTTTCTGGTTCGCGCGTACACAGCCGCCCTCATCACATTCGGCCTGCTTCTCGTGCTTTCCGCCTGCTCCACACCGACACAATACACGCTCACCTTCGGGTCCGGTGGTGCGGACGGTGAGGCTCCTGCGAGCGTCACGTCACGCGCTGGGGCCTTCATCCTTCTTCCAGACGCCACCTCGCTCACACGGGGCGAATCGGAGTTCCTCGGTTGGACCGACGACTCGGGAACGCTGCTCCTCGCCGGCACGTACTTCAAGATGCCAGCCTCGGACGTGACGCTCGAAGCGGCGTGGACGTTCACCCTCTCGTTCCTCGACGATGCCGGTGAAACGAGTGAGGCTGCGCCCGCTTCGCGTCAGGTGGCGGCCGGCAACGCCGTGCGCATTCCCGGCCCTGGCGACCTGACGAACGCCCCCTGGTCCTTCCTGGGCTGGTCCGACGAGGGCACGATCCATCCAGAGGGTGCATTCTTCGAAATGCCAGCGAGCGACGTGGCCCTGACCGCAGCGTGGAGCAACCTCAACGCATTCACCTTGACCTTCACCGCGCCGGGAAGCGACGTAACGGGATCGGCCCCAGAGGCGATGCGGATCGTGGCAGGATCGACCATCACGCTGCCAGCAGCACCCAACCTCACGCGCGGGTCATGGACGTTCACGGGTTGGTCCGACGGGACCCGCGCCTACGACGTGGGCGATACGTTCGTCATGCCCTTGGAGGACACCACGCTAACCGCCCGCTGGAGCGACGCGACGGTGGAGCGCATGATCACCTTTGCAGCAGGCGCCGGGGCTACCGGAACACCCCCCGCAGCACTCAAGGGCACGCCGGGCAGCATCGTCACCCTGCCCGAGCAAGGCGACCTGAAAAGGGAGGCCTACGCGTTCGACGGCTGGAATGATGGTTCGGCTGACTACCCGGGCGGCGCGCGTTACGTCGTTCCCAACCAAGACGTGACGCTCACCGCCCAGTGGACGGAGATCGATGCGGGCACGCTCTTCACGCTCGGCGTCGACCTGTTCCAGGCGGGCGACAATGCCTCGGTGGCCACCGTCTTCGCCAATGACGACGACCTGCCCGACGTCATGGTGGTCGGCGAAAACGCCGATGAGGGAGATACGGTCTTCGCCGTGTTGTATTTCAACATGGGGAACGGCACGTTCTCCGCGAGCGATCAGTCCGATTTCGGAGACGATAGCGACGCAGAGTTCGTGGGTGTCGATGATGCGTGGATCGCGGTCGCTGACGTCGATGGCGATGGCGATGAGGATATGTTCATCGTGGGTGACCCCGATCGCGACGTTGAGATGGATGGTAGCGAGAATAGCGTAAGCGCAATCTTGTACCTGAACGACGGCACCGGAAACTTCGAACGCGACGCGCGATCGGATTATGGCGACGATACGGTGAGCGTGACGGACCGCGTCAGCTCGGCGACGGATGGTGAGGCCTTCGTAGGCGTTGAAATGGCATGGGCCGAATTCGCCGACCTGGACGGGGACGGCGATCTTGACCTGTTGACCTCAGGTGAGGCAAACGAGGACGTAAACAATCGGTTCTACTCGCTCCTTCTTTACGTGAACGACGGAGACGGAAACTTCGAGCTCTCGGACCAATCGTTCAAGCCTGATGAGACGCGATCGGATACGACGGAGGAGCTCTCACGAACGGATGGTTTCGTCGCCGGGATGTACGACAGCAGTTTCGCAGCGGTGGACATTGACGGTGATGAGGACCTCGACCTGATCGTTCCCGGCATGGTCGCATTCGACGATGGTTCGGGTCGAGATAGCAGCAACGAATCCTTGATGATCTACCGCAACGAAACCTTTACCTCCTACGCGCCGGTGTTCGAACTTGACCCGCAATCCTCCGTGGAAGACGCCGATTTGGAGAACATCCTGAGCCTGTCGACGACCGATCTCCGTCCCGTTGGGAAGCAACGCAGCACGACGCTCACCGGGGACGTCGATGGTGACGGAGACGTCGACCTGTTCGTCACGGGAGAAAGCGATGGGGCCCCTTCCGCCTCTCTCTATCTCAACGATGGCACGGGTTCGATTATCCTGTCGGATCAATCCTCGGGCGAAGCCAACGAGGTGTTCGGCGGCCTCAACGACAGCGCGAGCCTCATGTTCGACGTCGATCTCGATGGTGACCTCGACATTCTGACAATGGGCTATGACGGATCTGCGAACTCGGGTTACGCCTACCTCAATGACGGCTCTGGCAACTTCACACGGTCATCACTCGGCCTCTTCCCACTTCAGGACGGGACGTTCGTCGCCACTGACCTCGATGCAGATGGCGACGTCGACATCGTCCAAATCGGAGAGGTCGAGAATGGAGACAGCTACCGAACGGTGGTGTACTGGAACCAGACAATCCGGGAGCGCTAAAAAACCTCGCAAGCAACGGCCCCTCGCCCGAGCGCGAAGCACCCGAGAGGCTTCGCGCTCGGGCGAGAATCATTCAAACCCCGATGAGGCAGGGGAAGCGGGTGTCGAATCGACGACGTTGGAGGCTGCCGGCTATCCCGGGCGGCCGGCCAACGGTCACAAGCGGGGTACTTCGTTCCCCCACCAGGGAGCCGCGACCACGCTCGTGAACGCCCCAGGCCGCATCTCTGACACGTAGCCTGCCGCCTCGTAGGCTGCCTCCTCGCTCGAGGCCAAACCAAAGCAGGTGGCGCCAGATCCCGACAGGGTCGGCGCATCGAGTCCGGCCTCGCGAAGCGCATTCAAGGCATCGCGCACCTCGGGGTAGGCGCCCGTCACACCTGGCTGCAGGTCGTTGCGAAGCCGTAGGGACGCGCCACTGCGCCACGCGTCCTGCATGGCCTCATGATCAAGTGGAGGGCCGAACGCCGCAAGTGAGGCGTACGCCTCGCGGACGGGCACGGAGATCCCAGGGTTGTGCAGCACCAGCCAACGAGAGGGAAGCTCGATCGGTGTGAGCCGCTCTCCCCTGCCTCGCCCCCGCGCGGCCGGGTACCCAGCCACGAAGAACGGTACGTCACTGCCCAACTCTCGAGCGAGCCGCTTGACGTCCACGCGTCCGGGTTGGAGCGCGTCGAGCGCGCGAAGGACGGCCGCTGCGTCACTGCTGCCGCCACCCAGGCCCGCAGCGATGGGAATGCGTTTGACGAGATCGATGCGCACGCCCGTCGGGATGGACGCGTCGTCCCCGTTCGCCGCCTCGCGCGCTGCACGAAGCCACGCGTCCGCCGCGCGCCACGCGAGGTTGCCTTCCGTCATCCCAGGAAGCGCTTCCCCCGTCTTCACGGCCCGTGCATCCTCCACGCTGCCGTGGACACCCTCCCCCTCGAGTGCAACCGCGACGTCATCGTGAAGTGAGATCGCGGCGAAGATCGTGTCAAGCTCATGGAAGCCGTCCCCACGCCGCGCTGCGACACGCAGTCCCAGGTTCACCTTGCCTGGTGCCGTCACGGTCAGGGTCGGCGGGTGCGTCATCCGTCCGGCTCCGCCGCGGCGAGCGCCTCAAGCCAACTCAGGTCCTCGACCCTCGTCAACTTGTGCGACCAGGGGCTGCCCGGCACGAGCGTCACGGCATGCCCGAGCGCGCGTACGAGTTGCGCATCATCGGTTCCCTCGAGACCGTCACGAAGCGCGACGGCATGCGCCTCGCGCAGCAACGCGGTCGCGAACGCTTGCGGGGTTTGAATGGCGCGGAGCACGTCGCGTGGCACCGGCCGGTCCGCCTCCACGTCGTGCAGCGTGTCGGCCACCGGCATGGCGGCGGTGGCGGCGCCATCGCGCAAGGCGGCATCCCGGACGGCTTCGAGGACGGTCCGCGGCGTGAAGGGCCTCGCGGAGTCGTGGATGACGACGTGGCTCGCGGCCGTCGCGTCGAGCATGTTCAATACGCTTTGCTGCCGCGTGGCACCGCCCACGACGAACGTCACGTCCCCCGCCTCCGCCAACGACCGCTGCGCTTCAGCCTCCATGCCGGCAGGCACGGCCACGACGATCGTGTCGCACACGCTCGCAAGGCGCGTCACGACGTGCCACAACAGGCTTCGGCCAGCAAGTTCGAGAAACGGCTTGGGGCCCATGCCGAGTCGCGTTCCCGAACCGGCAGCGGTGACCAAGCCGGCGACCGACGTCAATCGTCGTCCTTCCAGCGGGGGCTGCGCACGTGCGCGACGTCCAGGTGGTCCAGAAGACGCGCCGTGATGGAACCGATCGCATCGGCGAGGGTCTCCGGCCGGTGGTAGAAGCCTGGCGAGGCCGGCACGATCGTCGCGCCGGCATCGTGCGCGCGGAGCATGTTCTCCATCATGGGGCGCGAGTAGGGCGCTTCACGCACGACGAGAAGCAACGGTCGACGCTCCTTCAACGTCACGTGAGCCGCGCGGGACACGAGGTTGTCGGTCATGCCCGTCGCCACTTTCGCGAGCGTGCCGGCGCTCGTCGGCACGATGACCATGCCCTGCGCCCGGAACGATCCCGAGGCGATGGAGGCGCCCAGGTCACGATCGTCATGCACCACGTCCGCGAGGGCCGTCAGGTCGTGCAGCGTCGCGTCGGTCTCGCTGGGCAGCACCTGCTTGGCGCCTGCAGTGACCACGACGTGCGTCTCGACGGCTGCGGGTTGCAGGGCTTCGAGCAGATCGAAGGCATACGCGATGCCGCTGCCACCACTCACGCCCACCACGATTCGGGGTTGAGATTGCGTCACGCGGGCATGGTACCGCGCGCGGCGTTCTGGCTATGCTCGCGGGGATGACCGATACCGCGACATGGGACGAGGCCTGCCAGCTGTTCAACACGGGCGAGTACTGGGAATGTCACGAAGTGCTCGAACCCGCCTGGTTGGCAGCGAGCGGAACCGAACGCCAATTCCTGGCAGGGGTCATCCTTCTCGCAGCCGCGCTGTTCAAGGCTCGCGGTGGTGGGAACCCGCGGGGAGGCCGCCGCAACTACGCGAAGGCGCTTCGGCACCTTGCGGTGGTTCCCGATGGATATGCTGGCGTGCCGGTTCGCGATCTCGAGGCGGAGGTGCATGCCGCCCTTCGTGACGCAGCCCGCATGCCTCAACTCCCCTTGGGACGCGAGGTACCAGCCGAGGAGGATGCATGACGCAAGACGTGAGCAATCGTGACGCCCTCCCGCACGAGCAGCGCCGCGCGCGACGCCCGCGGGGGCAAACCGAGCGGTTGCG
>CAJXWR010000025.1 GCA_913062675.1 uncultured Trueperaceae bacterium
CCCGATGGTTCGTTCGACGTGATCACCATCGCGTTCGGTCTGCGCAACTTCGCGGACGTGATGGCGGGCTTGAAGGAGTTTCGTCGTGTCCTTGCCCCTGGAGGTCGGCTCGTCGTACTCGAATTTCCCCCGCCCCCCAAGGGGCTGTTCGGCAGCGTGTTCCGTTGGTACTTCACGCGCGTCGTGCCGTGGATTGGTCGACTCGTGTCGGGCCACGGAGCCGCGTATGCGTACCTACCGGCGAGCACGTTCGCGTTCCCCGAACCTGCCGTGCTTGCCGAGCGCATGAAGGAAGCAGGGTTCGATGACGTCGTGTGGACGCCCCTCACGTTCGGCGTGGCGGCGTTGCACGTGGCGGACGTCGCCGGAGGTGATCGTTGATGGACCCGCTGATTCGGTCGTGGGACGACCGTTTGGAAATCAACACTGATGCATCACTCGCCGATCCCGATTGGGAAGGGTTCGTCGAGCGGCATGACGAGCGTTTCGGGTTGGCGATTCACCATTTGAAGAGTCTGGTGAAGGGGCGTCGATTCGACAACGAGGTGATGAAGGTGCGCGTGTCCAAGCGCGGCTTCTACGCGCAGTCGAGGCGCTTCCCTGCAGCGTTCCATGGCGGAACCGACGTGCCGACCGTGCGGTTCGTGAGTGAGGATGAAGCGCGCGCCGTGACGTGGGAGGCGACGGCGCTGTACCGGTCGGGGGACGCCCAGTCCCTGACCTGCATCTACGACGATGGCAACCCGCCCGAGGTGTTCTTCGGCTACCGGACGGGCAAACACGAACGTTTCGAGATTGGCGAGTTGCAGCGCGGGTTGCCCATCCACGTTCGCGTGATGGTGGATTCCCAGGGTGAGGCCGCCTCGTTCGGTGCCCGACAGGGCATGATCCTGTACCAGCGGACGTCCGATGGGCGTCACGTGGTGCTCGAGCGCGTGGGCGCGCACACGCCCATGCAGCCGTTCGGCACGATTCAAGAGTAGCGCGTGAGTGACGTTTGCATCGTCGGGGCGGGGGCTGCGGGTTGTGAAGCCGCGCGCCTCCTCGCGAGCCGCGGATATGACGTTCTCCTCGTGACGACGAGTCTCGACACCGTCTTCTCGTGCGGTGCCGAGCGGGTGGTGGCGGCCATGCCCACCGATACCTTCGGAGGGTCGCTCGCCCCGTCGTTGCGACCGGATTCGGATGGGACGGTGGCATCGTGGGACGTGCACTCCGCCGCGAAGTACGCCCTGGAGGCAACACCGCAGGTTCACCTGCTGCAATCCAACGTCGATGATTTGCACGTCGAGGAGCGGTCCGATGGACGGTTCGTCACGGCGGTGGAAACGTGGGAGGGCGTGCCACGCACAGCGCGTGCCGTCCTGTTGTGCGTGGGGCCGTTCCTGAAAGCGAGTCTCGAGGTGGGAATGGCGGTGGAGGCTGCCGGGCGCCCGGGCGAGATGGCCTACCCGGAATTGGCGGAGGCGTTGGAGCGGTTCGGGGTGGCGTTACGGACGGAGCGGCACGAGGGGGGTGGGGGAGACGCCCCCACGTGGCGGGGTTCGTTCGCGCGGTTCGCCCATGGCGTCGTGCACGATGGGCAGGTGCGAGGCTGGCAGAATCTCTTCGCGGCTGGCGTCGTGGTGCACGGGCCCATGGACTACGGCAGTGCCGCACGAGACGGAGCGCGCGTCGCGGATCGCGTCGCCGCCTGGCTCGATGCGAATCGCTCGTGAAGTGGCTTAGCGCTTCGTGATGTCGGTATCGGCCCTTGGGGTCGTGTAACTCTCGATGGGGGATAGCTCGCTCGCGTCGGCGTACACGATGCCGAGCTGCTGACCGTACCGCTCCCCGCTCGCAGCGACGAGACGAACCCCGTTCGGGCCGTCCGTTTGACTCGTAATGACGTAGCGTCGACCGTCGTACAGCACTTCCTCACCGTTCATGAACCGTCGCGTCATGCCAGCAGCATAGTGCATTCAGGCCCGCCGCGGGGGTTACGTTCGTCCGGCCAGGAGGCCGAGGGGGAGCGCGGTCAAGAGGGCGGGCACGGCGAACACGGCGAGGAGGTGCAGCGTGACGGCGCGGCGCCACCCAGCGGCATCGACCGACCTCAGCGCGAACGTGACGAGCACCGTATGCGCGAGCGGCAGGGCAAGGACGAACCCCAGGAGCGCAAGGCGCGCATCGAGAAAGCCGATGGGTAGGGCCAGCAAGGCGAGGGGCGCGGAGGATGTCCACGACCAGGCGTGCAGGGCGAGGAGCGCAGGCTGGAAACCTCGGGTGCGCATGCTCACCAGCGCGCCAATTGCGGTGAGGAGCGCGACGTAGGGCAGGAGAAGGGCCGGAAGCACGAGCCACCAAGGCACCGCGAGGGACGGCGCTCCCGCCTGGTCGAGGAGAACCGCTAGGGCGAGGCTGGCGAGGAGGTTCGCGGCGAGAAGCGTAATGAGTGCAGGTCGAGGGCGCCAAGCGTGGGGGTCGCCAGCGAAGAACGTCGCCGGTTGCGCATTGGCGCGGTACGTGGCGAGCAGCAGGTCGACGAGCGGGTTCACCCCTCGCCAGGCCAGAAGAGATGCGCGGGGAGGGACGGGATGGTGCCCCGCTCGGCCGCCATGCCGAGCATCCGTTCGACGGCAGCGCGACCCACGGGACCCACGTTGAGACTGAAGTCGTTGACGTACGTGTCGATGTGTCGCCTCCGAACGTCGGGTGACATCTCCTGCGCGTGTTCTGCGACGTACGCGTCGCTCGCATGGGGATGATCGAAGGCGTAGCGAACGCTGGACCGCACGGCGCGGGCGATGGCGTCGAGGCGTTCACGGGGCAGATCGCGTCGCACGGCAATCCCGCCGAGCGGTATGGGATCCCCCGTTTCGCGTTCCCACCACGCGCCCAGGTCGACCAGCATGTCGAGGCCATGGTCCTGATAGGTGAAGCGGGACTCGTGAATGATCAAACCGGCGTCCACGTCGCCTCGCGCCACCGCATCGAGGATCGCGTCGTAACGCATGACGACGCGCGTCACGTCGCGGGGGGCGTACAGGTCGAGCAGGAGGTTGGCGGTGGTGCGGCCTCCCGGCGTCGCCACCGTCCGACCCTCCAAGGACGCAGCCGCGTCCCGCGCGACGATCAGGGGCCCCACGCCATGGCCCAACGCGCCACCCGCAGGCAGCATCCACCAATCCTGCGCGACGCGTCCATACGCGTGGTACGAGATCTTCGTCGCGTCGAGCGTGCGTTCCTCGGCGGCCTGGTTGAGCGACTCGACGTCATCGAGCGTGACGTGCCAATCGAGCTCCGGTGCGACGAGACCGTGAACGAGCGCATGGAAGATGAACGTGTCGTTTGGGCAAGGGGAGAACCCGAGGCGCAGAGGACGTTCCATGACCGTGAATGTACCAACCGCCTACACGTGGGAGGGTTCGTGAGGAATTCGCGTTGATGCGTTGGCGTCCGTCTGCTACGATGAAACGCCGTGCTCGAGGCAGGACTTCGGGCGCGCTCTGGAGGTGGAGTCCATCACGAAGGACCTGAAGGTGAACGATCAGATTCGGGTGCGGCAAGTGCGCCTGATCGAAGCGGATGGTAGCCAGGTGGGGATCGTCGACACGCGGGACGCCATGCGGCGTGCGCGCGAAGAGGATCTCGATCTCGTGCTCGTCGGTGAGCGCGCGCAACCCCCGGTCGCGCGACTCATGGATTACGGCAAGTACCGCTACGAGTTGCAGCAAGAGGCCAAGGAAGCGCGGAAGCGTTCCCGGCAGCACGAACTCAAGGCCATCAAGTTCCGCGTCAAGATCGGTGATCACGACTACCGGACGAAGGTGAACCACGTACGGCGTTTCCTGACCGCGGGACACAAGGTGAAGGTCACCATCATGTTCCGGGGCCGCGAACGTTCGCACCCCGAGTTGGGCAAGGACCTGCTGCAACGCGTCTCGCAGGACGTGTCCGATCTCGCCGTGGTCGATCAACCACCCCAGATTGCCGGCATGGACATGAACATGACCGTCCGGCCCATCTCCGACCCCAAGGAGGCGAAAGCCAAGGGGGACGAGGCCGATGCAGGTCCTGCGTCGGGTCCAACCGAGGGTGACACCGAAGCCGTCGCCGAGGCTTCCGCCTGAGGAAGAATTCGTGGTACCGTCCGTAGCTCGTACGGCGTACGACGCAAGCAAGGGAAAGGGAAAGCGATGCCGAAACTCAAGACCCATAAGGGCACCAAAGCCCGTGTCAAAGTCACTGGGCGAGGTAAGGTCAAGGCGATGCGTTCCGGAAAGCGACACCTGAACTTCAAGAAGTCAGGCAAGCGAATCCGGCAGGGCAGAACCGATCTTCTCCTCGCAAAACCCGAGGCGGAGCGCGTGAAAGCGCTCTTGCCCTACGAGTAAGGGGGAGATTGCATGCCACGCGCCAAGACGGGTACGGTTCGTCGCGCCAAGCACAAGAAGGTTCTGAAGGCCGCCAAGGGCTACTGGGGTCTTCGTTCAAAGAGCTTCCGCATTGCGCAACAAACGCTGCTGAACGCCGCGGATTACGAGTATCGCGATCGTCGCGACAAGAAGACGGTCATGCGCCGCCTGTGGATCTCGCGCATCAACGCCGCGTCGCGTCAGCACGGACTCACCTACAACCGGTTCCTCGCGGGCCTGCGTACCGCCGGCGTCGAGATTGACCGCAAAGTGCTCGCCGATCTTGCCGTGCGGGAACCCGAGTCGTTCGCGCACCTCGTCGAGCTTTCCAAGGGCAACCAGGCAGCCTAAGTCAAAAAATCAAGTGTGATCAAGCCGTGAGGCGCTCAGCGCCTCACGGCCTTTTCGTGTTTCGTGCGTTCAATACCCAGCGTCGAGGTCGACGCGGTTTCGGTCCACACCGTCACGAAGTGCGAGAATCGTCGCCAGCACGTCGCGTGCAGACGCCTCCCGCCAGCCGCGCGTCGCGTTGGCGCGGTGGGGACTCAAGATGACGTCGGGATGCTCGTGAAACGGCAGGTTGGACGGAAGCGTGGGGACCGTCCCCGCACGCTTCCGGTCCTCCGGGTAGTTCCACCACACGTCGAGCCCCAACCCGCCGAGCGTTCCATCGTTGAGCGCGTCCCACGTCGCTTGCTCGTCGAGCACGGAGCCCCGCCCCACGTTCACGAGGAGGGCGCCGCGCTTCACGTGCGCGTAGGCGGCTGCATCGAGCAGTCGTTCGGTGTCCGGCGTCGCAGGGAGCGTCACGATGATGGCGTCCGCTTCCCCCAGCGCGTCGTGCAAGCGGTCAAGCGAACGCGTGGGAATCGGATCGTCGTCACGAGGCTGCCGGCGGATGGCCTGCACGTCCATTCCGATTCCCTGAAGGAGTGGCGTCAAGGCTCGAGCAATCGCGCCGTACCCGAGGAGGAGCGCGCGTGCGCCCGGAAGGAACGTGGACTCCTGGGCATCCCATCGATCGCGCGCGTCTGCCTGCCGTTCGCCGCCCAGCCAGTTCCCCTCGCGCAACGCCCGGTCATAGCGAGTGAGGCGCTGCGCGCTGCTCAGCAGTAGGGCGAGCGCGTGTTGCGCAACGAACGCGGCGTTGAAATGCGAATTATGAAGCGTCAGGTGGGGGCGTGTCCTCAGTTGCGCCACGAGGGTTGGCCGAATGCCGGCGTAGGGAACGATGACGTGCTTCAAACCTGGCACGTCGAGCGCCTCGTCGCTCGGCGTCCCGTCGACGAGCACGTCGATGGGACCCACGTCGACGGGAACGGCATCGGGATCGGTGTGGACCACGATCGTTTCGGGATTCGCGAGCGCCGCGAAGGCGTCACCTGCCACGCCTCCGCGCCACCACACGCGTAGGGGGTCTCGAGCGGATTTCGTCACGCTGCATCGTACCGCTGGCATGGGGATACAATCCCCCCATGCGGATCGTTCACGGCCTCACCGAAGCGCATGCCGTCCTTCGAGCACGGGGTGAAGCGACGGACGATCGCACCGCCGAGGATGCAGTTCGCGCAACGCTCGAGGACGTGCGCATGCGCGGGGATGCTGCCGTGCGCGAAGCCACGACACGCTTCGATGGCGTCACCCTGGACACGCTCCTCGCCAGCAACCAAGAAATCGAGGAGGCCGTCACGAAGGTCGACGCCTCGCTGAAGAAGGCGATGGATGTCTCGGCCTCGAGGATTCGTGCGTACTACGAGAAGCAGCAAGAGGGTGGATTCATCGCAACGGAGGAAGGCGCGGTTCTCGGCCAGTTGATTCGCCCCATCGAGTCCGTGGGCGTGTACGCGCCGGGTGGTACGGCCCCGCTCTTCTCGACGGTGCTCATGTCCGCCGTCCCCGCACGCGTCGCCGGCGTGGAGCGGCTCACCATCGCCAGTCCACCCCGCCCGGACGGTTCCCTCCCGCCCGAAATCCTCTACGCCGCTCAACTCGTGGACGCCGAGTACGTCCTCAAGGCGGGTGGCGCGCAAGCCATTGCAGCCATGGCGTTCGGTACCGAATCCCTTCCGCGGGTCGACAAGATCGTCGGACCGGGAAACCGTTACGTGGTGGCCGCCAA
The DNA here is from genome assembly GCA_913062675.1 of uncultured Trueperaceae bacterium. Lineage (GTDB taxonomy): Bacteria > Deinococcota > Deinococci > Deinococcales > Trueperaceae > SLSQ01. The sequence goes on from CAJXWR010000025.1 coordinate 6,517, forward strand.
GCGCCTCGTGTACGGCGAGGTCGGCATCGAGTCACTCCCCGGTCCCACCGAAACGCTCGTCGTGGCTGGCCCGAACGCGGACCCCACGCACGCAGCGAGTGACCTGCTCGCGCAAGCGGAGCACCTCGACGCACAACCCGTCCTGGTGACCTGGTCCGAATCGCGCCTGCACGCCATCCTCGACGCAGCCCAGCGCGCTATGGAGACCCTCCCCACCCGCGCGGCCGCCGAGGCATCCATGAACCAGCGGGGCCTCGCCATCCTGGTGGACGACGAACACGAAGCGCTCGAGGTGGCCAACGCGTACGCTCCGGAGCACCTGTGCCTCCTCGTGGACGACCCATGGCGCCTCCTTCCCGAAATCCGGAATGCGGGCGGTATCTTCCTTGGCGCGCACAGCATGGAAGCGCTCGGTGATTACGTGGCGGGCCCGAGCCACGTCATGCCCACGAATGCGACCGCACGCTTCGCCAGTTTCATCAACCTTCGCGACTTTCAGAAGGTCATTCCGCTCGTCTACGCCGAACCCGGTTGGGTGAACCGAATCGGGCCGCACGCCGTGACGATGGCGCGTGCCGAGGGGCTCGAGGCGCACGCGCGCGCCGTCCTCGCCCGACTGGAGGAGGACGCCTGAACCGCACGACGCATTCCGAGCCTCGAGCGGTGGGCGCCGCGACCCGGACGCTTCGTGCGCTCAGCATCGTGCCCATCGTTGCGCTCCTGTTGCTCGCGCTCGATGCGTGGCGCGTCACCACGCAACAGGACGCCGCCGATGCGTGCGATGGCCGCGTCGCCATCGTCCTCGGCGCTGCGCAGTACGACGGGACCCCGTCACCAGCCTTCGAGCGGCGTCTTGCCGTCGCGGCAAGCGCCTATGCAGAAGGCTGCATCGAACGCATCATCGTCACGGGGGGTGGGCAGGAAGGCGACCGCACGAGTGAAGGGGAGAGCGGTGCCGCCTGGCTTGCGCGCCAAGGCGTGCCTGTGGCTGCCGTCAGTGCGGAAACCACGTCGCGCAATACCGTCGAGAACCTCAGGAACGCGCAAGCGCTTCTCGAGGATCCAAACGTCGTGATCGTCACCGACGACCTGCACGCGTACCGCGCTGGTTGGATTGCCGACCGGCTCGGCATGACGGCGAGCCAACTCGTGGCGGATACGCCACCCCCATGGTTCGGGTATGCGCTCCGCGAAACGTTGGCCATGCAGCGGTACCGCTGGTTCGGGCTTCCCTAACCGCCGCGAAGCATCATGGCGCGCACCACGTCCCGGTACATCCGCAGGCGACTCCACGCGCCATGCCACGCACCCCGCTTCTCTTCCTTCATGACCTGGCCCACCCCGTCGAGCGTGACGTCCACGCGCCTCGCGTTACGGCGACGCATCTCACGCTCGATGAGCCACTCGACCCCGAAGCGTGACGTAGCGAGTGCCGGCATGGCGGCAAGCCAATCCTTGGGAACGACGCGCTGACCCGACAACTGCGGCGCCAGTCGCTGCGCCATCGTCGTCGACCAGCGTGCCCCTTCGAACACGCCGCGTGTCGTATCCGCCGTGCCTTCGCGGACGGGGGCCAGCAACGCCGAGACGTGCCTTGCCTGCAGGCTGGTGAGGTCGGCATCGAGCAGGAGGAACAGGTCGGCTTCGATCCTACGGACGGCCTCGGCGATTGCGCCGCCCTTCCCGAGGTTCTCCGGTAACGCAATCGTGTGCGCGCCAGCTGCGCGGGCCACCTTTTCCGTGGCGTCACGCGACCCATCGTCGACCACCCACACGGAACCCACGCCGCTCTCGAGGGCGGCGGCCACGACGTGCCCCACGCGCGGAGCCTCTTCATGCGCGGGAATCACCACGGCGACCGAGGGTTCGGGGTTCACGTCATCAACCCGATGAAAGGATGCCCTGCACCTCCTGCAGGGTGATCAACACGATCAGGGCGAGCACGGCCAGGATGCCGGCCATGTGGAACGCTTCCTCCTGACCCGGTCGAAACGGTCGACCTCGAAGCGCCACGACGCCAGCCAGCAGAACGCGGCCCCCATCGAGACCCGGGATGGGCAGGAGGTTGAACACGGCGAGCGAGAAGTTGATGATCGCGGCGAGAACGAGAACCGAGGCGACGCCGACCTGCGTTGCATCGTTGACGAGTCCCACGATGCCGACCGGTCCAGCGACCTCTTCGTTACGTTGACCCGTCAACGCGGACGCGAAGCCACGCACGAAGCCGGACACCATCTCCGGTACGGCGAGAACGGCGAAGCGCGTGGACTCCACCAGCGCGGTCAGCGGCGGGACCGAGGCGACCTCGAGAGGGGTGAGTTGGACGCCCAGCACGGGCACCTCGCCGTCGGCAAGGTCGGCGGGGGGCCACGGTACGTCGATCGGCAGCTCTGTACCCCCACGGTCCACCACGAGAACCAACGTTCCCTCGGCACCCCGAATGGCTTCCACGACCTGCTCGGGAATCGGTTCCTCGACCCCTGCGACGCGCAACACGACGTCGCCCGCCTGCAGGCCAACCTCGGCAGCCAGGGATCCTTCGCTCACGGCCACGATTTGCGTGCCCGAAACGTCGGGCGTTTCACCCGTGGTGAGCGCACGGAAGCCGGGTTCCATCACCACGGCGGTGGTCAACAGCAACGTACCGAGGATGAAGTTCGCGAGGACGCCTGCGAGAAGCACCCAGGCTTTCCCCCCGAAGCGCTTCTCGGCCATGCCTCCCTCGGCAGGGTGCATCACGCCGTCGTCATCCACACGCGAGGACAACCCGGGAAGATCGACGTAGCCCCCCAGAGGAATCAGGGACACCCGCCACTCGGTTCCCGCCCACACGCGTTTGAACAGGATGGGCCCGAACCCCACGCTGAAGGCGCGGACGGGAACGCCAATGCTCCGCGCCGCACCAAAGTGGGCAAGCTCGTGCACCAAGACGGCGGAAAGAAGAATGGCGAGGAACACGAGGCCTGTGGTCACGACGAAAACTCCATGCCGTCAGTATGGCAAGGACGACGGAACCGCATCGTCGTCAGGTTCACCGTCATGAAACTTGACGGGTAATCCAGTGCTCCGTCTCCTCGCGTGCGCGGCGGTCCGTCTCCACGATGGCGTCCCAGCTGGCGGGCATGCTGGGAACACGCTCGAGCGCCACCCGTAACGCCTCGGCAATCCCGGGAAAGGGGAGACGGCCGGCCAGGAAAGCGCCAACGGCGACCTCATCGGCCGCGTTCAACACCGCGGGCGCGGTCCCTCCAGCGCGTCCGGCGTCGTACGCGAGGGCGAGGGCAGGGAACCGCTTCAGGTCAGGCGGTTCGAATTGCCAAACCCCATCGAGGGGTAGCCGTGGGTAGGGAAGCTCGGGGCGGTTCGTTCCTTCGATGCCCCACAGGATGGCGAGCCGCATGTCGTGGGGTCCAACCTGCGCCTTGAGGCTTCCATCGCGGTAGCGCACGAAAGCGTGCACCAGGGATTGAGGGTGAACGACGACCTCGATCGCGTCGAAGGGAAGACCGAACAGAGCGTGCGCCTCGATGACTTCGAGACCCTTGTTGAACAGGGTGGCGGAATCGATCGTGACGCGTGGCCCCATGGCCCAGGTCGGGTGCGCAAGCGCTTGCTCCCGCGTCACGCTGGAGAGGTCCTCGGGGCCTTCGCGGAACGGTCCCCCCGAGGCGGTCAGCACGATGCTCTCGACCGACGCCATCGCCTCACCCACGAGCAGTTGCGCAACGCCAGCATGCTCACTATCGACCGGCGTGAGGGTCGCTCCACTTGCGCGGGCGGCCGCCCAGACCAGGTCACCCGCCACGACCATGGCCTCCTTCGTGGCGAGCGCGACGTGGCGTCCTGCCTCCACCGCTGCCAATACGGGAGCGACGCCCGCCATGCCGGGGATTGCGGCAACGACCGTGTCGACGGGATGGACGGCTGCTTCGAGCACGGCTTCACGACCCGCCGCAACGCGGGTGGACGGAGGGACGGCATCGCGAACCTGATCGACGATCGCCTCGTCGCAAACCACGAGACGCGGTTTCAGTTCGTGTGCCTGCTCGACGAGGAGCGCGGCGTTACGGCCTGCGACGAGCGTGTCGACGCGCCACGCAAGGGTCTTCGCCACGTCGATCGTCTGCGTTCCAATCGAACCGGTCGACCCGAGGATCGTCAAGCTACGCATGGCGCCATCATCGCATGGCCTTTCGGCGTGTGCTTCACGTCGCTGGTGGTGCTAGCATCACCCGATGCTCGTTGCCGACGCCATGACGCCCGATCCGACGACCGTGGCACCCGACGTGCACGTCCTGCAAGCACTTGAGCGGCTATCGACCGCTCACGTGCGCCGCATGCCGGTCGTGGACCGGTCCGGTGCGCTCACCGGCATCGTCACCGCAGGCGACCTGAACGCGGCCACGCCGCGAGCAACCACCGCGATTTCCCTGTACGACCTGAATTACCTGCTTGCGACGCTCACCGTTGGGGACGTCATGACGCCAGGTCCCGTGACCGTTGAGCGGGAGGCGCCCATCGAGGACGCGGCCGTGCTCCTCGAACGACACCGCGTCTCCGGGCTCCCCGTCGTGGAGAACGATGAGCTCGTCGGGATTCTCACCATCACGGACGTCCTGCGCGCCTTCATCGACGTGCATGGAGCGGCGGAAGGGGGCATTCGCCTTACGGTCGAAGTGCCGGACGAGCCGGGCGTCCTCGCCAGCCTTGCGCAGCAAGCGGCCCCTGGAAACATCACGGCCGTCGTGACGTCCGCCGTGACCCCCGGCGCGACACGCAGGCTCGTCCTCCGCATTCAAGGCGAAGGGTCCGAGGGTTATGCCGAGCGCCTCGAAGCTGCTGGGGTTCGCGTCCTGGATGCGCGTCGCTTCGACCCATGAACCCGACACGGGACCCCCTCCTCGATGAACTCAGGATGGCGGCGGAAGGCGGTCGCGTGCGCACCAGTCCATTCCTTGCCGAGGAACGCGCCAGCGCACTCCGGCATGCCTTACGTTCGCTTGGCGTTGCCTGCCACGGGCAGGGAGGCGTGGCCGGTGCGCATCGCCGCGTCATTACCGTCCGCCCGGACGGCGTGCCCGATGCGGACGTCACACTCGTCGCCGTCGGAGTCTCGGTGCCCATCGAACCGGAGGACCTTCGCGCTCGACTGCTCGAGCTGGGTGTGGACCTTGGCGCGCTCGGCGATTGCCTGAACGCGGAGGAGGGGCCCGCCTGCATCATCCGCTCGTCCGACGCGGATGGCCTACCCACGCACCTTGCGGTGGATGGGCAGGAACGGCCGTTGCAGCGCTGGCCGCTCGGTGCGTTGCCCCAGGGGAGAGAACGCACGTTCGATCGCGTCGTCGCATCGCTGCGCGCCGACGTGATCGGTGCCGCCGCCTTTGGCGCATCGCGCACCTGGTTCGCCAAGGGCATTCGCGCGGGTCACGTTCGCATCGATGGCTCGACCGTCGGTAAGGCGGCCACGCTGGATGAGGGATCGGAATTGTTGGCCGAGGGGTTGGGGCGAGCCACGCTGGTACAAACGCATGGACTCACGAAGCGCGGCAACGTCCGCGTCACCCTCCACGTCGAAACGCCACCGAACCCGCGTTAGAGGCGGACGCGTTTGCCATCGCCGCTCCGCGCCTTGAAGATCAGGCGGAAGGGCACCTCCGCAAAGCCGAGATCCTCGCGAATTCTGTTCCGCAGGTACTGCTCGTAGGCGCGCGTGACGAACGTTTCGCTATTCACGCTGAACACGAAGGTGGGGGGCGCCACGTCCGCTTGGGTGGCGTACAGGAGCTTGAGGGGACGCCCCTTGAAGTTCGGGGGTGCCTGGCGCTGCGTCCAGACGTCGATCCACCCGTTCAAGGCGCCCGTCGAGATGCGCATCTGGGACGTATCGTGCACGCGGACGACGGTCGCGAGAAGCTCATGCAGCCCGAACTCGGTCATGGCGCTGACGTACACGCGAGGCGCGAAATCGAGGTGCGATAGTTCAAGGTCGATCTTGGCGCGGAACTCGGCGAGTTGCTCGTCTTGCACCAAGTCCCACTTGTTGATGGCGAGGACGACCGGGCGGCCCGCCTCGAGTGCGAGCGATGCGATCCGCATCTCGTGGTCTCCGAGTTCGAAGGGGTCCACGACGAGAATGGCGACATCCGCACGCCGCATCGCCATTTCACTCCGCAGCCGCGCGTAGTACGCCACGTCACGCTCCGGTTTCCGTCGAATGCCGGCCGTATCGACGAGGACGAACGGTCGACCCGCGAAGGTGAACGTCACGTCGATCGAATCTCGCGTGGTGCCCGCCACGTCACTCACGATGACGCGTTCACCCCCCAGCAGCGCATTGACCAGCGAGGACTTCCCGGCGTTGGGGCGACCCACGATGGCGACGGTAATGGCGTCCTCCTGCACGTCCTCATCGTCGCGCTCCAAGCGCGCGAGGATGGCCTCCTCGAGCTCGAAGGTGCCGCGGCCTTGCACGGCACTCGTGGGGAACGGTTCACCAAAGCCGAGGCCGTACGCCTCCATCAGGTCGGGCGCCTCCTCGTGGCGCACGTCATCGAGTTTCGTGGCGATGAGCATCACGTCCGCGTCCTGACGTCGTAGCCAGTCCGCCACCTCGAAATCGGCGGGGGACAGGCCCTCGCGCCCATCGATGCAGAACAGCACCAAGTCCACACCGCGAAGCGCAATCTCCACGGCGCCGCGGATAGATGCTTCCCAACGGTCGCCCGACCAAAGGCCGCCCGTATCGAGCAGCGCGAAGCGGGTTCCGTCGTCGCAGGTGACGACGCCTTCCTTGACGTCGCGCGTCACGCCCGCCTGATCGGCGACGATGGCTTCCCGCCGGCCCACGAGCCGGTTGAAGAGACTCGATTTGCCCACGTTCGGGCGTCCAACGATCGCAACGCTACGCAAGGCGGTCCTCCACGTTCAGGTGCGCACCGCGCGCCCAGGCACCTGCAGGCATCGTTCGCTTCCCTGGCGGCGTCACCTCGAGCAACGTGACGGTGCCCTGGCCCGTGGCGACCTCCAACGCGTCGTCGACGCGTAGGACGGTTCCGGGAGTGGCGCCGGAGTCCGTATCGCGGGTTTCGATGCGCAGTGCATCGACGCGAATGGCTTGGTCGCCATGACGGAAGCGGCTGCCGGGCCAAGAAAGCACGCCACGCCAACGGTCGTAGATCGCGCGCGCGGAATCCGTCCAGGTCACGTTCCCGTCCGCCTTGGTCAGCATCGGCGCGAGGGTGGCTTCGGCCTCCACTTGCGGCTCGGAGGGCAACGCACCCCGTTCCAGTAGGCGCAACGCCTCCGACACGGCGTCCGCGGATGCGCGGGACAGTCGATCCGAGAGGCTGGCGGCCGTGTCGTCCGGGTGGATGGGTTCTTCATGCACCAGGCGAATGGGTCCCGTATCGAGACCGGCTTCGGTTTGCATGATCGTCACCCCGGTGCGTTCCTCGCCACGCATCAACGCCCACTGAATGGGTGCCGCCCCCCGAAGTTTCGGGAGGAGGGACGCGTGGGCATTCAAGAACCCATGACGCGGGATGGCGAGGAGCGAGGAGGGCAAGATCTTGCCATAGGCGACGGTGATGGCGACGTCGAGCGCCATCGCCTCGAGCGTGGCTGCGAACGCCGTGTTCTTGCGGAGGCGGTCGGGTTGTTGCAGGGGCAGGTCCAGCGCGTCCGCGCGGAGCGCCACGGCAGGCCTGCGTTTCGTCATGCCGCGACCGGCAGGCGCGTCCGGTTGCGCCACGACCAGTCGAACGTCGTGCTCCTCGACCAGGCGGTCGAGCGTTGGCACCGCATACGCGGGGGATCCAAAGAAGGCGACGCGCATGACCCCTCAAGCGACGGGGGTCGCTTTGCGCTCCTTGATCATGGCTTTCGCGCGGCGTTGCATGTCCGCCAGTTCGCTCCTGTGCGTCTCGAGGAAGTCGCGTCGAGCTTGTTCAGGGAGCCGGTCGAAGAACAACACGCCGTCGAGGTGATCGAGTTCGTGCTGAATGACGTGCGCGAAGTGACCCTGGGCCTCCAGTTCGTGGGGTGCCCCATCGAGATCCTGGTACGCCACGCGGACCGATGCGTCGCGCACCATGTCGTCCACCCACAACCCGGGGATGCTCAAGCAACCGTCCGGGGCGACTTGCGTTCCTTCGCGCGAGGTGATGCGTGGGTTCACCATGACGTGCGTCGCGAGCACGGGCCGTTCGTCCGTAGATTCGTCCTCTTCGCCGTCGGTCTCTTCCACCGGTCCAAGCTCGAGTGCAACGAACAAGCGGAGCGGGAGACCCACCTGGGGTGCGGCCAACCCAACGCCGTTGGCATCGTGCATCGTTTCGATCATGTCGCTCGCTAAGTTGCGGAGGTCGTCGTCGAACGTCTTCACGTCCCGTGCCGACCGCCGGAGTACGGGGTCCCCATAAAGTCGAATGGGCAGAATCACGTCACACCTCCCTGCTCGTTGGCGTCATGGCGTGTCGGTGGCCCCGTTCACCGTGACGGTGGCGTTCACCGGTTCCACCACGGCGATGCCGGGTGGCACCGCAACGTCCAACGCGACAGCGTACTCGCCGGGCGGCAGGAGGCGCGTTTCTTCGGGTACCGAGGCGGTCACGACGTCAATCGCATCGAGGTCCTCAGGGGAGCCAAGGAGTGTGACGCGCGTCGGTTCGAGGCGGCCCACCACCACGCCGGTGGGCGGGGAGGCGAGGCGTACGTCGAGCGTTCGGGCGGCTCGAAGCGGTTCCACGTCGAACGTCACGCGACTTTCGCTCGGCACAACGCGTACCTCGGTCACCGGGCGACCGTCCGCGTCGACCGCGACGAGGGGGGCAACGCGCTCCACGCCGACGGCCACCTCACCTTCTTCGCCGAGCGTCGCGCCATCGACCACCGCCATCACGCTTGCCACCTCGGCAAGGATCGGGTCGCGGGCTTCCACCACGGCGATGCTGGGTTCGACGCTTCGAACGTCCACCTGAAGACCCACCGGCTGGCCGCGTAGCGTGGCATCGACGGGAAACTCTGCACCGCGCACCGCCTCGATGCGTCCAATCACTTCTGCAGGCACGACCCCCACCACGCGCAGCGTTTGGGGCACCCGCGCCTCGATGGCGCGTTCGAACGCACCATCGACGTCGGTCACGTCCAGCGTGGCATCCACGTCATCGGCGGAAAGGCGCGACATGCGTTCGCTCGGCCCCGTCACGACGACCTCCACGCGCAAGGGGACGCCCACAGCGACCTCGTCGACGTCCATGCCCACGACCTCGAGGTCGACGAGAAGGCTGCGTTGCGCCGTCAAACCGGTCGTGTTCGAGGCCACCCACCACAACACCAGGGCAGCGAGCACGGCCGCCACCTTCGCAGGCCAATCGCTGCGCAGGCGCAACCAGGCCAGGCGCCAGGCTCGACGCGAGGTCATGCCTTCGCCTCGCCATAGGTATCGCGCAGCGCCTTCACCACGTCGGAGGGGGCCACGTCCGTCGTAATCGTGCCATCACGCGCAAGCGAGACCGTTCCGCGCTCCTCACTCAAGATCACGATCAGGGCGTCACTGAGTTCCGCCAGGCCCAGACCTGCACGATGTCGCGTGCCCAGGTTGGCGGTCAACGCCCCCTGGCTTTGCGACAAGGGCAGGATGGCGCCGGCGTACACCACGTCGTTCCCGCGAACGATGACCGCACCATCGTGCAGTGGACCGCCCGAGTCGAACAGCGTCTCGATGAGTTCTGCGCGCACCGGCGTATCGAGTTCGAGGCCATGCTGCCCGTACTCGCCGAGCGGCGTGCTTCGCTCGATGACGATGAGGGCGCCCACCCGTCGGGCCGTGAGGTTGCGCACGGCCGCCATGATTTCCTTCACCGGGTCACCCCGCACGCTGCGTTTTGACCGGCCTCGCCCTACACGCTCGAGGGCGGCACGCAATTCAGGTTGGAACACGACGACCAGCGCGAGGATGCCGACGGGGGCCACACGATCGAACACCCACTTCGTTCCTTCGAGTCCAATCGAGCTGGCCACGAGCCACAACAGCCCCAAAGCCACGAGGCCACGAAGCACGTTCCAGGCGCGCGACCCGACGAGGAGCACGTAGGCTTGATAGAGGAGGACGGCGAGGACGGCCACGTCGATCGCGTCGATGAAGCCGAAGCGATCGAACACCGTCACGTGCTCGCCTTGCGCGACGGTGCGACACGAACGCCCATCCGGCGTTCGATTCCACGTCGTGAGGCCGTCGAGAACCGCTGCATGTTCGGGGTACGATACCACCGTATGGCGTGGCTCCGGTCACGCGTTTCATTTGCGCATCCCGCGCGAAGAAAGGGTGTCCAACATGGAAGAACTGAAGGAACGACTCCTGCACCTCCGGGGGTATCTTTGACCTCGCTGGCAAGCAAGCGCGGCTAGCCGAGCTCGACCCGCAACTCAACGACCCCAACCTGTGGAACGACGCGAACCGTGCACGCACGGTCACGCAGGAAGCTGCACGCCTGCGGCGCGTCATCGACGATTTCGAACGCATCGAGGGAGACGTCGAAGGCCTTGGCGAACTCGCCGAGCTCGCGGGCGCCGACGATGCGGACGAACTCGAGGAGGAACGCGAGCGCGTCGCGCGCGAACTCGACGTCCTGTACCGCGAGACGTTGTTCCGCGGCGAGCACAGTGATCGACCTGCCATCGTGACGATCAAGCCGGGGGCGGGCGGAACGGAATCGTCGGATTGGGCCGGCATGCTGCTTCGCATGTACCGGCGCTACGCCGAACGCTCAGGCTTCAACGTCGAACTTCTCGACGCCGTCGGGAATGCCGATGCGCCGCAGGGCATCGACTATGCGCAGATGATCGTGCGTGGCGAACGCGCCTTCGGCATGTTGTCCGTCGAGAATGGCGTGCATCGCCTCGTTCGCGTGAGCCCGTTCGATGCGCAGAACCGTCGCCACACCAGCTTCGCGTCGGTCGAGGTCATGCCCGAGATCGACGATCAGATCGAGCTCGATATCGACCCGAACGACATTCGCGTCGACGTTTACCGTTCCTCGGGGCCGGGTGGGCAATCGGTCAACACGACCGACTCCGCCGTCCGCGTCGTGTACCGCGGGGGAACGCCGGACGAGATCGTCGTGACGTGCCAGGATGGCAAGTCCCAAATCAAGAACCGTGAGAAGGCCATGACCGTGCTCCGCAGTCGCCTGTTCGAGCGTGAGGAGCGTAAGCGCCTCGACGAGCAAATGGCGGCACGCGGTGAGCAAAAGGCCATCGAGTGGGGATCCCAAATCCGGAGTTACGTGCTCGACAAGCAGTACGTCAAGGACCACCGGACGGGTGGCATGCGGCACGACCCGGATGCCGTGCTCGATGGGGACATCGAGGACATGATCTGGCTCGGGTTGGAGTGGCAAGCGGAGCAGGCGGCTGCAACGTCCGCGGCATGACGCGTATCCTGGCGATTTCCGATGAGGTCTCGCCATTCGTGTACTCCCAGAACTTCCCGGAGAACCTTGGTCCCATCGACCTGGTCGTCTCGGCGGGCGACATCCCCGGGTACCTGCTCGAGTTCCTCGCCACGAAACTCACCGTGCCTCCCGTGTACGTCCTCGGGAATCACGCCAACGGTTACCTGCGGGGCGAGGAGGATGCGCCCCCGAGGCTGCCCGGGGGGTGCATCAATGCGCACCGGCGCGTCGTCGAGGTGGCGGGTGTGACGATCGCCGGGATTGAAGGCTCGTTGCGGTACCGACCCGGCGAACACCAGTACGAAGGGGCGACGATGGAGCGGTTCGCACTCGAACTTGCGCCCCGTCTCGCCCTGCAGCGAGCGCGGGGCCGGAGGCTCGACGTGCTCCTCACGCATGCAGCGCCGCAGGGTCCCCACGAAGGGGAAGACCGACCCCACCGCGGTGTGGCGGCCTTCAATCGCATGCACCGTTGGTGGCGCCCCCGTCTGCACGTGCACGGTCACGTGCACCTGAACGGCGCGAACGCACCCCGCCGCTACGTGAGTGCCGAAGGCGTCGAGGTCGTCAACGCCTTCGGCTTCACCATGATCGACCTTCCGTAAAGCACGACGGCGTGCGCCCTTCACCATCGCGGTAGCCTCACCGCGATGAGTGACGAGGCACCCACCCTCGAGGCGTGGACGGCGCTGCACGAATCGGTGCTGGCTGCGCCCCTCCCTGCCGTCGGCTCGATTCGCCTCACGGGACCCGACCGGATTCCCTTCCTGCACGGCATCGTGGCGCAGGACGTTCGCGCGATTCCAGAGGGCGGCTTTGCTGGCAGCGTGATCCTCGACATCAAGGGGCATGCGCGCTACCAACTCACCGTGCATCGACGTCCCGACGACCTCCACCTCGCCGTGGAGGACGGAGCCGCCGGAGACGTGCTGGCGATGCTCGAACGACAACGCATCTTCGATGACGTGACCCTCAGCGATCACCGGGACGTGCTGCGCACCGTCACGCTGCAAGGCCCGCAAGCGCGCGACGTCGTGCAAGCCACGTTCGGCGTGCAGCTGCACGACGCGACGTACACCACGACCCCGTTCGAGGGCGCAGCGATTCTCATGACCCCTTCCAGGCGGAGCCTGCCAGGCGGCGTGGACGTGTTCGTGCTCGCAAAGCACGCGCATGCCCTACGGGAGGCGTTGACCGCGGCGACGGTGCCTTGGGTGGATCAGGGCGGGGAAGACCTGCTCGAAGCCTCCCGCATCGAAGCGGGCGTCGCGCGTGCGGGTCGTGAGGCGGGCCACGGCGTGCTCCCGCAAGAGGCCAACCTGGCGAACCTGCTGAGCACCACGAAGGGTTGCTACGTCGGGCAGGAGATCATGGCGCGCCTCGAGGCGAGAGCCACGGTGAAGCGACGCCTCGTTCGACTGAAGTTCGAGGAGGGCGTCGATGCATCGATCGTTCCAGGCCTCGACATTGACGTGGAGGGGCGCAACGTCGGCCGGTTGGGGGGCGTCGCCCACCACGCCACGCTCGGCTGGATTGCGCTCGCCGTGTTGCACGAAAAGGTGACCGAACGGGTCACCGTAGCGGGGTGTGAAGCCACGATCGTGGAAGCCTGACGCCGTTCACCCGCCGGCAGCTCGCATCGACACGCGACGCTGGAACCGCCACGAGGCGGGGCGTTCTCACGTACCGCTCAGCCGTTCGCGTTACGCTTGCAACGTGCCGCTCCGACACGTCGCCTTGTCCACGCTTGCCCTCGCGGCCCTCATCGCAGGACACGTGCATGCCGAAGGGTATGCACTTCGCACCGTGCAACCCGGAGATACGCTCGGCGGCATTGCCTCGCTCTACGGCCTTCCCGTCGATGCGCTGCTTCAAGCGAACCAAACGACCAGCGCGCTCGTGCACCCCGGAGACACGATCCGGATCCCTCTCGGTGAAGCGACCGGGGGTCGAGCCGACCCGGCACCCGAACCGCCACCCGGTTTCGGGCGGCACGTCCTCGCTGCAGGGGAGACCATCAGTGGCGTGACCGAGCGGTACGGCATCGCCCTCGATGACCTCGTCGGCGCCAACCCGGACTTGAGCAGTCTCGACCGCCTCCCCGTCGGGGTCGAACTCCTGATTCCACCCGGGCCAGGATTGCTCGTCACCTGGTCGTACGACCTTGATCTTCGCGCGTTGCTCGCCGAGCATCAAGCTGACCCGGTGGAGGTGCTCCGCGCCAACCGCATTCACTCGCCCGGCGACTTGCAGCCCGGGATGCTCGTCTGGCTTCCCGGTGTGGAACCCACCACGGCGCTCGAGCGTCTCGCACGTGTCCGCGAAATGGAGAACCGCTACGTCTGGCCCGTCCATGGTCGCATCACCAGTTACTACGGTCGCCGGAATCTCGGCATGGGCACGTCCAACTTCCACCGTGGAATCGACGTGGCCGCGCCTACGGGCACGCCCATCGTCGCGTCCCGCAGCGGCACCGTCAGTTTCGCTGGCTGGTCAGGCAGTTACGGCTACCTCGTGCGCGTCCGGCATGCCGGTGGCGACGAAACCTGGTACGCCCACCAAAGCCAAATCCTCGTTTCGGTCGGTGAGTACGTCAGCCAAAACGAAATCATCGGCCGGGTCGGGTCGACCGGCCTGTCCACCGGTCCGCATATTCACTTCGAAATCCGCCGCAACGGCACGGCCCTCGACCCGCTGGGCGAGCTGAACTAACGTCCGCCTGCGCCCTCAGGCGTCCCCCTCGCGATTCCAGAGGATGCGTCCGCAAGACGGGCAACGCACCACCGCGCCGCCCTTCTTCGCCTTTTGCACGACGTGAATGGGCAGCTGCATGTTGCAGCCACCACAACGACGACCCCCTACGAGTTCCACGAGACCCACACCGCGCCGCGCGCGGCGCACCTGGTCGTACTGCTTTAGCAGGGCAGGCGTCACGTCCGCGGCGACGGCGTCGCGCTCCTGACGTAGCGTCCCCTCGCGCGCATCGATCTCCGCCAGGCGTACGCGCTCCGCCTCCTCGAGCTCCTCATGACGCGGCACGACACCGCCAAGCTCCTCCTCGAGTCCCGAAAGCAGGGTCTCGAGTTGCTCGAGTTCCTCCATGGCGGGAAGCGTGTCCTCCTCGAGTTCCTGCGCGCGCGTCGCGAACTGCAACTCCTGATTCTGGAATTGAGCCGCTTCCTTCGCCGTGTCGGCCCGCAACGCCGATTCGGATGCTTCCTTCGTCCGCTCACGCAAACCTTGAAGCTCCACGTCGGCACTGCGCACCGTCGCGCGAAGCGCATCACGCTCACCCTGCAAGCCCGCGATGCGTTCCTCGAGCGCTGCACGTTGCGCACGGATCTCCACGAGTTCCGCCGGGACGTCCGCGCGCTCGGCATCCAGCGCGTCAAGCGCAACGTCGCGTTGCTGCACCTCATTCAAACGATTCAACATGTCGGCCTCCAGAAGTCGCCTTGAACGATGCGCGTCGCAGGCCAAAAGAAACTCCGTTCAGCCGTAGCGGAACGGAGGGACGGAGCGGCGTGACGCGATCGCACGTTCTTCACGCCCCCTAGCGTATCACGCTCCAAGGTATGCTCTGCGCGATGATCGAGGACGGACCCGACGCATTCATGAAACGGTGGCGTGCACACGCCGCCGAAGCCGTGCTCTTCGCGCGTCCCGAAGGCAGTCCCCTCCTCGAAGCCGAGGTGGGTCCCGTCATCGTGCAACTCCTCGAGCGCACGAACCCCTACGGTTCCGACCCGGGTCCTGCACGCATCATCATCAACCCGACCGCCACGCTCGCCACCTCGGAGGATGCCACCCCGCACGTCCACGTACCCGCGCGAGGCGCCCTCGAGGGACGCGGCACCATCGCCGCCACGTGGGAAGACGTCGTCGTCGTCGACGCCGGCATTCCCCTCGTGATCGCCATCGACAAGACGGGTCAGGCCGAGGAACGCACGTTCGAGACGGGCATGCACGTGGCCTTCGAGGCTGCGCCACCCATCCACGGGTTCGTCGTCCCTCCCGAAGCACGCCGCAGTACCGAAGCCCGCGCGGTCGACGAGGCGCAGTAAACATGCCGCTCCCCCCACCACCACCGCCCCGCGCGGTGATTCGAGACGTCACGGCAGGCTCCGCCGCACACCATGCCGGCGTGAAGCCCGGTGACCGACTCGTCAGCGTGAACGAATGCGAAATTCCAGACGTGCTCGCCTACCGCCGCGAACTCATGTTGGGTGAAGTCACCGTCACCACGGAGCGGAGCGACGGGAGCCTCCTCACCTTCGAGGTTGCTTGGGAAGACCCGGGCCTCGAGTTCGAGGACGTCATCTTCGACGGCATCCGCACCTGCGCCAACAAGTGCGACTTCTGCTACGTGCACCAAATGCCCAAGGGGTTCCGCAAGAGCCTCTACATGATGGACGACGACTTCCGCACCAGTTTCCTCTACGGAAGTTTCGTCACCCTCACGAACCTCACCGACGCGGACGTGAACCGCATCCTCGACGAGCACCTCAGTCCCTTGTACGTCTCGGTCCACACCGCCAACGAGGACCTGCGCAGCGACATGATGAAGTGGTGGCGACTCAAGGTGAAGGACCCCGCCGCGACCCGCATTCGCGACATGATTGAGCGGCTCGAACCCATCGACCTGTACACGCAAATGGTGCTCCTCCCCGGACGCAACGATGGCGACGAGATGGAGGAGACCCTCGCCTACCTCGCCGAGCGACCGAACGTGCAAGCCGTCGCCGTCGTTCCGGTCGGTCTCACCGACCACCGAACGAACCTCCCCGACCTCCGCACGTACACCGCCGAGGAGTCGAGGGAAGTCATCCGCCGCGTCGAGGCGGTCCAACGCCGCATGCTCAGCGAGCGGGGGACACGCTTCGTGTTCCTCTCCGACGAGTTCTACATCAACGCCGGTCTTGCCCTCCCACCGACCGAGGCGTACGAAGGGTTCGCCATGCTCGAGAATGGCGTGGGCATGACCCGCGATTTTCTCGACGGTGGGATGCCGACCCTTCCTCCGCGAATCGAGCAACCCCGCCGCGTCCTCATCGCCACGGGCACGCTCTTCGGACCCATTCTCGAACGCGCTCTCGCTCCCCTAGCCAGCGTCGAAGACCTTCAGCTCGAAGTCCGCGCCCTCGAGAACCGCACCTTCGGTCACGTGACCTCGGTCGCCGGCCTCCTCGCCGGTCGGGACGTCCTGCTCGGCGTGAAGCCCGGGGAGGCGGACGTGCTGATGCTCAGCCCCAACGTCGTGAAGTACGGGACGGAACTGATGCTCGACGATCGCAGTCTCGACGATTTGCGTCGTGAACTCGGCATGGACGTGGTCCTCGGGGGCACCACGCTGCACGAACTCACCGAAACGATTCTGTTTGGGGCCGAGGCGACCTCCACCCCCCAGTTTGGATTCTCGACGCACGCCATCAAGGAAGCCTCCCAGCAGCATTGACGCGTCCCCGGCGGCACCGGGGGTAGCATGACACCATGCTGCGTCTCGACCTCACCAACCTGCACGCGAACCGCATCGGTCCCGATGCAGGCTTCGCGCTCGAACGGGAACTTGCTGCCGAGGAGCCCTTCCTCAGGCAAGCCGTCCAGGATCTACGCGCCCGGCGGGGCACGGATGACGCGATGGTCGGTTGGATCGACCTCCCCGCGAACCAAGGGACGCTCGTCGACGAGATTACGACCTTCAGCCAAGCGGCCAGCGATCGGTTCGATGACCTGATCGTCCTCGGCATTGGAGGATCGGCGCTCGGCACCCTCGCCGTCGTGCAAGCGCTCGGGCATGCCGGACCCTCGCGCGGCGGTGCCCGGCAGAACGGGCTTCGCATTCACGTCGTCGACAACGTCGACGGGGATGCCCTCCATGAACTCCTTGAGGACCTCGACCCGCGTCGCACCCTCGTCAACGTCATCAGCAAGAGTGGAACCACCGCCGAGACGATGGCCGCATTCCTCATCGTCGAAGCGTGGCTTCGCGACGCGCTGGGCGACGCAACGCGCGATCACGTGGTCGCCACCACCGATCCGCAGCAAGGCGTGCTACGTCCCTACGCAGAGGCGAACCAACTCCGCACCTTCTCGGTCCCACCGTCGGTCGGAGGACGCTTCAGCGTCTTGTCGCCCGTCGGGCTGCTGCCCGTCGCCCTCGCCGGCATCGACGTCCGCGCCCTTCTCGAGGGTGCCGCGCGCATCGATGCCGATCTCGATGCCCCGCTCGAGGACAGCGTCACGCTGCGTAGCGCCGCGGTCGACGTGATGACGGCGCGGCGGGGCTACGCCATGCACGTGCTCATGCCCTACTCCACGAAACTGCGGAGGCTATCAGACTGGTTCGTCCAATTGTGGGCCGAGTCGCTCGGGAAGGCGCATGACCGTGACGGTCGCGAAGTGCACGCCGGTACGACGCCCATCCCCGCGAGCGGCACGACCGACCAGCATGCCCAGGTGCAACTCTTCAACGAGGGACCCAACGACAAGGTCGTGACCTTCGTTCAGGTCGACACCCCCGCCCGCTCCGTCCCGCTGCCCACGCCGGGCGCTGGGCTCGACGCACTCGCCTACCTTGCGGGTCACGACATGCACGACCTGTTGACCGCCGAGCGGGCCGCCACGGCGCACGCGCTCGCGATGAATCGTCGCCCCAACGTGACGCTGCACCTCGCACGCCTGGATGCCCACCACCTCGGTGCCTTGCTGCAATCGTTCATGTGGCGCACGGCCCTCGTGGGGGAACGCTGGAACGTGGAGACCTTCAACCAACCCGGCGTCGAGCTTGGGAAGGTCTACACGTACGCCCTGATGGGACGCGACGGGTTCGACGAAGAACGCCGCGCGCTCCTCGACGCGGGCGTCACCGCCGCGTCCAGCGAACGCTCGTGACTGGAGCCACGAAACCCAGCCGGTCGATCGCGACGTTCCTGGCGTTCGTCAGGTTCGAACACACCCTCTTCGCACTCCCGTTCGCCTACGCCGGCATGACGGTGGCGGCGGGGGGTTGGCCCGGCTTCACGACCTTCCTCTGGATCACGCTCGCCATGGTGGGCGCCAGGACGGCAGCGATGGCCATCAACCGCGTCGTCGATGCGGAGATCGATGCGCGAAACCCGCGGACGGCCGATCGGGACATCCCCGCCGGACGACTCACCCGGCGAGACGGCATCGTGCTTGCCGTGGCCGCCAGCGCGCTTCTCGTCACGGCGGGCGTGGCTCTCAATCCGCTCACCGCGGCTCTTCTCCCCATTGCG
>CAJXWR010000026.1 GCA_913062675.1 uncultured Trueperaceae bacterium
GGGGGCAGCCCCCTGCAAGAGTAGGTCAGCGCGAGGAGTTTATTTTGCGAATGTACGGCACCGGCTTATGGCGGTGCCGTACGCGCAGGCGGGAGTAGCTCAGCTGGTAGAGCACCACCTTGCCAAGGTGGATGTCGCGAGTTCGAATCTCGTCTCCCGCTCCAACGAAACGGCGGCCGCCCCAACGGGTGGCCGCCTTCGTGTGGTGGTACGGCTTGCTTAGCCGCTCACCGCCTCCCAATCGGATCGAAGCCGGTACTGTCGGGACGCCAGGCGTCGAGCGTGGCCTTGTAGTTCGCCCGTGTGAAGGCATCCTCGTCCCGCACGCCCCGTCGACTGAGGGCGCCTCGCAATTGAGCCACCGAGTCGTACTCCTTCTCCTCGAGCCAGGTGACCATGTCCCGCTCGATTTCACGGAAGCGTTGCGGCCCGTTCTTCAGGATTTCCGACGTCATCATCGTCACCGTCGCGCCCGCCGCGATGCCCTTCAACGCCTCGTTGGCGTCGTGAACGCCACTCGTGAGCGCCAGGTCGGCTGGGACCGCCCCGTGCAGCAGGCCAATCCACCGTACGGCAAGACGCGCCGATTCGGGGGTGGAGAGCGTCAAGCGCGGCAGCACCTCGAACTCCTCCAGGTCCACGTCGGGCTGGTAGAAGCGGTTGAAGAGCAGCAAGCCATCCGCACCCGCGGCGGCCAGGCGGGCGGCCATGTTCGCCACGGAACTGTAGAAGGTGGACATCTTGATCGCCACGGGGATGCGAACGAGTTCACGCACGTCGCGCAGGATGCCGACCGTACGATCCTCGATCTCCGCGCCCGTGGTTTCCGTGTCGGTGCCAAGGAAGAAGATGTTCAACTCGAGCGCATCTGCGCCCGCCTCCTCGAGCATCGAGGCGTAGCGCGTCCAGCCTCCAGGCGTGTCGCCGTTCAGGCTTGCGATGATCGGCACGTCCACCGCCTTCTTCGCTGCCTGCAGCAACTCGAGGTAACTGTCGGGACCGGGAGACGTTTGCGGGAACGGAACGTAGTCCAGCGCTTCGGCGAACGACTCGGTGCCGTACTCGAGGAAGTGATCGTGCGACAACTGGTCGTACTCGATCTCCTCCTCGTACAGCGAGTGCATCACGATGGCCGACGCGCCGCCATCCTCGAGGCGCCGGAAACCATCGAGCTGCTTCGTGAGGGGCGAGGCGGACGCCACGAGAGGCGTTGCGAGATTCAACCCCAGGTACCGGGTGGACAGATCGATCATGACGCAACTCCCTTCGACGTCTCGGCAGGGGGTTCCTGCCCGACCGCTTCAGCGGGCGTGGGCCACGGTTCCGCCATGCGTTCCAGCTCATCCCAGTGCGCATTCACTGCGTCCTGCGCCGCGCGCAGGACCGCGTCCGCCGCGCGGGGGGCCGTGAGGCGCATGAGCCGGTAACGGTTCTCGTTCATGGCGTACTCCCGGAATGGAATCTTGGGAGGCCGCGAATCGAGCTGCATGGGGTTGAGACCCTCCTCGGCCCGGCGAGGATCGAAGCGGAAGAGCGGCCAGTAGCCCGAAAGGGTCGCCTTCTTCTGCTGGTCGAGGCCTTTGGCCATGTCGATCCCGTGGGCAATGCAGTGCGAGTAGGCAATGACGAGCGAAGGGCCGTCGTAGGCTTCCGCTTCGAGCAGCGCCTTGACGGTCTGCCCATCGTTTGCCCCCATCGCCACTTGCGCGACGTAGACGTGACCGTAGTTCATCACCATGTGCGCGAGGTCCTTCTTGCCGGTGCGCTTGCCGCCCGACGCGAACTTTGCCACCGCACCGAGACCGGTCGCCTTGGAGGCTTGTCCACCCGTGTTGCTGTACACCTCGGTGTCGAGGACCAACACGTTCACGTTCGCGCCGGAGGCGAGCACGTGATCGAGACCGCCGTAGCCAATGTCGTACGCCCAGCCGTCCCCGCCAATGATCCAAACGTCGGTGCGCACGAGCGCGTCGGCGACGGCGCGCAAGTCCCGGGCGAGAGGATCGTCACGACCCTCGAGTCGCGTCTTGAGTTCCTTCACGATCTCGCGTTGCCGCGCGACCGCCTCCTCGCTGCCGCCTTCCGCTTCCTCGAGTTGGCTGCGCAAATCCGCCACGCCCAACTCGTCTCGCGCCAGGAGTTGCAGTCCACGATCGCGCTGCGCGTCGACGGCAAGCCGCATGCCCATACCGAACTCGGCGTTGTCCTCGAACAGCGAGTTGGCCCATGCAGGCCCGTAGCCCTCGTCGTTCGTCGTCCAGGGCGTCGTAGGCAGGTTGCCACCGTAGATCGAGGAGCATCCCGTCGCGTTGGCGATCACGCTGCGGTCGCCAAACAGTTGGCTCACGAGACGAACGTATGGCGTCTCCCCGCAACCCGAGCATGCGCCCGAGAATTCGAAGAGCGGTTCGAGGAGCTGCACGTTCTTCGTGTTCGTGAATGCCAAACCGTCGTGCCGCGGGACGTGCGGCAAGTCGAGGAAGAAGTCCCAATCGCGCCGGCCTTTCTCCCGCAACGGCGCTTGCGGCTCCATCATGAGTGCCTTGCGGCCCGCCTCGCTCTTGTCCTTCGCGGGGCACGCCTCGGCGCACAGCGAGCAACCGGTGCAGTCCTCCACGGCGACCTGAAGCGTGTACTTCACGTCCCCCACGTCCTTGAAGCGCGGCTCCGCAATTTGGAACCCCTCGGGCGCCGCCTCGAACGCTTCGCTCGGCGCGAGCGTGCTGCGGATCGTGCTGTGCGGACACACCATCACGCACTTCCCGCACTGGATGCACAACTCGGGATCCCACACGGGAATCTCCTGCGCCAGGTTTCGCTTCTCGAACGCGGCGGTCCCGACCGGCCACGTCCCGTCGAGCGGCATGGCGGACACGGGAAGCGAGTCGCCACGATCCTCGATGATGACGGCCGTCACGTCCTTCACGAAGTCGGGCGCATGCTCGGGAACCGTGGGAGGTCGCGCAGGTCCGGTGAGGCCCGACGCGGGAATCTCCACCCGCTGCAATCGTTCGGGAGCTGCCTCGACGGCGGCGAGGTTGCGACGCACCACCGCCTCCCCGCGAGCGCCGTACGTCTTCTCAATCGCTTCCTTGATGCGCGCCATCGCCTCGTCCTTCTCGAGGACACCCGACAGCATGAAGTAGCCAGCCTGCATGATCGTGTTGATGCGCGGCCCCAACTCGAGTTCCTTGGCGAGCGCGTATGCGTCGATCGTCCACAGCGTCACGTCGCGCTCCTGCAACACGGCCTGCGCATCGGCGGGAATGTGGTCCCACACCTCCTCGGCGGGGTACGGCGCATTGATCAACACCGTGGCGCCCTTCGCCACGTTCGCAAGCACGTCGTAGCGTTCGAAGAAGCCGAACTGGTGAATCCCGACGAAGCCGGCATTGCCAATCAGGTAACCGCTTCGAATGCGGTCGGGACCGAACCGCAGGTGACTGATCGTTCGCGCTCCCGACTTCTTCGAGTCGTACACGAACGTGCCCTGCGCCTCGAGGCCGGCATCCTCGCCAATGATCTTGATGGTGTTCTTCGCCGCACCGACCGTGCCGTCGGAACCGAGGCCCCAGAAGACGGCGCGCTTCACGCTATCCGGTTCGATGTCCAGCATCGGGTCGTAGGCGACCGAGGAGTGCGACACGTCGTCTTCGATCCCGAGGGTCAGCCGGCTGCGGGGACGCTCCTGCGCCAGCTCGGCGAACAGCCCCACCAGCATGGCGGGCGTCAACTGCTTGGAGGAAAGGCCGTAGCGTACGCCCACGGCGCGCGGCGGCCGCGCGAAGCGGGGCGACTCGGCATGCACGTCCTCGTGTAGTGCGCTCACGACGTCCTCGAGGAGAGGTTCGCCGGCTGCGCCAGGCTCCTTGGTGCGGTCCATCACCGCGAGGGTGCGCACCGTGGTGGGCAGGGCGGCCAGTAAGCGTTCCGCATCGAACGGTCGGAACAGCCGGACCTTGAGCACGCCGACCTTCTCGCCACGTGCGTTCGCCCAGTGCACGGTCTCCTCGGCCGTATCCGCTGAGGAGCCCATGAGGACGAGCACGCGTTCGGCATCAGGCGCACCCACGTACTCGAACGGGGCGTAGTGACGACCGGTCGCTGCACCGAACGCGTCCATCACCTCGGCCACGATGTCCGGCAAGGCACGGTAGACCGGTTCGATGCGTTCACGAGCCTGGAAGAACACGTCCGGGTTCTGCGCCGTCCCCCGAATCACGGGGTGGGCGGGGGAGAGGGCGCGAGAGCGGAATGCCTCGATGTCCTCGTCGCGAATGAGGTCCCGCAGGACCTCGTCGGGCAGGAGTTCGATGCGGTGCACCTCGTGCGAGGTGAGGAAGCCGTCCATCACGTGAATGAAGGGAATGCGTCCACGCAGCGTTGCGGCATGCGCGATGGCGGACATGTCCTGCGCCTCTTGCACCGAATTGGCGAACAGCATCGCCATGCCCGTCTGCCGGGTGGCCATGACGTCGCTGTGATCCCCAAAGATCGACAGGGCGTGCGTCGCAAGCGAACGGGCAGCGACGTGCACCACCGCAGGCGTGAGTTCACCCGCAATCTTGTACAGGTTGGGAATCATGAGCAGCAGGCCCTGGCTGGCCGTGAACGTCGTCGTCAGGGCGCCCGCTTGCAGCGACCCGTGCACGGCACCGGCCGCACCGCCCTCCGCCTGCATTTCCTGCACGACGGGGGTCGAGCCGAACAGGTTCGTCTCGCCCTGCTGCGACCAGGCGTCGGCGTACTCGCCCATCGGTGAGGATGGGGTGATGGGGTAGATGGCGACGACCTCGTTGAGCTTGTACGCCACGCGGGCGACAGCCTCGTTGCCGTCGACGGTCTTGAACGTCGCTTTCATCCGGCCTCCCGTCCCCCGGCAGGGGTGTGAGATGGACTTAGCGTACGTTTCGGTTCGTTACGTGAGGGTGGGACCTTCTCCGACACGTTTCGGGACAGCGGTCCCGAGGAGGGTCGGTCGAGCGCGCGTCAGCGTGCGGCGCGTCGTGCTTCGAAATCGTCGAGGCGTTGATACACGTGCCGGGTGAGCAGGACGTTCTGAAGGTACTCGCGCGTTTCGAGCGCGTCGATGTAGCGGTACAGCTCGTTCTTGTCGCCGGCGACGTCCGGCTCGTCGAATAGTCGCCCGATGTACCCCTGTCCGCGGTTGTAGCTTGCCACCACGAGTTCCTCGTCGCCATCGAAGTAGTTGAGGAGCCAACCGAGGTAGTGCACCCCGTAGCGCACGTTGTCGGCCACGGTGAAGGGGTCGGCAGGCGACTCGGCTTGCAGTTCGGCGAGCCAATCCCACGTGGTGGGCATGACCTGCATCAGGCCCTGCGCGCCCGAGCGGGAGATGGCATCCGGGAAGAAGGCCGATTCGCGGCGCATGACCGCCCAAGCGAGGTTCGGGTCGACGTCGGCGTCCATGGCGCGTCGCTCCACGAGATCGGGCCAGGCGCGTGGGTAGGCGAGGCGCCAGGCGCGCACCTGTTCGCTTCCATCGGCGATGAGGGCCGAGCCCGCACGTTGGGGGAGGCGGTATTCGTCCAGAGCGAGGAGTGCCTCGCCAAGGGCGATGATCGTGGCCTCGTCCGTAGCGTCGCGCAGTGCGAAGGCCAACACGAGTCGCGCCGTGGCGGTATCGCCTTGCCCGGACAGCCAGTCGGCCGTGGTGATTGCGGTTGAGGAAACGGGCGCGACGTCATCGCGGTTGGGGAGAGTGGGTTCGCGTCCGAGCAGGAGGGAGAAGTAGCTGTCGCGGGGCAATAGGTCGTCGGCGAGCCCGGCGCGCTCGGCGTCACCCAACTCGCTGGCGAGAAGGCGGGCGCGCCAGGCGGCGTCATCGGCGTAGGCGGAGGTGCCCTCGGCGATGCGGAGGTACACGTCGGTGGCGTCCGTCCAACGCTCGGCACGCTCGAGGAGGGTCGTGGCGAGCCAGAGGCGGGAGGCGCTTTCCGAGGCGACAAGGTGCCGCACCGCGGCGTCGAGATCGCCTCGCCGGTTTGCAATCAGGCCGAGCGCGTACTCGGCATCGGGTCCACCCAACTGCGTGAAGAGCGCCTCGGCGGCGTCGAGGTTGCCGAGGTACCACTGCGACCAGGCGATGCCGAAGCGGGCGGTGCGACTGTTCGGGTCCTCGTCGAGCCACGCTCGGTACGCGACGATGGCGTCCTCGTAACGTCCGAGGGCGCGGAGGGCGGGTGCTTCGATGGAGGCAGCCGAGACGCCCGCCTCGGTCAAGGCGTCGAGGGCGGCCTGGTGGAGGCGAGCGTCGAGGAATGCATTGGCAAGGGCGTAAGGATCGGTTTGGAGGCGCGTGAGGGCGGCGCGTGCTTCGGTGTCGGGTAGCGCAGCCACGTAAGCGTCGATGGCGGCGTTGGGGAGTCCGGCCGCTTCGGCCGCGGCGCCTGTAGCGAGGTGAAGCTCGCGAATCTCGTTCCGGGCGAGCGGCTCGTCGATGCGGAGCGCGGCCACGCGGCGGAGCGCCTCGTAGCGTTGGGTGGGGGGTGTGTCGGGGTGGTTTGCGAGGGTAAGTGCGGCCTCGTAGGCGGCCACGTCATCGCCGTCGAGGAGTGCCGTCAGGGCCGTGAGATCGCCGCGTTGTCGAGCGTTCCACACTTCGACGAGGCGCTCGGCGAGGGGGTTGCCGGGGAGGGGGGCCGTACGGGCTTGAGGTACGTCGCCCCGCGGGGAGAGGGCTCCGTCCGTGGGGACCGGTGGACGGATGGCGAGTGCCAAGGCGATGGCGGTGGCGAGGAGGGTCAAGAGAACGGTCCGGCGGGGCATCACGCGTCTACTCTACGAGGTACCTCAGGCGTGAGTGCATGCCCATGCTGCATGCGACGTGGGGAGGTGGAGAATTTCGCATGCCCATGGGCATTCTGTGATGCAATGTAACCTGAGAGTTTGCATACGTGTACCTGTTGCTGGTACGCTATGCGTCGGTTGGCCAACGCGGGCCCTGCCGGACCGTGTTCGCGTCGTCCGTTCCGTATCCGTCCACCGTTCGTTTCGACCTTCACCAAGGAGGACCGTGTGAAGAAATTCCTGACCGCACTCATGCTCACCGCAACTGCCCTTTTCGGCGCCAACGCGCTCGCCCAAGCACCGAATGCGGGCGACCCCATCGTCGTGGGCTCCAAGCAGTTCACCGAACAAATCGTGTTGGGCAAGGTCATCATCCAAGCCCTCGAGAACGCCGGCTACGAAGTCATCGACCGCACCAACCTCGGGGGGACCGCCGTGAACCGCGACGCCCTTGAAGCGGGTGAGATCGACGTCTACCCGAACTACAACGGCACCGCCATCAGCAACTGGTACCGCGACATCCCCTGGGCCCAGGAAGCGATTGGCGACGGCACGTCGGGTGACGCGTACGCCAGCTTCGCGACCGTCGCCTCCTACGACGCGGCGATCTACGACCTGATCTGGCTCCGTCCCGCCCCCGCGAACAACACGTACGCGCTCGCCGTGACCCGCCAGTGGTCCGAAGAGAACGGCATCACCGACCTGGTCGGCTTCGCCGAGTACGTCAACAATGGTGGCGAGGTCGTGCTGTCGACGGGTGACGAGTTTGCGCAGCGCCCCGATGGCCTCCCCTCGTTCTACACGACGTACGGCTTCGAGCTCACCGAAGACCAGCTCATCATCATTGCCGGTGCCACGCCCGCGCAAACCGAGCAAGCCCTGTTCGAGGGCGCCAACGGCGTGAACGTCGCGATGGCGTACGGCACCGACGGCGCGCTGCTCGCCTACGACTTCGTCGTGCTCGATGATCCCCTCGGCGCGCAGCCGGTGTTCCAACCCACGCCGGTGTTCCGCGGTGAGGTCATCCGCGCTTACCCCGAGATCGCTGGCATCTTGAACCCGATCTTCGCGGTGTTCGACAACCCCACGCTGCAAGGCCTCAATGCTTCCGTCGAAGTGGACGGCTTGAGCGCCGATGATGCGGCCCGCGCCTTCCTCGAGGAGAACGGCTTCCTCAACTAAGGACGCTTTCGAAGGCGGCCCGGACACACGTTCGGGCCGCCTTCCTTCGTGTCGCGTCGTGACGTTCGCGTGTCCCGGCGCATCTGCCTCCCCCTACGCTAGCGACGAGGAGGTCGCGCACCGTGAACCGCATTGCCATGCTAGGCGGCTTGATCGCGGGCTTGGGCTTCTTCTTCCTGCCCATTCTCAACCTCAAGCCCAATCGCCTCGCCTCTGGAACGAGCTTCAACCTGCTCGAGTTCCAGGGCGACGACCGCTATTTGATGCTCTTCCTTCTGGCCCTCATCCCCATCGTGCTGTCCTTCCGAAACGACGCGGAGAGTCGCGGTTGGATGCTCGTCGGGTCCGGGTCGCTGCTGTTCTTGCTGACCCTCATCCTGCCTGCGGGTGCCGGAGCCAACTTGCTGCTCGACCCCGAGGCGTACCTCGGCGAGGGTGCCTTCATTCGTAATCCACGCATCCTGCCTTCGGGCGGGATGGTGCTCGGACTTCTGGGCGCGTACGTCACGATTTTCGCTGGCGTGCGTGACCTGGCGCGCGCCGAAGTCCAAATGTGGGTCCAGGCGATCGCCACTTGGGTCGCACCCCTCATCGCCATCGGGCTTCTGGTCAACGGCTCGTTCGACGTGTACTCGATCCTCGTCGAGTTCTACGCCAACGGGGCCGCCCTCGAGCAGAAGTTCGTCGAGCACCTCATGTTCGTCTTCATCTCGCTCGGTGTCGGATTCGTGGTGGGTGTCGGCCTCGGCTTGTGGGCTTCGCGTGACGAGCGCGTCGCGCCGGTCATCCTGTACGCCGTCGGCATCATCCAGACGATCCCCTCCCTCGCGCTGTTCGGCGTGCTGCTCGTTCCGCTCGCTCGCCTGGGAGACCGTGCGTTCCTTCCGACCCTCGGCTTCTTCGGCGTGTCGCTCGCCATCGCGCTCGTCATTGGCGTGAGTTACGTGCTGCTTGCCGACCGCGAGCCCGCCCGACTCAAGATCGTGCACCTGCTCGCGACCGCCATCACCGCCACCGTCCCGCTCGCCCTGTTCGTCGGGGTGTTCGTCAGCTTCCTGTTCCGGCTCGCCAACGTCGGCTTCACGAGTGGCGCGTACGATTCGACGACCACCACGATCTTCGGACTGCTCGCAGCCGCTCTGGTCACGTGGATCGTGGGCCGCTGGTTCGTCAAGCCCGACGGGTTTCTTCGCACCTGGCTGCGGCGTGCCAACTGGTTGCTGAGCGGAGCGACCACCGTCGCCGTCATCGTCCTGTTCGTGCAGGCGGCCGGGAACAGTCGCGTCCTCGGGACGGTCGATTCCGTCTCCACGCTCACGATTCGTGATCTCGGCGTTTCGGGCATTGGGGTCGCCCCCGCCCTGATCGCCCTCACGCTCTACTCCCTCCTTCCGCTCGTGCGAAACACGTACGCAGGCCTCAACAACGTCGATCCCGCCATCATCGATTCGGGACGCGGCATGGGCATGACGCCCTCGCAACGCTTCTTCCAGATCGAGCTGCCGTTGGCCTTCCCGGTGATCATGGCGGGCGTCCGCAACGCCGGTGTGGCCCTCGTCGGCATTGGAACGGTCGCCACCGTCATTGGGGCGGGCGGCCTCGGTGACTTCGTCATTCAAGGCATCGTGAATACCTCCATCGACCAGATTCTGCTTGGCGCGATTCCCGCCATTGCACTCGCCCTGGTCCTCGACGCCACCCTCCGCGGCCTCGAGGGCATCTTCACGTCGCCCGGCATCAAGCAGGTGCAGTCGTGAGGCATCGCCCGCTTCCCCGTAACCATCCACCCATCCGAGAGGAGTCCTCGTGATCGAGTTCCAGAACGTCGTCAAGCGCTTCCCGGACGGGTTCACCGCCGTGAAGGGCCTCAACTTGAAGGTGCATGAGGGCGAAATCACCGTCTTCATTGGCCCGTCGGGATGTGGCAAGACCACGTCCATGCGCATGGTCAACCGCCTGCTCTCCATCAGCGAAGGGAAGATCCTCGTCGAGGGGCGAGACAACAAGGACTTCCCAGCTGAGGAATTGCGCCGCAAGATCGGGTACGCGATTCAACAGATCGGTCTGTTCCCGCACTTCACGGTGCTCGACAACATCGCGGTCGTCCCCCGCCTGCTGGGTTGGGACGAAACCCGCATTCGCAAGCGCGTGGATGAACTCCTCGACCTCGTCGGCCTCGATCCTGACGTGAACCGCGACAAGTACCCGCGGCAGTTGTCCGGCGGTCAGCAGCAGCGTGTGGGCGTGGCGCGCGCCTTGGGAGCGGATCCACCCATCATGCTGATGGACGAGCCGTTCGGCGCGATCGACCCCATCACGCGCGAGGTGCTGCAGGAGGAGTTCCTGCAGATTCAAAAGGAGATCGGGAAGACGATCATCTTCGTCACGCACGACATCGACGAGGCGATTAAGATGGGCGACCGCATCGCGATTCTGCGCGACGGGCTCCTTGAGCAGTACGACACGCCCGACAACATCCTCGCGCACCCCAAGGACCGTTTCGTCCGCGATTTCGTAGGTTCCGACCGGTCGCTCAAGCGCCTCGGCCTCGTGCGCGTGCACGAACTCATGGACACCGAGAAAGTACCGTCCGTCCGGATTCGCGACACGGTCGAGAAGGCGGAGCAGGTCATCAAGGAGCACAACGTTCGGAGCGCCTTCGTCGTCGATGACGATGGTGAGCTGCGAGGCTGGGTGGATCTCGATGGGATTCGCCACTCGCCCAAGAGTCTCCTGGACGCGATGACGGAAGCCGATTACCACGAGATTGGCGTTCGGAAGAACAACACCGCGCGCGAAGCCCTGTCCGCCATGGTGGCGCGCAGCTTCCGCATCACGCCCGTCGTCGACAAGAGCGGGCGTCTCTTGGGAAGCATCACCCTCAAGGCGCTTCAGGATCTTGCTGAGCAAGGTTGGGGCGACGAGGAGGGGAACGGGTCGTGAACTGGACACGCGTTCCAGGCGTCGCGTCGCTGCTCTGGGCGACGCTCGCCGTGGTGCTGTTCGCCCTCGCCACCGTCAGCGTGCCGGTCACCGATCCGGAATTGCGCGAAGCGGTGGGGGAGACGGCCTCGTTCGCGCCGGATACGTGGCTTCCCGTCTTCTCGCTGAGCAACCGAACGGTCATCGACATGCGCGCCACCAACGACGTGCGCGTTCTCGGTTTCGGACTTTTCGACGCGGTCACCGACGCCCGGGAGGCCCTCGAGGCGGACACGGTCACCGTGACGCTCGGCTGGTTCGCCGCGTTCATGGCGCTTCTCGAAGCGGCGTTGGCCTGGGGGTTCCGGCAGCGTGAGGAGAAGCTCGTGCGTCCGCTCGTGCGGGCGGCTGGCATCTTCATCGTCATCTGGTCGTTCTACGGGCATGAACCGTTCTGGGATTGGATGCTGCGCGGTTTGTTCCCCACGAGCCCGGACCTGCTGTACAACACGAACACGCTGGTGAGCCTGGCGAGTCAGCATCTCGAGTTGGTAATCGTCTCGTCCATCTTGACGATTTCGATTGGCCTGACGCTGGGGATTGCCGTGACGCGCTCGACCCTGCGGGAGTTCTTGCCGCTCGTGAGCGACGTGGTGAACTCGGGGCAAACCATTCCGACGCTCGCCATCATCGCCATCATGGCGCCCATCATCGGGTTCGGCTTTTGGCCTGCCATCGTGGCGCTCATCCTGTACGGGTTGCTGCCCATCGTGCGCAACACGATCGTGGGTCTCGAGGGGGTCGACCCCGCCATGATCGACGCGGCGAAGGGGATGGGGATGACCCCTGCCCAAATCCTCTGGCAGATCGAAATTCCGAATGCCTCGAGCATCATCCTCGCGGGGGTGCGGACGAGCGTCGTGATCAACGTCGGTACCGCGGCGCTGGGCGCGTACGTGGGTTCGGGAGGCCTCGGCAACCCCATCGCGTCGGGCTTGAACCAGTCGATCAACCCCTGGGTGTTGCTCGGCGCATTGGCAGCCGCCCTGCTCGCCATCCTGCTCGATTACATTCTCGGTCGAGTGGAGTACGTGATGACGCCGAAAGGCCTTCAAATCGAACAGTAGCGGGTGTGCGCGCACGCGAACGCGTGCGCGCCCCTGTGGTACCCTTCAGGCGAATTCAGGCAAAGAACGCGCTTGCACTCTTCGCAAGCCGTTCTCGTATGGAACCGAAACCGCAGTTCGAAAGGAATGCCATGTCACGCGAAGTTCGCGTCACCAAGGAAGGGTACGACCGTTTGCAGGAGCGCGTTGCGCACGAGCGGGAGCGTCTCGAGGAGGCCACCCGCATCCTGCAGGAGCTCTCGGGCACCAGCGATGATTACGACGATACGGGTCTCGAGGAGGCGAAACGCGAGAAGGCCATCATCGAGGAGCGTCTCGATGACCTCGAGGACCAGTTGTCCCGCGCGGTCGTCATCAAGGACCACAAGATGAACGCCGTCGAACTGGGTGCCGTGGTGGAGCTCAAGCCGTCGAAGGGTTCCGCGTTCTCCGTCCAGGTCGTCGCACCGGTGGAAGCGGGCGTGCTCGATGGGGACGTGCCGCACATCAGCGACGAGTCCCCCATGGGCAAGGCGCTCATTGGCGCCAAGGTGGGCGACGCCATCGAGGTGGAGACCGGCGACGGCAAGACGAAGTACAAGGTCGTCAAGATCGGGTGAGTCGCGCGATGCAGGTGAACGCCTGCCCGCGGGGCGGTCTCTAGCCATGTCGCAGAGTTCCCTTCAAGAACAGCGCGAGCAGCGCCTCCGTAACCTCGATAGCCTCGTGGAGCGGGGGTTTGACGCGTACCCGTACGAGAGTCGAGCGACGCACGTGGCGGCCGACCTGCACGCGGCGCACGAGGGGGCGGTGGAGGGGGACGCCTGGCCGGACGAGCGCGTCATCGTTGCCGGGCGCGTCATGACGCTTCGCGGCATGGGCAAGGTGACATTCGCAACGCTGCAGGATGCGTCCGGTCGAATCCAGGCCTACTTCCAGCGGGACGCCCTCGAACGGTACGCCGCGCTGAAGAAGGTCGATCTCGGTGATTGGCTTGAGGTGGAGGGCACGCCGTTCGTCACGAAGACGGGGGAGTTGACGGTGCAGGCCGACGACTTCCGGCCGCTCGTGAAGAGCCTCAGGCCCCTGCCCGACAAGTTCCATGGTTTGACCGACAAGGAGCAGCGCTACCGGCAGCGGTACCTCGACCTGATGACGGACGAGGAGGTACGGCGCGCCTTCACGCTACGAAGCCGCATGATGTCCATGGTGCGTGCGCACCTCGAGTCGAAGGGGTTCCTCGAGGTGGAGACGCCGGTCCTGCAATCCATTCCGGGGGGTGCCGAGGCGCGACCGTTCACGACGCACCACAATGCGCTCGACCACGAGTTTCACCTGCGTATCAGCCTCGAGCTGTACCTCAAGCGGTTGATCGTCGGTGGGTACGACGCGGTGTTCGAGATGGGGCGCAACTTCCGGAACGAGGGGATTAGCCATAAGCACAACCCCGAGTACACGATGCTCGAGGCGTACTGGGCGGGCCGCGATTACCTCGACGTGCTCACGCTCGTGGAGGCGATGTACGCCGAGATCGTGCAGGCACTCAAGGGAACGACGCGCATCACCTGGCAGGGGCACGAGCTCGACTTCACGCCGCCCTGGCCGCGTGTGGATTACCTTGGTGAACTTGCCGCACGTTCGGGCATGGACGTCGATCCGCTCGACGAGGATGCACTTCGTGCCTGGGTGAAGGCCAACGTCTCCGCAGATGGAGCGGAGGAGCCGCTTCACGAGGCTTCGCTGAAACGCATCTACGACAAGTTGTACGACCGGTTCGTCGAGCCGCACCTCGTGGGTCCCGTGTTCGTCATGGATCACCCGCTCGCCATCAGTCCGCTCGCGAAGGAGCACCGCTCTCGGCCAGGGGTGGTCGAGCGGTTCGAACCGGTGGCGGTCGGGATGGAGCTCGGCAATGCCTTCAGCGAGTTGAACGACCCCATCGAGCAGCGTCGCAGGTTCGAGGCGCAAATGGCGTTACGGGAGGGGGGCGACGACGAGGCGATGCGTCTCGACGAGGAGTTCCTCACGGCGCTCGAGTACGGCATGCCGCCCACTGCTGGGTTGGGGCTTGGGATCGACCGGTTCGCCATGCTGCTCGCCGACGTGCCCAGCATCCGGGATGTGATCCTGTTTCCGTTGCTGCGCCCCGAGGAGTGAGGCGCGCGCGTCAAGCGGTGTGCGGGTCGCGGTCGTCGTGGCGCCCGGACTCTCCGCGAATGCGGGGTTGAGCCCGGTCCCAAATCAGTTGATACAACTGCGTTTGCAGCGCGCTGCGGTCGTCATCGGGTAGGTCGCGGTCACGATCGATTTCGTGGAGGAGGTCGCCGAGATCCTCGACGCTCCAACTCCCGCATCGTGCGACTAGCGTTTGATATTCGCGCGCTGTGGCCACGTCGCCGCTCCTTCCGAGTCGTGCGGCTCTTGGCGAGCATAGAAACCCTGCCCATGGGACTACACGGGCGAACGTCCCAACTGTGCCGAGGGTCACCAAGGCGCAACGCATTGGAGGCGCCGATGCATCGGCGCCTCCAACCTACGGGGAGCGGGACGTCGCGCGCTTCTGGGAGGGACGTCGCGGCGCGCGAGGGTCCGCGGGAGGGGGTTAGCTCTCGACCGGGGTGAGGGCGGCCTCGTCCGACTCGCCGGTGCGGATGCGCACGACCTGCTCGAGGGGTTGCACGAAGATCTTGCCGTCCCCGATGTTGCCGGTGCGAGCAGCCGACACGATCGCGTCGAGCGTGGGTTGGACGAACGGTTCGGACACGGCGATCTGGAGTTGCACCTTCTCGTGGAACTCGACGACGTACGGGCTGCCGCGGTACGTCTCGGTGGAGCCGGCTTGTCCGCCGTGACCACTGACGCGGGAGATGGTGATGCCCCGTACGCCAGCGGCGAAGAGGGCTTCCTTGACCGCTTGTAGGCGGTTGGGGCGGATGAGGGCCGTAATGAGCTTCATGGAGTCTCCTTAGTCGCCCGCGCCCACCACGACGGGGTCGCGCAGGTAATCGTCGGTCGTGTAGCCGGGAACGCCGTGCTCGACGACGTCGAGGCCTTGAATCTCTTCGGCTGCGCTGACGCGGAGACCGATGGTGAACTTGAGGGCCAGGAAGATGACGTAGCCGGCGACGAAGGCGGCTCCAGCGTAGGCGAAGGTGCCGAGGAGTTGCACGCCGAGGTTCGCGCCGCCGAAGATGCCGACGGCGGCGGTGCCCCACAGGCCAGCCACGCCGTGCACGCTGATGGCGCCGACGGGGTCGTCGATGCGGATTCGTTCGAGTGCGATGACGCTGAAGACGACGATGATCCCACCGATGGCGCCCGCGAGGACGGCCGACAGGCCAGCGACGACGTCGGGACCGGCGGTGATGGAGACGAGCCCACCGAGCACGCCGTTGATGGTCATGGAAATGTCGGGCTTCTTGAAGAGCAGCCAGCTCAGCAGGAGGGCGGCAATGCCACCCGCGGCGGCAGCGAGGTTCGTGTTCACGAAGATGTTGGCGACCGCCGTGGCGTCTCCTTGGCTCGAGAAGACGAGTTGCGAACCGCCGTTGAAGCCGAACCAACCGATCCAGAGGAGGAACAGGCCGAGGCCGGCGTAGGCGAGGTTGTGTCCGGGTTTCGCGACGGGTTTACCGCCTACGTACTTGCCGATGCGGGGTCCGATGGCGAGGACGGCGCCGAGTGCGGCGAAGCCGCCCACGGCGTGCACGACCGAGGAGCCTGCGAAGTCGTAGAAGCCGCGCTGCGAGAGCCACCCGCCGCCCCACTGCCATTGACCGAGGAAGGGGTAGATGAGGCCGGTCATGATGACGGAGAAGATGAGGTAGGCGCTGAACTTCATGCGCCCGCCGATGGCGCCAGAGACGATCGTGGCGGCGGTGGCGGCGAACACCATCTGGAAGAAGAAGTCGGCGGACACGGCGACGGTGTCGTTCGTGTAGCCGGAGAGGAACAGGCCAGCGCCGTACATGAGGCCGAAGCCGACGGCCCAATAGGCGAGACCGGCGACGGCGAAGTCGGCGATGTTCTTCATGAAGATGTTGATGATGTTCTTGCTGCTGTGCAGCCCGGCTTCGAGCAGAGCGAACCCGGGTTGCATGAAGGCGACGAGCAATGCGGCAATCAGCATCGTGATCGTGTCGAGGGCGAATGCCACCTCCGCGATCGTTTCTCCCTGGGCGTGCGCTAGCGAGGCGAGCGCCATCGCAGCCAGGATCGGACCGAACCGTTGGAACGTCTTCACGTGGACCTCCTCGTGGGGCTCGTCGTGCCTTCCCGGCGCGACGATGCCGCCAAGCATAGGTCTCCCTGTGCAAAATGTCAACAAAAAGTAGGTCAACTGACCACAATTTGATGTACATCAAGCAAAAAAACGCCCATGCAAGCCAGGGCAATATCAAGAAATGTAGCCTAGTGTACAAGAAAGGCGTGACAGCGTGCACGAAAAAGGGCGCGTGGCTGGTTGGCCGTGCGCCCTGACTGCACGGTGAACGGAATCTACGGTTCGGCGAGCACCACCTGGCTCTTGTCCCCCACCGTCAACTGATGCGTACTCGGACGCCGCCCCGCGCTCTCCACCAGCACCTCCACGCCAATCAAACTGCCCTGAATCCGCGACGCCACGTGCCGAATCACCGCGCGCGCACCCACCACCGCGTACTCGATCTCCGCATCCTCGATGCGCACGCCATCCCCCAGCGTCGTGAACGGCCCCACGTAGGCATCCTCCACCACGCTGCCCGCACCAATCAACGCCGGCCCGAACACCGTGCTGTTCCGCACGACCGCCCCCTCCTCGAGCACCACGTCCCCCACGACGCGCGAATCCTCCACCACGCCCCTCACGTCCCGACGTAAGCGCAGCAACTCCAACCGGTTCGCATCGAGAATGTCCTCCGGCGTCCCCGTATCCTTCCACCAGCCCGACACTCGCATCGCGGCCACGTGCCCTCCCGCCGCGATCATCCGCTGGATTCCATCGGTGATCTGGTACTCGCCCTTCGCCCCCGGCTCGAGCCCTTCGAGCGCCGCATGGATCGACGCATCGAACACGTACACGCCCGCCACGGCCAGGTTCGACGGCGGGTCGGCCGGCTTCTCCACCAGCTGCGTCACGCGATTCTCGTGCACCTCCGCCACGCCAAACGCGCGCGGGTCATCGACCGGCACGAGCGCCAGCACGGCATTCACCCCCCGCTCGGGCTGGAACGCCTCCACGAAACTCGTGATGCCCTCCTCGAACAGATTGTCGGACAGGTACATCACGAACGGATCATTCCCCAAGAACGGTTGCGCCACCTGCACCGCATGCGCAAGCCCCTTCGGCGGGTCCTGCAACACGAAGGTGAACGACGCGCGATCCTCGAAGAACGCCAAGGTGCGCTGGAGGTCGCCCTGCGTATCGGTCGACACGACCACGCCAATCTCGCGCACGTCTGCCGCGAGCAGGTTCTCCACCGCGTAGTGAATGAGGGGCCGGTTGGCCACGTTGATGATGGGTTTGGGCCGAAGGCTGGTAATGGGCCGAAGCCGCGTACCGAGCCCAGCCGCGAGAATGAGTCCTTTCACGGTCACGTCACTCCTTTGCAGCACCCTACCGTACGCGCGAGACCCCAACCGGGGCCACGGTACCGACCCGCGGCGCCGGGTAGCATGCCGACATGGAACGCCAACACGACATTCGCCTCCGCGTCGTCATGGACGACGATGGGGTGACCGACATCCGGTGGGAAGCCGACGATGCCCCCGAAACCGGGGAGCAGGAAGCCAAGGCCATGCTGCTCGCCTTGTGGGACGCCGACGCTCGCAACGCCATGCGCATCGACCTCTGGACCGAAGACATGACGGTCGAGGACATGAATGACTTCTTCTTCCAAACCTTCCTCACGCTCGCCGACACCTACCAGCGCGCGACACGCGACGCCGAGGTCATGTCCGACATCAAGCACTTCGCGCGCGAGTTTGCCGAAAAGGCGGCCGCCCGTGAACGCCGCCGCGGGGGAGCGAGCTGACCATGGCGCCTCGCTTCGGTCGCCTCCTTGCCCTCTTCACGGCGATGCTCGCCACGCTCGCCGTGGCGCAATCCATCCCCGTGGTCGAGGGGGGACCGACGTCCGCGGCGCACCTGGCGTTCACCTCTCCCGACGGTCGCCTCGCCTGGCTGCCCGCGGGTGAGGACCGCGTCCAACTCCTGGGAGACCCGGGCGTGCAATACGCCTTCCCCGCCTGGTCGCCCGATGGGACGCGCATCGCGGCCATCGCGCGCAGTACGGCCGGCGCACACGCCGTCGTGATCGACGTGACGGCCGACCCACCCACCTTCGAAACCTGGTGGGAGGTACCGAGACGCAACGTCATCTACCTCGATTGGGCGAACGCGGGGGACGCCCTGCACCTGCTGGTCTCCGACCAGGCGACGGGGTTCACGTTCCGGCGCGCCACGCGAGACGACGCCACCATCATCGAGCGCGGATCGCCCCTCTTTTGGGACGAGCGTGCCGACGGCACCCTCATCGTCCACAGTGGCGGCCTCGGCCGCGCCCGCCTCACGCTTCGTGACGATGCCGGCACCGAGCTCGCTGACCTCGGTACGCCCGGAGCGTTCCGCAGTCCCGCCGCCTCCCCCACGGGCGACTGGTGGGCGTTCGGTGCGCTCGAGACGGGAAGCGTGTTCCGGCTCGTCGTCGAGCAAAGCGAACAGGCGCAACCCGCCTCCAGCCTCGCCGGACCCGAGCGGCGCGCCCTGCAACACGCCGGGCTGACCGCCTTCGCCTGGCACCCCACCCGCGACGTGCTCGCACTCAACCGACCGGTCGTGCAAGCGCCCCACTCGTTCGGCCCCCTCGGCGGACTTGACGCGGAAACCGGCCTCTACGAAACCTGGACCGAGGAGACGGTCGTCGCCTTCTGGTGGTCGCCCGACGGAAGCCGCATCGGCATGCTCGCCAGCGCGGGGAGTGGCAACGGGCAGGTCGCAAGCCTCAAGCAACGCCCCACCCTCGCATCGACCACGCCCCTCGCCGCCACGGCCGACGCCGTGGACGCAATCCCGGGCCCCACGCAGCCCGAACGAACGCAGGGCGCCCTCACGCTGCGTTTCGGGACGGTCGAGCCGAATGATGGAACCGTCACCTGGGTCGGAACGGTGCGGCCCGGCACGGTGTTTGCCCGCGAGTACCTGCCCTACTTCGATCAGTACGCCCGCAGCCACGCCATCTGGTCCCCCGACGGCGCGACGCTCGCCCTCAACGTGCTCGATGAGGAGGGTCGCGACGTGATCGGCATCCTCGACGTCGATGCCGGCACGATTCGCCACCTCGCGCCCGGCACCATGCCCGCCTGGTCACCGACCGCGAACTAGCTCGTTTCGCCCCCATCGCGCGTCGTAATTGCGGCGTACAGGTCCGGTCGCCGGTCCCGAAAGAAGCCAAAGCCTGCGCGGAACGCGCGCGCGGCCGTCACGTCGAGCGTGGCGTGCAGCACAGCCTCCTCCTCGCTTCCCGCGTCGCACATGACCTCGCCCTCGAGGTCACACACGAACGACGTCCCGTAGAACGTCGCGTCACCCTCCACGCCAATCCGGTTCGCCGCAGCCACGAACACCCCGTTCGCCACGGCATGCCCCTG
The DNA here is from genome assembly GCA_913062675.1 of uncultured Trueperaceae bacterium. Taxonomy (GTDB): domain Bacteria; phylum Deinococcota; class Deinococci; order Deinococcales; family Trueperaceae; genus SLSQ01. The sequence goes on from CAJXWR010000026.1 coordinate 19,647, forward strand.
CATGACCCGTCGCCACATGCGACGCGTGTCGAGCCCGCCCGCCTCCACCGGTTCACTCCCAATCGCCGTGGGGTACAGCACCACGTCCGCTCCCTGCAGCGCCATGATGCGCGCCGCCTCGGGGAACCACTGATCCCAGCAGATGCCCACCCCCACGAGGCCCACCCGCGTGGACCACGTCCGGAAACCCGTGTCGCCCGGCGCGAAGTAGTACTTCTCCTCGTACCCAGGCCCGTCGGGAATGTGCGCCTTGCGGTACACCCCGAGCAGGGTTCCATCCGCATCGATCATCGCCAGGCTGTTGTAGTACGCCTGGTTCGCACGCTCAAAGAAACTGATGGGCAGCACCACGCCCAGCTCGCGCGCCAGCGCTTGAAAACGCGGCAGGAACGTGTGTCCCTCCACCGGTTGCGCGAGCGCGAAGTACGCCTCGCGCTCGACCTGCGGAAAGTACGCGCCCTCGAACAACTCGGGAAGCAGCACGAGGGTCGCGCCCTCCGCTGCCGCCTGCCGTACGTACCGCTCGGCCTTGTCGAGGTTCTTGTCCCGCTCGGCGTTGCACGCCATTTGCACGACGGCAAGGCGAATCGTCTCGTTCACCACCACGCCTTCTCCCTCCTTCACGTCGGTCGTCCTCCCAACGGTTGATGCTGCGTCACGCAATGCAGCGCGCCGCCCCCCGTCACGAGATGCGTCGCGAGGACGGGCACGACCTCACGGTTCTCGAACACCTCACCAAGAATCGCGATGGCGTCCGCGTCCCGAGGATCGTCCCACACCGGCACGATCACGCCACCATTCACGAGACAAAAATTCGCGTAACTCCGGGGTGGCCGCACCCCACGCCAGGTCGAGCGGTCCTCGGGAAGGGGGAGGGTCACCACACGGTACGGCGAGCCGTCCGCGCGCCGGAGCGCCTCGAGCGCCCTTTGGTTGGCATGCAACGTCGCGTGGTTCACCGCATCATCCGCATCGGGAACGGTGCACAGGACCACGTCGTCCCCAGCGAAACGGACGACCGTGTCGACGTGGCCATCGGTATGGTCGTCGACCAGTCCCCCCGCAAGCCAAGCCACGCGGGTTGCGCCCAGCGCTTCGCGCAAGGCGCGCTCGTAGCCGGCCTCGTCCAAACCCGGGTTGCGGACGCCGTCGAGCAGGCAGGAGCGGGTCGTCAGGACGGTGCCGTCGTCCCCCATCTCGATGGCGCCCCCCTCCATCACCAGGTCGATGGGGAAGCGAGGCAGGCGCGTGACGTCCTCGATGAGCGAGGGGATGTGGTCATCGCGCTCCGCGGCGTACTTCCCGCCCCACCCGTCGAACCGGAAGTCCACGAGAGCCGTATCGCCCGACGCGTTGAGCACGAACGCGGGACCGCTGTCGCGCAGCCACACGTCGTCGTACGCCGCAGGGTGCATTCGAACGACGCCGTGGGGGACGCCGAGCCTTTCGAGTCGCGCATGCGCATCGTCGCGCGCCTCGTCGTCGCGCACGAGCAGTTCGACTGGCTCGAAGCGCGCGATGGCGGCCACGAGGTGCGCCATGTCGTCGCGTACGCCCTCGAGTTCCCCCTCCCAGAGGGCGTCATCGACTGGCCAGGCGGTCCACGTCGCCGCATGCGGGGCGTGTTCGGGGGGCATGTGGAACCCCCGCGCGCGCGGGGTGTCGGGGCGTTGATTCACGCAGCCTCCTTGCATCGCGAATGCTAGCAGGTGTCGCCGTGAAGGCCGGCGTGCTAGCGTGTCCGGCTGTGACGAAACGCGTGACCCCACCGAGATTCACGACCTCCGACGCGGCCGATTTGTACGGCGTCGACGCCTGGTCGAGCGGTTACCTGCGCATCGGGGAAGACGGGCATCTTCGTATTCGCGTCGCCGATGACGAGGTGGCGTTGAGCGATGTCGTGGCTCGCGTCGAGGCGGACGGTCGGCCCCTTCCGACGATCCTGCGCTTCCCGCAGATTCTCGAGGACCGACTCGCGCGCGTCAACGGCGCGTTCGAAACCGCCATCACCGAGGCGGGGTACCGGGGCGGCTACCAGGGCGTGTACCCCATCAAGGTCAATCAACGCCGCGTGGTCGTCGAGACGCTCGCCGAGGCGGGCGCGCAGTGGCGCACCGGTCTCGAGGCGGGCAGCAAGGCGGAGCTTGCCTTGATTCTCGTGCAGGACACGCACCCCGAAGCGTTGATCCAATGCAACGGCTTCAAGGATGATGATTTCGTGCGGCTCGCATTGTGGGGCCGCAAGCTCGGTAAGCAGGTCACCTTGACGCTCGAGAAGGTGAGTGAACTCGAACGCGTGTTGCGCATCGCGCGCGAACTCGACGTTGAGCCGCTCATTGGCGTGCGCTTCAAGCTCCATGCCCGGGGCAGCGGCGCGTGGGAATCCTCGGGAGGGGACGAGGCGAAGTTCGGCTTGACCGCTGCCGAGTTGTTGACCGTCGCGCGCAGGCTTCAGGACGAAGGGCTCGCACACTGCCTGGTGATGCTGCACACGCACATCGGGAGTCAGGTGACCGACGTGCGCAAGATTCGCGTGGCGGTGCGCGAAGCCGCGCAGGTCTATACGCAACTCGTTGCCGAGGGCATCACCCTGAACTACCTGAACCTCGGGGGCGGCCTCGCCGTGGATTACGACGGGTCGAAGACCACCTTCCACGCGTCGGCCAACTACGGTCTTCGTGAGTACGCCGAGGCGCTCGTGTACGCGGTGATGGAAACCTGCGACGAGGCCGAGGCGCCCCACCCCGTGATCGTCACCGAGTCGGGACGCGCACTCACGGCGCATCACGCCGTGATGGTGGCGCCGGTCGTGGACGTGATCGGCCCGACCCGCGATCTTGCACCGCTGCCCGAGCTGCCCGAGGAGCCGCACACGCTCGTGCGGGACATGCAGGAACTCCTGCAGGACATCACCGTGAAGACGTACCGGCAGGTCTACAACGAGGCCGTGTCGAACAAGGACACGATGCATCAACTGTTCGACCTCGGGTACTTGAGTCTCGTGGAGCGCGCGCACGTCGAACGACTGTTCGGCACGATCCTGCAACGCATCGCGAAGATCGTCGCAGGCCTCGACTACGTTCCTGAGGAGCTCGAAGGCCTCGCCACGCGGCTGGCCGATACGTACGTCGTCAACTTCAGCCTGTTCCAAACGCTGCCCGATCACTGGGCCATCGGTGCGTTGTTCCCCATCATGCCGCTCACGCGCCTCGACGAGCGGCCCTCGCGACTCGCCACCCTCGCGGACATCAGTTGCGATTCGGATGGGAAGATCAGCAAGTTCATCGATCTGCGGGACGTGGCGGACACGCTTCCCCTGCACGAGCTACGTCATGGCGAGGCGTACCACCTCGGCTTCTTCCTCGCTGGCGCGTATCAGGACGTCCTCGCGAACGCGCACAACCTGTTTGGTCGCATGGCTGAAGCCCACGTCCGGATTGGGCAGGGTGGAGAGATTCACGTGGAGCGGTACGTGGGGGGGCAGAAGGCGCGCCGCGTGATCGAGAACATGGGGTACGAGACCGACGAGTTGCTCACCTGGCTCGAGGAGGAGATCGGTGAGGCGCAGCGCCACGGCGTGCCGCTGAGCGACGTCGACCTCGAGGCGCTGCGCGCGCTGTACGGCAACGAGCTGGTCGGCTACACGTACCTCGAGTGACGCGCTTCGCCTAGAAGGGGTAGTGCCCGAGTTCGGCGGCGACCTGCACGTCGGGCCGCAGGGTGCGGGCTGCATCGAGGTCGGGAGCCAGCACGTCGTGTGGGGGGACGTGGACGAGCAGGAGTTGCCCGACGTTCGCGTCGTTGGCGAGGTGGGCGGCCTGCTCGGCGCTCGTGTGGACGGGTCCCGCGCCGCTCGCCTCGTGAATCAGGAGCTGCGCGCCGTGCGCCAAGTCGCGGATGGCTTCGCTCGGTGCCGTGTCGGAGCTGTAGGCCAGCACGTGGTGACTCGCCGCATCGTCGAACCGGAGGCCTACGACGGGCACGGCGTGCGTGCCAGGCGACGCGTTGACGCGCCAACCGCCATGATCGAGGACGGGCGCGTGGGGGGCGAGGTCGATTTCGTGCAGGGTGAAGCCGGGGTAGTCGACCCAGTCGCACGTGTCGAACGCGTCGTGGACGCGTCGGACCTGGGCGATCGCGGGGGCGATGCCGTACACGGGGAGGGGCGTGCGTCGACCCATGAGCCAGAGCCGCTCCATCAGGAGCGGAAAGCCTGCGACGTGATCGGCGTGCTCGTGCGTGACGATGAGGCCGTCGAGGGTGGTGGGGTCGATGCCGACGGCTTGGAGGCGGGGTGCGACGTCGCCACCACAGTCGACGAGAAGGGTGGAGCGTTCATTTTGGACGGCGAGCATGGTGGTCGTGCGATTTGGATCGCTGACGACCGCGCCAGTGCCGAGGGTGTAGGCGGTTGGCATGGTCTCCTCCGGTGGGGATGGTTTGCCCCGCCGGCACTCTAGACCATGAGGACCTGGCGTGCCGTGGCGTTCGGCCTGAGGTGCGCCGGTTAGAACAGGCGCGTTCCGTTGGGGACCGGCCGTTCGACCGTGGTGAGCACGACTCCTTGGTCGGTGGGGAAGCCGGTGACGAGGCATTCGGATTGCATGGGGCCCACTTGGCGGGGTGGGACGTTCACGAGGGCGACGACTTGCCGCCCGACGAGATCCGCGACGGTGTAGATCTCGGTGAGCCGCGCACTGGACTTCCGCTCTCCGATCTCGGG
>CAJXWR010000027.1 GCA_913062675.1 uncultured Trueperaceae bacterium
CCGAGGTGCGCGGTCTTGCCGTGGCCGAGGGCGTGCAGGCGCGCGGCGTGGGACGCGCCCTCGTCGAGGCGTGCGAGGCGGAGGCGCGGCGCGTCGGCATCCCCACGGTGTTCGCCTGGACGTACACCGTGCCGTTCTTCGAGAAGTGTGGCTACACGCTCATCGACAAGACCCGAGAGTTGCACCCGCGGCTTTGGAGCGAGTGCCTTCGCTGCCCGTTCTTCGTGGGGTGCAACGAGAACGGCATGATCAAGCGCCTGGAGGGCGTGCCGATGCCCGAGGGGCTGCCCGAACCGCCTGCTGCGCAGGTGCCGCCCGGGATTCAGTAGGCGCGTAGCGTCGAGGCTTCCCCGAATGAATCAGGAACGTTCGTTTCACGAGGTGGATCCTTTCCAAATACCTCACACGTGGATCGTCATGGCTGGCCCTTCGCTCGCAGAACGTAGGGTGAAGGGTCGGAGGGTTCCCGTTCGCAAGCTGCTGGGCGCTCATCGCAGGTTGACGCGGCTCGCGGGCACACCAACCAGATTCAGATGGACGGGTGCACATGAGGCGTGATGAACTCCCTTGTTTCCTGCGGGTAACCCCCGCCGTCCTGTGGGCTGCAGGGATTTGGTGGCTGTCTTCCAACCCTAGCCCCCCAGGATCCTCATGGCTCGAGATTCCGCACCTAGACAAGGTGGCACACTTCGGGCTGTTCCTCGTGCAGGCCATTCTGCTCCGCATGGCGGGTGTCACCGCGCCCTTGGCGTTCCTCGCGGCATTGGCCTGGGGCGGAATCGATGAAGTGCACCAGCGTTTCGTGCCCGGGCGCGCTGCCGAGTTGGGCGACTGGATGGCCGATGCCGTGGGCGCAGCCGTCGGCATCCTGGCATGGCGATTGATCCGCTTGGCACATACCTTGGATTGAGAGAGACGCGTGCAGCGACTCGTTCGCCTCGTGTGATCCGAACGCAACCGGTCTGAGGCGCCATTGATGAGCGATACGTCAAGGGAGGCTGCGCAAAGTCCGGCGAGCACGCGTGCTTACCGTGGATCTGATGTGCCATGTTGTTACGTCTTCGGCTTGAACAGCATCCAACTGGGTGGCTCGATTTCGGTGTCCGAATTGTGTCTTGGCGGGTAGAGCATCGCCCCAGAGGCAGCTGATACTATTCATTAGAATTTATGCTTGATGGAGGTACCACCCAGTGTCCGACTCCACTCCAATCCCATCGTCCACGGTCAATCAACGCTCACGCCGAACCCGACACCCATTCGCCCTCTTCGTCATACTCCTCTTCGCTCTGCTCACATCTCACGCTTGGGCGAACGGATGCACTTTGACTGGAGACGGCAGTATCAATACACCGTTCCAAATCGCATCAAGCGCGGACCTTGTTTACCTATCGAACACGGAAGCCTGCATCACGGGTGGATACCACTTCAAACAGACCGCCAACATTGATTTCCAAGGTGTCACCTGGAACTCGGGAATTGGCTCCGATGGCGATGTTAACGGAACGTCCGTCGACGCGTTCTTCCAAGGTACGTACGATGGGGGAAATTTCAGCCTATCGAATCTCAATATCTCGAGCTCCCACGGAGTCGTCGGGTTGTTCGACCGAACCGAAGACGCGACCATTCGCAATCTCAAACTCGTCAACGTTACCGTCAGCACTTCAGATCAGCGAGCAGGTAGCCTCATCGGCCGTGCGGACGAAACTACGGTCATCAGCAATGTGGACGTGCAGGCTACCGTAAGCGGGCGGTATGACATTGGCGGCCTAATTGGCTATGCGGAGGACTCGAGTGCCGTATCCGTCACGAACACCACTTTCACAGGTTCCGTCACAGCCGAAAATGCCAACGGGACGAGTCGCGTAGGAGGCGTCATCGGCGACGCGGGCGGTGATGTCACCATCACGTTCACGACAATCGAAAACGCCAACATTCTTCTCAACGGTAGCGACGCCAACGACACGAGTCTTGGCGGACTCATCGGCGAAGCAGGAAGTACGACCGTCACCATCAAGCACGTCACCGTGAGCAACACCACGGTGAGCGCACACGACCTATCGCTAGCGACTGGTGGGTTCATTGGTGATGCTGATGGCACCAACGTTACTGTGGAACATGCATCATTTGACGGCACGGTCAACGGAGGCGAAAAAGTGGGTGGCGTCGTCGGCGATGTTGGCAGTTTCGTCGGTCGAGAAATCACGGTGACGGCGGCGGTCGTTGCCGCGTCTGACGATGCCCCTGCCGATGCGGGTGGCCTTCTCGGGGAGGTCAGCAACGTGACCATCACTGATGTGCACGTGACGGCAAACATCACTGCCACGGACCTCGACAACGTCGGTGGAATCGTTGGTGAAGTCCGCACCGGAGGCACCGTCTCAGCCACGACTTTTAGCGGCGCAATCATCGGGGGAGAAATCGTCGGTGGCCTCATCGGAGAGGCAGAAGAAGTCCATGTCGCGCAGTCCTCGAGTAGTGGAAGCGTTGAAGGAACACTGAAAGTAGGAGGAGCAATCGGCCATGCCAAGGAAAACGTCACCGTGGAGCATGTTCACGTTCAGGGAGACGTCACGGGAACGTCCGATGTCGGCGGTTTGATTGGGCAAGCCGACACGAGTGGCCTGATCCTCTACACCTCGCACAAGCAAGGAACGGTTCAAGGAGGGGAGCGAGTGGGGGGACTCGTGGGCAACCTCGCGGGTTTCAGCTCGGAAGGGCTTAACGGCACCCGTCTTGGACAGTCGTTCGCTTCAGGTACCGTCATTGGCACGGACCAGGTTGGGGGCCTCATCGGGGTCGCCAAAGTTGGCGATTACCTTCAGTATGCCTATGCTTCAGCCTCGGTCAAAGGCGCCAATGACGTTGGCGGATTGATTGGCAAGTTTGCCAACGGATACGTGCAATACGTCTATGCAACCGGGAAGGCAGAAGCGACCAACACGAACGCAGGCGGCCTCATCGGCGTCATTGATGGAGGCGCTTTCCTCTACCACGCGTACGCAGCAGGAGAGGTCACGGGTCCGGCCGGCGAGACAGGAGGACTGGTCGGCAAGAAGAGTAGCGGCAACGCCAATCCGAGCGGCAGCTTCTGGGACGTTTCCACGACGAACCAAGAAGAGACCGTCGGTCGTGGAACCGGCCTATCCACGGATGACATGCGCACCTTCTCCACGTACGAGGACGCAGGCTGGGACATCGTGACGGAAGCGACGCCCGACCAGTTTGACGCCAGCGGTGAAGGTGGCAACACCATCTGGGTCCTCTGCAACGGTGGGGTCGCCACGGGCTACCCGCAACTCGTCTGGCAAGAAGACGATCGGCCCACGTGCGGCGCGGCGAGCAACCAGCCAGGATTCACCCTCTCGACTACGGACGGCACCAGTCTCCTTCGTAACGTTCCCTTCACGCTCACCATCAACCTCCAAGACGAGTCCGGTGACCCCCTCACCGCCACGCAAGACGTCGAACTCACCCTGACCGCCACCGGCGGCAGCACCGAAGGCGACCTCCGTAAAGTGGGATCGCTGGACGAGGACGTCACCGTCACCCTCCCCACCGGTGCGAGCAGCATCAGCATCACCGACCTCATCTACACCGGACTCAGCGACCCCAACAGCGGACTCGACATCACCATCACCGCCACCAGCAACGGCACCTACCCAGACGCCACCCTCGCCATCAGCGTCCGCGACATCACCATGACCATCACCGCCGACGCCGACAACCTCCCCAGCAACGGCACCACACCCATCCTCGTCACCCTCAAAGACGCCCAAGGCAACGCCGTGCCGGGAACCAACATCACCATCACCACCACCCTCGGCACCCTCCTCAACCAAAACGGTGACCCCCTCACCAACCCCGTCACACTGGCTACGGACGAGAACGGCGAGATTCGCCTCACCTTCCAAGCCGGCACCGAATTCGGCGCGGCAACCATCAGCGTGCAATGCCCCGGCGCATGCACCCGCACCACCACCATCCAAATCGCCAGCACCGAAATCACGGCACCCACCGACCTCACCGTCATCCCCGGCAACCAAAAAATCTGGCTCCTCTTCACCAAGAGCCAAGGCACCGTAGCCAAGTACCAATACCAACTCGACGACGGCCCCTGGACCGACATCCCCGCCGACGTCCAACTCCCCTACCTCATCGCCGAACGCCCCAACGGCGTGCAAGTCACCGTCACCGTCCGCGCCATCGACCAAAACGGTGACCCCAGCGCCCAAAGCAACGCCAGCACCGGCACCCCCACGATCATCGGAGAACCCGACGCCGCCCTCGGCATCCAAGACGACGACACGATCATCGAAATCCCCCTCCAAAACGGCAAGGGCCTCCTCACCATGACCTTCACCTTCCGTAACGAAGGCACCGAAACCCTCACCAACATGTGGATCGAAGAAAACGACCTCTCACCCAAAGGCCGCATCATCGAACTCAAAGACACCCAAGGCAACACCCTCCCCCAATACGGAGACCGCTGGTACTGGCAAGGCGTCAACCTCGCCCCAGGAGCCACCATCCAAGGCACCCTCACCATGGAAATCGAGGAATGACCATGCGCAGAATCCTCCCCCTCACCCTCCTCACCACCCTCGCCATCCTCGCCCTCTCCGCCTGCAGCAACGACTGCCCCGCCTGCAGCGGCCTACGCGACGATGCAAAAATCCAAACGATCGACGTGCAACTCTGCGGCAGCGAGGTCCCCGACCCCGAAACCAACGAGCAAATCTGCACCGAAATCACCAACGTCACCTACACCTTCGTGAAAGGCCAATAAACCCATGAACAAAACCCTCACCACGCTAGCCCTCACCCTCCTCCTCACCCTCGCGGCAGCCGCAAGCGCGCAAGCCATCACCCTCGGCGCCACCTACAACCCCGTCACCCCCAACGGGCAAGCCTTCGGCGTGCAAGCCACCTACGAAGCCCTCACCCTCGACCTCGGTGACACCCCCATCACCCTCGGAGCACGCCTCGACGCCACCACCCCCCTCAGCTTCGACCTCGCCCCCAGCGTGAACCTCGCCGTCACCGCCCTCCTCCCCGCCGACGAAGGCATCACCGCCTACGCCGGCACCGGCATCGGCCGCTGGGTCACCACCATCGACGGCGAACCCTGCTACGACATCACCTGGACCCTCCACGCAGGCGCCGACATCGACGTTGCTGACAACCTCGCAATCCGCGCCGACCTCCAAGCCGCCCCCCTCATCGGCGACATCAACCTCGGCATCGGACTCGCCTACACCCTCAACCTGCCGTAACCCCCACCCACGAACGCATACTCGGGCCTCGCAGAACCACAGCGAGGCCCGAGCTCATGAACGCACCCCAAGCCTCGATCTAGTACCGTCCTGACCCCTTCGCACGCCCACCCACGCCCGCCACGCGGTAACCTGCCGCACGAAAGGGAGGCCCAAGCGTGAAACTCGCCATCGTCGGAGCAGGAAAGATGGGAGGCGCCATCCTCACGGGCGCTCTCCGTGCAGGCGTCCTCACCACCAGCGAAGTCGGCGTGTACCACCCCGACGAGGCGCGCCGCGCCACCCTGGCCGAACGCTACGGCGTCACCCCACTCGATGACGATGGCGTTCACACCGCGGAGCGCATCCTCATTGGCGTGAAACCGCAAGCGTTCGAACGCGTGGCCCCCCTCATTGCCCGCCGCTCTGGCTGCTTCATCAGCATCATGGCCGGCGTGCCCGCCGACGCCATCGCTCGCCGTGTCGGCAGTCGCCGCGTTCTGCGCGCCATGCCCAACCTCGGTGCCCGCGTGCGGCTCAGCGCTACCGCCCTCGCCGCCCTCCCCGACGTCAGCGAGGAGGACGATGCGTTCGCCACCGCGCTGTTCGAAGCGGTCGGCTCGGTCCACCGCATCCCCGAATCGCAGTTCGACGCCTTCACCGGCCTCGCCGGGTCCGGTCCCGCCTTCGCCGCGGTGATCGCCGAAGCGCTCGCCGATGGTGGCGTGCGCGCCGGCTTCAGCCGCGACACCGCCCGCGATCTCGCACGCGAAGTGCTGCACGCCACCGCCGTCCTCCTCTCCGAGAACGGACCTGCCGACCTCAAGGACGAGGTCGCCTCCGCCGGCGGCACCGCCATTGCCGGCGTACGCGCCCTCGAGGAGCACGGTGCCCGCTACGCCGTCCTGCGGGCCGTGGAGGAAGCCGCGCTTCGGGCGCGTGCCCTCTCACGCGAAGACGAGGCTTGATGCAGCCTGTACGTCGCGAACCAAACCCCCTTTGGCGTGCGCGCCTCTTCTCTGTCCTCGTCACCCTCCTCGCAAGCCTCCCCCTGGGCTTCGCGCAAGCGCCCAGCGGGTACTACCCCGCCACGCCCGGCCTCGCCTGGACGTACGACAACGGTGAGACGCAAAGCCTGAGCGGTCCCATCGAAACGGAAACCGGGCCCCGCATGCGCCTCACCCACGCCTTCGACGGCGTCCCCGTGAGCGAGGAGATCCTTAGTTTCGAACCCGACGGTTCCGTCCTGCACCACGGCACGGCAGCCGGGGGAACGGTCATGCCGTACGACCCACCGCTCCTCGTCTACCCAGCCCCACCGCTGCAACCCGGCGACGGCTGGCAAAGCTCCACCCGCGCGGGCGGGGTCGACGTGACCCTCGCCACCGAGGTGCTCGGCCTGCTTGGGGTCGCCACCCCCGCCGGTCGCTTCAACGCCCTGCACCTCCGCCAAACCACCCTCACCAGCACGGGGGGCCGCACGATGCTCGACCTGTTCTACGTCCCCACCGTCGGCATCGTCCGATTCGTCACGCAGGACGGCACGACCATCGACCTGATCGAACGCATTCCGTAACCCCGTATTCAAACGGCAGGCGCAGGCGAACTCAAGACGCCTCGGCGTCCGCGCCCTTTTGACGCGCCGTCTTGCGCACGGGATCCAACCAATCGTGCATTAAGGCGTCGAACCGACCGGCCTCGATCGCCCCGCGAATCTCCTCCATCAACCGCGCCATGAACCGCAAGTTGTGCACCGTCGCAAGGCGTTGTCCCAACTGCTCATTCGCCTTCAGCAAGTGCCGCAGGTACGACCGGCTGTACGACTGGCACGTCTCGCAATCACACGACGCGTCGATCGGTCGCAGGTCACCGGCATACTTCGCGTTTCGCAGGTTCAAGCGGAAGTTGGCCAGCGGCTCCCCGTCATCGCCGAACCGCGCCAGCACGCCCCCATTGCGCGCATTCCGGGTCGGCGCGACGCTATCGAACGTATCCACCCCCCGTGCCACCGCCTCGAACACGCTCGGCACGTCCGCAATCCCGAGCAGGTGACGCGGCAACGCGTCCGGCAGTTCCGGGACGGTCCAATCCAGCACCCGGTACATCGCCTCGTGCGTCTCCCCCAAATTCCCGCCAATCGCCATGCCGCCAAACCCCATGCCACCTATCACGCGCGCCGAATCGCGCCGCACCGACTCAAATGCGCCCCCCTGCACCACGCCGTACAGCACCTGCTCGTAATCGTGCCGCGCCCCCAGCGCGTGAAACGCGCGCAGCGACCGGTCCGCCCAACGGTGCGTCCGCTCGGCACTCTCGCGCGTGTACCGCTCGTCATGCAACGGGCTCGTGCACTCATCGAAGGCGATCACCACGTCCGCGCCCAACGCCCGCTGAATCTCCATCGACACTTCCGGCGTGAACTCGTGGCGACTGCCATCGACGTGGCTCGTGAACACCACCCGGTCCTCCTCCACCTTCACGAGGCCCTGCCCAGGCCGCGCCGTCGGCGAGGTCGACTCCTCGCCCGGAAACATGCTCGCCACCTTCCCCACCCCGTGCTCGATGCCCGCCCCGAGCGAGAACACCTGGAACCCACCCGAATCGGTGAGGATGGGCCGGTCCCACTGCATGAAGCGGTGCAGGCCCCCATGCTGCGCCACCACCTCGGCCCCCGGCCGCAAGTACATGTGATACGTGTTCGCGAACAGCAGTTGCGTTCCCGACTCGGCCACGCCGCGAGGTTCGACGCCCTTCACCGCCCCCTGCGTCGCCACCGCCACGAAGGCGGGCGTGTCGACGACGCCGTGCGCCGTCTCGAGTCTTCCGCGGCGGGCGGCGCCATCCTGAGCGAGAACGGTGAAGGGTGCTGGCGTACGTTGGGTCATGACCGACGCATGCTAGCCTCCATAGCCGCCGCGGCACGTCGTGCCGCGCGTCAGACTCGCGTCACACCCGCGTGCTAGGGTCACGGTTCGGAAGGAGGAACGCGCGTGTCGCACCTCACCGCACAACTCGGTTGGAGTTTCGCGCTCGTCGTCGTGATGCTCACCGCCTTCACGTACCCCGGTGGACCGCGCGACGTGTCGGTCACCGCGACCGCGACGATCCTCGAGGAACCTCTCGTGGAGCTTCCGCCTCCCGCCGAACCCATCGGGCCGGATGCCGTCCCCACCTTCACCGTGCGCGCCACGGGATACAACTCGCTGCCCGAACAGACCGACGCCACGCCCCACGTCACCGCGACCGGGGCGACCACGCGCTTCGGCATCCTCGCCGTGAGTCGCGACCTCCTCGGAACGGACCTGCCCTACGGTTCCCTCGTCCGCCTTCGCGATCTCGGCACGTTCTACGGCGGTTACAGCCCCGGGTACTTCCAGAGCATCCTGGACGGCCACGGCCTGTTCATCATCGAGGACACCATGCACGTCCGCAAGACGAACCAGGTGGACGTGTGGTTCGAGGATCTCTCGAGTGCGGTGCACTGGGGCGTCCGTCGCCTCGAGGTGCAGGTCGTCCGCTACGGCTACGACGGTCCCCTGCTCGACCATCTCGCACAGCAACCCACCTTCGCGAGCGACGTGACGATCCTTGCGAGCAGCCCCCGCGACTGACGAACCCCAACCCTTAGGCCACCCCTTCCCGCGGTAGCATTCGCACGTGCCTCTCCCGCTCTACCTCGCTCTGGCGCACGTTCGGAAGCGCGTCCTGCAATCCACGCTCACCGTGCTCGGTGTGGCGGTCGGGGTCGCGGTGCTCATCCTCGCCCTGTCCCTCACCAACGGTTTCATCGACGAACTGCTGGAGAGCACGCTGCGCGCCACGCCGCACGTGACGCTGCAGCCCTACCCCGCCGACGGCCGCCTCGCCGCGGACGACCCTGCCCTCGACCGCATCGCCACGCACCCCGAGGTCGTCGCGGTCGCCCCGTTCCTCGCCGTCGAGGCGTTGATCGCGCGCCGCGCCGACACGCGCCTCGGCATCACCGGACGGCAGGGCTACACGCAACTCCTCGGCATCGACCCCGACCTCGAAACGGAGGTCTTGACGCTCCCGGAGCTCCGCATGGCAGCCGACGCGCTTCGTGAAGGGCAGGGACTCGTGCTCGGCAGTTCGCTTGCCCTTTCGCTCGGCGTCCTGCCCGGCGATGAGGTGCTGCTGCAGGACATCGATGCCAACCGCGCCACGTTCACCGTCGCGAGCGACTTCCGGGTCGGCAACGAACTCATCGACGGGCTGGCAAGCTACGCCTCCCTCGAAACGGTCCAGGCGTACCTGGACGCCCCGGGTGAGATCAGCGGGTACCACGTGCGACTCACCGACCCGAGTCGGGCCGCCACCGTGGGCCGCGAACTCGCCAACGAGAATGCGCTGCGCGCGGTGCCGTGGAGCTCGCTGTTTGGTGGCCTCGTGTCGCAACTCAGCCTGCAGAAGGCGGTCATTTCGGTCGTGGTGTTCCTGATCGTCCTCGTGGCCGCCATGGGCATCGCCAACGTCCTCATCCTCACCGTCACGGAGAAGACCCAGGAGATTGCGGTCCTGCGAGCCATGGGCGCGCGGGAGCGGGACGTGCTCGCCACCTTCACGCTCGAAGGGGTGATGCTGGGTGGGGGTGGCACGCTGCTCGGCATCCTGCTCGGCATGCTCGCGGCCGCCTACTTCCGCGTGCAACCGTTCCCCCTGCCGGGTGACCTGTACTTCATCACGCAACTGCCCGTGACCGTCCTCCCGCTCGACGTGGCGTGGGTGGCAACCGTCTCCCTGGTCACGAGCGCAGCGGCGGGCCTCCTGCCTGCAAGGCGTGCGGCGCGGCTCGACCCCTCGAGCGTCCTGCGATGACCGATTCGCTCGGCGACGAAGCGCAAGGCGGCAAGAACGAAGAGGCGACCGACGAGACGGCTGCAGCCATCGGCTACCTGCTTCGCTTGTTGAGCCAACGGGACTACACCCGCCGTGAACTGCGAGACCGCATGACGCGACGCAAGGTGCCCGAGGATGCGCAACACGCCGCCCTGGCACGCCTCGATGAACTCGAGCTCCTCGACGACCGTCGCGTGGCCGAGGCGCACGTGCGCGGTCGTGCGCACCGTAAGGGACGCCTCGCTCTCCGGCGCGACCTCGCCAAGCGGGGTGTGGACGAAACGCTTGTCGACGCGGTGCTCGACCCGCTCGACGAGGCGCAACAGGCGCAGACGGCCCGTCAGGTGCTCGAGAAGGAGGCCTGGCGGTTTCGCGCCCCCGAGGTGCGCAAGAACCGCGCCAAGGCGGCCGCCTTCCTGAACCGTCGCGGCTTCACGAGTGACGTGGTGCGCACCACCGTGGAGGACGCCTTCCCCTGGACTGACGATCTCGAGGACGACCTGGAGGACGGGCGTGGCGAGGGGTGAGCGTGTGCGGTCGCGTTGACCGTCCCTCGCGGGGGTTGGTAGACTCCCTCGCTGCATCGGGGCGTAGCGCAGTCTGGTAGCGCACCTCGTTCGGGACGAGGGGGTCGGAGGTTCGAATCCTCTCGCCCCGACCACAGCCACCCCCCGGCACCCCCGGGGGGTGCTTCTTGAACCCCGCTCGACCCTTGGAGGTCATGTGATGCGACGCACCACCGACGGTCCCGTGAACGACCCGGCCTCGCTGCAGGACCGGCTTCGCCTCACGCTGCTCCCCGCTGGCGTGACGCTCGCTGCGAGCGCCCTGTTGTGGATGGCCGGGTTCGGGCAGGGGCAATCCACGGAACTGCCCATCGCCGCCCTCGTATTCCTCGGTGCGCTCGTCGCCGACGCGGCGGGACGCTCGCTCAGGCGCACCGGCCTCCCCGGCGTGGCTTGGCTGCTGGCCGGCACGATGCTCGCCGTCCTGCTCGCCGTGACCGTCGTGCCCACGCGGGACCTGTGGACGCTCGCTGGCCTGCTTCCCACCGCGATGCTCCTCGCTGCCCTCCCCCGCACGCTCGGCATCATGCTCGGCGCGATGAGCGTGTACACCGTCGCGACGGTGCTCGCGAACTTCACGCTCGACGCCTTCCTGCCCGTCGGACCCTGGTTCCTCGTGAACGTCGGGACGCTGTTCTTCGGCATCACCTTCACGCAGCGTGACCGGGTGCACCGCTATGGCCGACCGGTGGTGTACGCGACGATCGTCACGGCTGCCCTTGCGAACGTCCTGGCCGCCCTCGCGCTTGAAACGCCGCTGCGCTTCGTGGCCGTCAGTTTCCTCGCCATCGTGATCAGCGAGGCGGCCGACACGGAGATCTATCAGCGCCTGCTGGCCCGCCGCTGGTGGGTGCGCGTCGCCTCGAGCAACGCCGTGTCCGCCCCCATCGACACGACGCTGTTCACCGTGCTCGCCTTCGCGGGTGCGCCCTTCGCGACGTTGACGTGGATGCTGCAGGTCATCACCACCGACGTGCTCGTCAAGTACGGCAGTGGCATGCTCGCCGCCCTCACGCTACTGCGCGGCCGGGAGCGTCTTGACCCACCCCAACCCCCCACGCCCCCCACGCCGCGGGGACCCAAACCCAACCGGTCCGCCACCCTCCCGTCCTAACCAGGACGGTCAACCCGCGAGCACGTCCCGCACGCGCGCTGCCACCGCCAGGGCTTGCGCTTCGGTGCCGTCCGGCGTCGCAATCATCGCGCCGATGCCCCGCTCCACGGCCGCCATGGGCGTCGTCACCGCAGCACCCCCCAGCAGGTTGAAGAGGGTCGTGTTCCGCAGCATCTTGCCGTTCTCCTCGAAGTACCGGGCCACGTCCCCATCGACGTCGACGATACGTGGCGGCCGAATCGCGATCGTCGGCGCGAGGACCGCATCGAACCCCGCGAGATCCTGCCACCACTGCCGGCGCAACGCGTCGCGCGCGTAGCCCAAGCGAAGGTAATCGCTGGCGGGTCGACCCTGCACCGCACGAATCCGGTCCTCGACGCGCGCATCGATCCTTGGGCTCGCCGTGTCGAGTAGCGCTTCGTGCAGCGCCAACGCCTCGTGCGCAGCGAAGCTCCCGTACCGCCCGTACAACCCCTGCACCTCCTCCAGCAGAGGCCTGGGGGAACGATCCAACGCGTGCCCCGCCGCCTCGAGCCGATTCAGCAACGCCTCGAACGCCTCTCGAACCTCGTCCTCGAGGTCTTCGAGCAGGACCGTGGGCGGCACCGCGAAGCGGAGGGCGCCCTCGGAACGAGGAAACGGCGCGGGCGGCATGGCCCGAAGGGCGCGCCACACCGCCCAGGCATCCTCGAGCGTGCGGGTGATCGGGCCGATCGTGTCGAGCGTCGTGGAGAGTGGGAAGGCACCCTCGGTCGGGAGCGAACCCTCACTGACCTTCAACCCCACCAGGCCCTGCGCGGCTGCAGGAATCCGAACCGAACCCCCGGTATCCGATCCAATCGCAGCCGTCGCATCCCCCGCCCCCACGGCGATGGCCGACCCGCTCGACGATCCGCCGGGCACGCGGGACGGATCGTGCACCGATCCAGGCGTCCCGAAGTGCATGTTTAGACCCAACCCCGAGAAGGCAAGCTCGGTCATGTGCGTCTTGCCGAGGAACACCGCACCCGCCGCGTCGAGGCGCGCCACCACCGGCGCATCCCGCTCGGCACGCTCCCCACGCGCAAGCAGAGCTGCGGATCCGGCGACGGTGATCTCCCCCTCCACGTCGAGCAGGTCCTTGAGGCCCAGGGGAATCCCCATCAGCGGACCGACCTCGAGGCCCGCCTCGAAGGCGCGCGTGGCGGCAGCCGCCTGACGGCGTGCACGCTCGGCTAGCACGATCCGCCAGGTGGGTCCCACCTCGATGCGCTCGAGGAACCGTTCCGTGACGTCCGTTGGGGTGCACGCGCCCTCTCGGTACGCGCGCGCGAGTTCTGTCAGGGTGAGGGTGGTGGGGTCACGCTCCATGTGGTGACGATACGACGTGTAGAGTAGATGCGTGCAACGCACCCGCCAGGAACTCGAAGCCATGTCGCACGAGGAGCTCGTGGACCGGATTCTGGAGCTTCAAGACATGCTGCGTGAGGGGCTCGCCGTTCGCGACTCGCTGCACTTCACGCTGAACCAGGTGCTCGCTGCGAACGAGGATCAGGTCGTGCACTACGCCGACCTCGAGGAGGACGCGTTGTCCCCCGAGGAGCACGACCGCAAGCGCGCCTGGGCGGCCGCACGGATTGCCGTGGCGAACCCGAGTCGCGCAGCCCGCAAACGCTGACCCGCACCCCAAGTCCCAGCTCACCTTTAAGCGCAAACCGCACGGCGCTCCCAGCCGCTGCGCGCTAGCGTGAGGCATGACCCGCTCCGGGTTCCTTCTTCCCTTCCGCCTCTTCGGGATTCCCGTTCGCCTCGACGTCACGTTCCTCATCCTTCTGGGCTTGCTCACCTGGCTCATCGGGGGTCGCGTGGCGCTGTATGTCGACCTATTCGACCTCCCCCTCGATCCCGCGCCCCTGGCGCACGGCGTGACGCCCTGGGCGCTCGGACTGGCCGCTGCGTTGGGCCTCATGGTCAGCGTCCTCGCGCATGAGCTCGCGCACGCGCTCGTCGCCCGCCGGTTCGGCGTGACGATTCGCGAGATTCGCTTGTGGCTCCTCGGTGGGCTCGCGCAGTTCGACGCCATGCCCGAGCATCCTCGCCAGGAGCTCCTCGTTGCACTCGCGGGTCCCCTGATGAGCGTGACGCTTGGTGGCCTCTTCTGGCTGCTCGCCGCCTGGCTCGGCGCAACGGCCGGCGCGATGCTCGTCGTCTTGAGCTACCTCGCGGTCGTCAACGTCGTTCTCGCCGTCTTCAACATGCTGCCCGCTCTCCCCATGGACGGAGGGCGCGTCCTGCGGGCCCTACTCGCCTTGCGCCTCCCGCACGTTCGCGCCACCCGCATCGCCGCCTCGGTCAGTCGCGTCACCGCCCTGCTGATGGGCTTGTACGGACTCGCCACCTTCAACGTCCTCCTCATGGCCATCGCGATCTTCGTGTACCTCGCCGGGCAGGCCGAATCGCAGAACGCCGTGATGCAGGACGTGCTCGGTCGCGTAGCGCTCGAGGACGTCATGACGCGCAACGTGGATACGGTCGGCGCCGGCATGCCGGTTCCTGCACTCCTCGACGCAATGATCGACCGCCGGCACGTCTTCTTCCCCGTCGTGGGCGTCGACGGCACCGTCGTCGGGACCGTGAACCTTCGAAGCTTGCAGGGTGCAGCCGAAGGGGCGACGGTAGCCGACGTGATGACGCGAGACGTGGTCCGCATCTCCATGCGCAATTCGGCAGCCGACGCCTTCGAGGCGGTTCTCCGCGCGCCTCACCAGCGGTTGATCGTCGAGGACGAAACCGGCCGGATGCTCGGACTCGTGAGTACGAGCGACCTGCTGCGCGTCGTGCAGGTGCACCTCACGGCACGAACCCGCAACGCCGGCACGTAGACGCTCCGGTTGGAGCGTAGGACGTCATCTGGCTCCCTCGACCAACCGCATTGCTCGGAGAGAAGTATGGACATCGTTTTTGACTGAAACTTCGTCCGATTTCATTTCGCGCTTCGATACTCAGAAATACTAACGGCACCCTGCTACAACTCTCTTTCGAAACGTTACGCATCACGTTACGAAATGTCAGAGGTTGATCGTTGGCCTTACGTTGGGCGTCAATCACTGCGTCACGCAAGCAATCCGCTGGCGAGCTGGCGGAGGCAACTCCGCTGCGGCGATCTTTACGTCCAGATGCGACATTCACACTGGGTCGGATCAATTGTTAGACAGATGTGAACAGCGAAACACGTGGCATGACACGTGGGCGGTAGACGGACGACCAGCGACATTGTGCACTCGTCAGAATGAGGGCTCGCAAGGTCGATGGATCCGCGCAAAGGTTGGTTAAAACTGAAGTATCGCGAAGTTTAAAGGGAGCTCAATTCTGGAGCTCGCCATTGATGAAGGTCTCCAGCGTGGTGGGATCTCCGGGAACCATCCTAACGAGGACGTACACCGCATCCTCCATGAACGCTTGTCCAACCCAGAAGACGCTGACGCTATCACCGGGATCAAGGCCGCGAACGAGTGACGACAATCCCATAATCACGCCTTGAAGTTGCTCGACCACAACGTCGAGATCAAATTCACCAAAACTGAACCTAGCATTCACGTTGAGCCCGTAGCCGGGCAGGTGGGCAATCGTCACAATGTCGCTGATGCCATCGATTGCGCCCTCGAATGGGGCTGCCGACTCAATTACGGCACCAGGGTCTGCCGCAAATCCAAAACCGAGCACCAAGACGAACGAAATCGCGAGCTTTTTCATAGTCGGAGATTACCACATGCTTCATAGGGTTCGGCTAACTATGGTCATTTATTGCGTCATACTGACGTTCGCACATCAGAATCACGTTTTGATTGGTGCTACATCCTGCGAATTTCGAAACTTAAGGATCCCATGGCTTCCACTCATTCGGCGCTCAAGGCTATCGCGAGACGACTCTGAGCGGATTTGGCAGGTGAAGGGGGCTCAGCGGCTCGCGTGTTCACGCGACGATGGCTAGAGCCCATCCTTGATTTCGCCTCAGACTTCACGGAGTCCATCCATGACTTGGCTTAGACAACGGCCTGCGAGACCTTCCCTCGGCGCAGCGAGCGACTAGGAATGACCCTCCCCGGTACTGACACATGACCCAATA
This sequence comes from uncultured Trueperaceae bacterium, assembly GCA_913062675.1. Lineage (GTDB taxonomy): Bacteria > Deinococcota > Deinococci > Deinococcales > Trueperaceae > SLSQ01. The sequence continues at coordinate 15,895 of CAJXWR010000027.1, forward strand.
CGTTCCCAAAGACGTGCGCGCGGCTGTTCATGAAGAACAGCCGCGCGCCGCTTGGCACAATCCCACACAGGGATCGTGTTTTGGCTCGGCGGGTAGGATTCGAACCTACGACCAATCGGTTAACAGCCGATCGCTCTACCACTGAGCTACCGCCGACCGAGGCCCTCACGGGCTTGGAGAGAATAGCACGCCGTTTTCGGGAAGGGCAACCGCCGTGCCACGCGCATCAAGGCGTAACGGTAGAGTCCGGCATGACGCTTCAGGAGTACGAGAATCAGGCGCGCTCCACCGCGCGATACCCGCAGGAGGTGACCCTCCTTTACCCCACCCTCAAGCTTGCGGGCGAGGCTGGCGAAGTGGCCGAGAAGCTCGGCAAGGCCATGCGCGATGCGGGTTGGCTGCCAGGTCAGGCCGTTCCAGGCGAGCTTCGTGACGCCCTCGTGAAGGAGCTTGGAGACGTCCTCTGGTACGTGGCGAGTGTCGCCGTGGATCTTGGCAGTTCGCTCGAGGAGGTCGCCGAGGTCAACGTGGCGAAGCTCGCCTCACGCGCGGAGCGCGGCGTGATTCACGGGTCGGGCGACGACCGCTGATCAAGAAGCGTTTCCTGCCTCGATACCTTCCACGGCACGCGCGAGGTTGGATGCCTCATCGCCAAGGGTTAGCGGCGCATTGCGACTCGCGCTGTCATACCCCGCGAGCACGAGGCGGACCGCCTCGAGGCCGTCCTCACCGGTGCACGGCACGGGCGCACCCTCGCGCACGGCACGCACGAAGGCACGAATCTCGGCGTCATGCCCCCGCAGCTCGGTGAACGCGTAGCGCGTCACGTCGGTCTCCGACCAGTCGGTGCTTCCTGACGCGCGGGAGGCGTGAACCAAGACCGGGTCGGCATGCCGGTTCGTCCACTCGAGCGATCCCTTCGTCCCGTAGACCCAGAAGCCTTCCTCCCAACCCGTGGCACTCCAACTCGTTTCGACGGAACCGAGTGCCCCGGAACGGAAGCGGAGCGAGACGATGGCACTGTCCTCGAGTTCGATCGGCCACTTGCGGGTCGCCACGCGGCCGTACACCTCCTCCACGTCACCTGCAAGGTAACGGGCGAGGTCCATCAGGTGGCAACCGTTGTCGAGAAGCGTGCCTCCGCCGCCCGACGCGCGGGTCGCGAAACTCGGGCGCACCTCGCTCGCGCCACCCCAGTCGTGCGCCTGCCGGAGGCGAACCATCGTCACCTCGCCGATGACGCCCTCGTCGATCATGGTCTTGGCCTGCACGATGGCGGGGTGACTGCGGAGTTGATGCCCGACCTGCAGCACGACACCGGCCGCATCGCACGCGTCGATCATGGCTTGCGCCTCGTTCAGGTCCACGGCGATCGGTTTCTCGCACAGCACGTGCACGCCCGCGCTGGCCGCTTGCAGGGTGATGGCGTGGTGCGTGGAGGCTGGCGTGCAGACGCTCACCATGTCGAGCGTCTCCTCGCGCAGCAGGGCGGCGACGTCGTCGTACACGCGCTCGACGCCCCAAGCATCGGCGCGTTTCCGGGCGAGCGCCGCGTCGACGTCGCACACGGCGACGAGGTCCACGCCCGCCGCCTGGTACGCGGTCGCGTGGGTCGTGGCGATTCCGCCTGCACCGATGATGGCGGCCCTGAGGGGTACATGGGTGGGGGTCGATGGGGTCATGTCGCGGCAGCCTACCGCTCACCACGCGGGCGTGCCCACCCCACCTCGAGGCGATCATGGGCATCAGGGTCGGCGTGACGGCGGGACCTCCGGTAGAGTCATGCAACGAAGCAAGCGTGAAGCTCGATGCACGCGAGCGAAAGGAGGCGCGCATGCTGCGCGAACCCGCGAGGAGCATTCGATTGGGCATGGTGGGGGGCGGCACCGATGCTTTCATTGGTGGCGTGCACCGCATGGCCGCCCGCCTCGATGGTGCGTACGACCTCCTTGCTGGCGCACTCTCCTCCACGGCTGAACGGTCGCTTGCCTCCGCCGAGGCATTGGGGCTTTCACGCGGGTACGGCTCGTACCAAGCCATGCTCGAGGGCGAGCTCGACCTGCCGGAAGGAGAGCGCATCGAGGCCGTGTCGATCGTCACGCCCAACCACCTGCACTACCCCGTGGCACGCGCTGCGCTCGAGGCCGGCATGCACGTCATCTGCGACAAGCCCATGACGCTCACGTCAAAGGAGGCGGACGAGCTGGTCGAACTGGCGCAGGCGCGCGGCCTGGTGCTCGCCGTGACGTACAACTACACCGGGTACCCCATGGTGCGTCAGGCGCGCGCCATGGTGCAGGCCGGCGAGTTGGGTGCGATTCGCAAGGTCGTCGTGGAGTACCACCAGGGTTGGCTCGCCACGAAGGCCGAGGCGGAAGGCGTCAAGCAGGCCACTTGGCGTGCCGACCCGGCCAAGGCAGGGATTGCGGGCGCGATGGGCGACATTGGCAGTCACGCCGAGAACTTGATGAGCACCGTCACCGGCCTGGAGGTGGAGGCGTTGAGTGCCGACACGACACGCTTCGTTCCGGGGCGCGCCCTCGAGGACGACGCCTCGATCCTCGTTCGTTTCCAAGGGGGTGCACGCGGCGTGCTGCTCGCCACGCAGGTCGCGGTCGGCGCGGAGAACGACCTGCGGATTCGCGTGTTCGGGGAGAAGGGTTCCCTCACCTGGCATCAGGAGGAGCCCAACCGCCTGGTCCACCACCCGCTCGGGGAACCCATGCGCATCTACACGCGCGGGGGTCCCGGGCTACACGTGCAGGCGGAGGATGCGAGCCGCATTCCTGCCGGGCACCCCGAGGGGTTCCTGGAAGCGTTCGCCAACCTGTACGCGGAGATCGCCTCGTCGATTCGTGCGGCGCAAGGCGAACAGGTCACGCCCGGCGACCACCCGACGGGGGTGGAGGGCGCGCGCGGCATGCGCTTCATCGAGGCGACCGTCGCCAGTGCGGCAAGCGACGTGAAGTGGACACCACTCCCCGTGGGCGCGTCGTCATGATGACACCCCATGACGTCACGATCCGCGTGATGCATGACACCGACGCCATGCGAGCCGCCGAGGTCCTGCAGCAGGAGGTGTGGGGGTTCGAACCGATGGAGGTGGTCCCGCAGCACGTCCTCGTGACCGCCGCGCGGCATGGCGGCCTGGCGCTGGGTGCATGGCGCGACGGGCGACTCCTCGCGCACTCGTTCGCCTTTCGCGGCGTGGATCACGACGGCACCCCCGTGTTGTGCTCGCACATGCTGGGCGTCACGCCGGAGGCGCGCGGCCTGGGGTTGGGCGTGGCGCTGAAATGGGCGCAGCGGGACGAAGCGCTCGCGATGGGGGTCACGCGTATCCTGTGGACGTTCGACCCGCTCGAGCACGGCAATGCGCGCCTCAACACGCGAATCCTTGGGGGCGTGACGAACCGGTACCTCGAGAACGTGTACGGCGAGATGCGCGATGCGCTCAACGCCGGCCTGCCGAGCGACCGGCTCGAAGTCGTGTGGGACTTGCGGGAGGACCGCGTCGAGCAGCGTGCGGCAGCGTATGCGGCGGGCGAGCGGGTCGACCTCCCCGCTGAGCAGGGCGTACGGCTGGACACCGGCACGCCCGACGGCCAACTCGCCGACCCGGACGACGCCGTCACGGTGCGCGTGTCCGCCCCCCGTGACATTCAGGCGATTCGGCGTGACGACCCCGGTCTCGCTGCCGCCTGGCGGAGTCACCTGCGCACCGCGCTGCAAACCCTCTTCGAACGCGGTTACCTGCTGACGAGCGCCGGTGTGGAGGGGGACCACGCCACGCTCACGTTGACCCGGGAGGACGCGCGACAGGCGTGACCTTCGTCCCTGCCCGACGCGAAGCGTACGGGCAATGATGGGACATTCGTCCGGGTTGCGTCGGTTCCATGCGCAACGCGGCAAGGAGGTACGCGATGGTCCTCGAACTCGACCGCGAACCCAGCTCCATCGAAGCCGCGGGTAGCCTCACGCTGGAACCGACCCAGCGGCAGGAGCTCGACCGAATCCTGCTCGACGGGACGCTCTCGTACCGGCAACGCGTGCAGCAACTCGCCATCTTCGCCGAGAACCTTGCGCCCATGCCACCGCTCAGCGATGCGGCACGCGAGGCGCTCGACGCCCGCGTGATCTGCGACATGTTTGAGGGGCACGCGCCCTACCGGCCCCGCTACACCCTGCCGGATTACGCCAAGGCGCTCGAGCAAGGCTCCGCCTACCTCGAACTGCCTGCCCCTCAGGACCTGCAAGAGGCCACCTGGTTCCTGGCCAGCATGTACGCCAACGTGCCCTCCATCACCGGCTACCCGGTGTACTTGGGTGACCTCGACGCCCTGCTCGCACCCTTCGCCGAGGGCATGACGCAAGAGGAAATCGTGACGGCGCTGCGCCCGTTCTGGCGTGCACTCGATCGCATGCTCCCCGACGCGTTCACCCACACGAACCTGGGTCCAGCCGATTCGCCCATGCTGCGCGCCATCCTGCAACTCGAGCGTGAACTGTTGCAGGTGGTGCCGAACATCAGCCTGAAGGTCGAGCCGGGCGTGACGCCCGACGCGCTGATTCGCGACGCCGTGGGGACGGTGTTCGCTTGCGCGAAGCCGCACTTCATCAATCAGCCCGTCATGACGGCGGATCATGGTGAGCAGTACGCCGCGGTGAGTTGCTACAACGCCCTCAAGATCGGGGGTGGGTCGCACACGCTCGTGCGGGTGAACTACATGGAGGTGGCGCTGCGGCACGAGGGCGACACCGAGACGTTCTTCGCGACCACGTTGCCGCACTACCTCGAGTTGACCGCGGAGCTGATGGAGACGCGCATTCGGCACCTCGTCGAACGCTCAGGCTTCTACGACCACCATTGGCTCGTCGAGGAAGACCTGCTGCGCCTCGATCGCTTCTCCGCGATGTTCGGCGTGTTCGGCCTCGCCGATGCCGTGAACCTGCTGATGGAGCGCGAAGGGAAGTCGGGCCGTTACGGTTCGGACGCCGAGGCGGACGCGCTCGCGCACCGCATCGTCAGGGAGACCGCCGCTTTCGTGGCGGAACGGCCCCAACCCTACTGCGAGGGCTTCGGGGGACGCGCGATGATGCACAGCCAGTCGGGCATCGATCTCGACGTGGACGTCACGGCCGGGACGCGCATTCCGATTGGCGAGGAGCCTGACCTGTTCCGGCACATCCAGGCGGTGGCGCCCAACCACGCCGTGTTCGCCTCGGGCGTGAGCGACATCTTCCATTTCGACGAGACGGCGCGCCGCAATCCAGACGCGGTGGTGGACGTCATCAAGGGGGCGATGCAGCAGGGCATGCGGGACTTCACGTTCAACCTCGATTCGAACGATTTCATTCGCATCACCGGGTACCTGGTGAAGAAGAGTGACATCGCGGCCATCGAGGAGGGCGCGCGGCACGGGAGCACCTACCTTGGTGCGGGCAACGAGGAGCAGGCGCACTGCACGCAACGCGCCACGAAGCGGGTGGTGGCGGCCGAACGGCTCGCCGGCGGTTGAGGTGACGCTCCCCCATGCCCGTCCTGCCGATGCGCCGTCACGCGCCCGGTTGTTGGCGCCCGACGATGCTCCGAGGGTCGGCGTGCGTGGACTCGTTTCGGGCACGATTCCGTTCAGCATGGTCGACGGCCCCGGGAACCGGTTCACCGTGTTCCTGCAGGGCTGCAACATGGATTGCCTGGCGTGCCACAACCCGTACACGATTCGCGTGTGCGACGATTGCGCCGCATGCGTCGACGTGTGTCCGACGCCATCCCTGCAGGTGGTGAACGGCGCGGTGCGCTGGAATGCCGCGACGTGCATCGGTTGCGATGATTGCATCGCCGCATGCCCGAGCAGCAGTACACCCAAGACGCGTTCCATGACGCCTGAGGCGCTCTTGGAGGAGGTACGGCCCGTTGCCCCGTTCCTGTCGGGGGTCACCGTTTCGGGTGGGGAGGCGACGCAGCAAGCCGAGTTCGTGCAAGGGTTCTTCACCGCCCTCGCCGCCGAACCCGCGACCCGCCACTTGACGCGGTTCGTCGACAGCAACGGCCTGGTCGACGAGGCCACGTGGGCGCAGCTCGATGGCGTGATGGACGGTGCGATGATCGACCTGAAGGCGTTCGACGACGAGACGCATCAGGCGTTGACGGGCACGTCCAACGTGTCGGTCCTGGCTTCGATCGAACGACTGGCTCAGCGCGGCACGTTGCACGAGGTGCGCTTGTTGATGATTCCGGGTCGCAACGACGACCTGGAGGATTTGGAGCGCACGGGAGCGTGGCTGCACGCCGTGGATCCCTCCATGCGCGTGAAGGTCATGGGGTTCCGGTGCCACGGGGTGCGTGAGGCAGCCTCGACGTGGACCGAGCCGACCCGCGAACGGCTGGAGGCATACGGTCGTGCGCTTCGCGCCGGCGGTTTGACGGACCTCGTTCTGATTTAGCGCGCTCGTTCAGACGATTTCGACGTGCACGGTGGTGCCCCACGGATCGTGACTCACGAGACCCTGCTCGGTACGCGTGAGGGGTTGACCTTGATGCTCGAGGTTCGCGGCCAGGGCGTCGAGGCTTGCCGCGTCGGAGAGACGCAACGTCCAATGGAGAAGCCGTGGGTCGGTAGGACCGGCGGAGGGCGCGCCTGCCGCCCAGACGTTCGTGCCGACGTGGTGGTGGTAACCCCCGGCGGAGAGGAACGACGCCCCCGGGTAGCGCCAGAGGACGCGATCGAAGCCGAGGGCGTCGTGGTAGTACGCGTCGGAGGTCGCAAGATCGCCGACGTGCAGGTGCACGTGCCCGATGGTGGATCCTTCGGGAAGCCCACGCCAGGGTTGGCCTTCGCCTGCCCGTGCGAGGTCCATGACGTCGAGCGGGCGTGTGTCCATGGCGAGTTGGCCGTCCTCGACGCCCCACGTTTCGGCGGGTCGATCGGCGTACACCTCGATGCCGAGACCGTCCGGGTCGCTCAGGTAGATCGCTTCACTGACGGAGTGGTCGGCGGTCCCGGCGCGTGCCTGCAGGCCGGAGAGGCGCATGATGAACGACCCGAGGTGCGCGCGGCTTGGGAGGAGAAGCGCGAGGTGGTAGAGGCCGAGGCGTTCATGGCCACGGCGGAGGGGCTCGAGGCCTGGTTGTGCTTCGAGCTCGATGAGGGGTTCTGCGCCGTTCGCGGTGGAGAGTTGAGCGTGGACGTCGTCGCGGTGGCTGACCGTTAGGCCGAGCGTCTCCTGGTACCAAGTGGTGGAGGTGGTGAGGTTGGAGACGGCGAGGCTGACGGGGCCGGTTTTGTACTTAGTGACGATGGCTCAGGTAACTTGACGGTCACACGAGCTGACCATCGGGATTTTACCGTTCGTTTGGGAGCGAACGATGAAGCGGCTAACTTGCAGGTGGGGTCAACGGCTCTGGCGAAAGATTCGACTGTGTCCTCACATAATGGAGTCTTGGGTGGGCTTCCTGCAACGATCGCCAACGGCGTGGTCCAGAACCTTGATTTCACGACCCTAACGGGCGCGGTGGATGTGGTCAGTGGTGCTGACGCAGGCTATGCCGGAGAGGTCACCGTCAAACTGTTTGGTATGGATAAGAACCTAGGCCCGGGTAATGCGCTGCAGTTGGGTGAAACAAACGCCTACCCTGGTGTTGACTCAAGCCCATATACCGGTGCTGTGGTCAATGTTGGCGGGGCTGTTGCATCGGATGTACTGTATGCCGAGGTGCGTGATGTGACTGTTGGGACTGGGTACACCGTTGATATCTTTGTGGATCCCAACCTGGTGTCGAGCTACCGATCGATTGACTTTACGGTTGCCCACGACGCAGCCCTTGATGTGACAACTCTGACAGTGCCAGAGCCTGAAAATG
>CAJXWR010000028.1 GCA_913062675.1 uncultured Trueperaceae bacterium
GCAGGCAACAAAAGTGACGGACCTTCTTCTGTTGCTCAAGCAGTGCCCGTTCTCGGTGCGACAACTTGGGTTTAAGCCGCTCCTTGACACGCAGTTCATGCTGCAAACATGCATCAGTAGCACAGAGACCCGTGCACAAAAGGTCACGAATGAATAGAGGGTCCCGGCAGGACAAGGCATGGAAGCGCGAAGAGCGCAGACACGTTCTGAACACGGGGACACAAATGCTCACAAGGTCAACAGGCAACGCACATAATGGGGCTGGTACAGGCGTGTCTTGACGCGACGCAGGAAGGTCTCCTGCACGAGTTCAGCCTGGTGGAGTTGTTCGGGATCGAACTCGTCGTACCGCTCCACGCCCACCATGTGGGCGTACCGTTCGCGCGACTTGGCGTGCACCAGGTCCCCAAGGAGGACGAGGTGCGTCTCGCCACTTCGGAGCCGTTCACTCGGGGAACCGTCCGGATCGCGCAGCCCCGCCTCATCGAGCATTTGCCACAACTTCGCTTCTTGAGCGTGAAGATCACCAATGACGACGATGCGCATGGGTTGGCTCAGCGTGCGCCAGCGCGCGCTTCGAGCATGGGCAGCGGGTCGATGGGATTCCCATCGACGCGGACCTCGAAGTGCAGGTGGGAGCCCGTCACGCGGCCCGTGGCGCCGACGCGGGCAATGAGGTCACCGGGTGCGACTGGGTCGCCGACGGACACGAGGAGCTCGGAGCAGTGCGCGTAGTAGTACTCGTGGCCACCCGACTCGACGATCACGACCTGACCGTAGCCTCCCGACCAGCCCGAGAACACGACCGTGCCGGCGGTGGCGCTCACGATGGGGTCACCGGTATTCCCGTCGATGTCGAGGCCGTAGTGCATGCTCGTGCCGCCAATGGTCAGGGATCGCCACCCGAAGCGGGAGGTGATGGCGCCCCGGAGGGGCCACACCATGGTGTTGCTGGCAATGGCGGGGGAGGGCGTCACGGCGGCAGCGATGGCGGGCGCGCCGCTCTCTCCGACGATGCGGAGGCGTTGCCCGATCGACAAGTTCGAGGATTGCAGGGCGTTGGCGGTCATGAGCGCTTCGACGGTCGTGTCGTACCGCCGCGCGATCTCCCAGAGCGTGTCACCCGGATCCACGGTGACGGTGGGTGCCGTGTACCCCCCGACGTCACCGGACGCTTGCGCGTTGCTGGCGTACACGCCGGGGATGGTGAGCCGGTCACCGGGTTGCAGGACGGCATTGACGTCAATGCCGGTCGCTGCGGCAATCGCGGCTGGGGTCACGTCGTAGGCGCGTCCAATGCGCCACAGGCTGTCACCGGGTTGGATGGTTACTTCGAGCCACGCTTCGCTGGCGCGAACGACGTTCGCTTGACTGGGCGCGGTCAGGCGGAGTTCGTCGCCTGGGTGAATCATCGTGCCTTGCAAGCCGTTCCACAGCAACAGTTCTTCGACGGTGAGGCTCGTGGCGATGGCGATTTCGTACAGCGAGTCGCCTGGCGCAACCGTCCAGGTAGCGGGCGTATCGAGCGTGGCAGCGTCGGGCGTAGCGTCGTCACTGCCAGGAAGCTTGAGAAGGTCGCCGGGAAGCAGATCCGCAGAACGGAGGTCGTTGGCCTGCATGATGGCGTCGACCGTCGTGCCGTACCGCTGCGCGAGGTCCCACAGGTTGTCGCCGGGTTGCACGGCCACGGGGTTGGCGAGCGACACGCCTCCCCACGACACGAGGAGAACGGTCAGCAAGACGGTGCGTGGGAATCGCATCGCTCGCGAGTGTACCAATAAACGCGGGAGGCGCGTCGGGGACAATTCTTCCCCACGCATCGTGGGTTGGCTGCCGAGCGGACCTGAGGTGGAAGGTAGCCCGCTGCGGTTCGGGCCGCTCACGCCTCGTCGGGAACGACGAGCGTACCGCCCGACCCGCGGAGTGCGTCCTGGACGGTCGTTTCGCTTCGGCCGTCGGCAATCCGCGCGCTGGTCGCGCCCTGCGAGAGGGCCTCGAGGGCGGACCGCACCTTGGGAATCATGCCGCCCGCAATGCGCCCATCGGCCATGCGGCTCTCCGCCTCACCGCGCGTCAGGCGGGGGAGGACGCTGGATTCCTGTTCCGGATCGTCGAGCACGCCAGGTACGTCACTCAGGTACACGATGGGGGCCTCGAGTGCGCCTGCCACCGCGCCCACCGCTTCATCGCCGTTCACGTTGAGCGCGGCGCCTTCCGCATCGAGGGCGAGGCAGGCAATGACGGGGGTGAGGCCGATGGACTGCAGGCCGGTGAGGCGTGTGGCGGCCACGCGCGTGACCTGGCCGACGCGCCCGAGCGCCGGGTCGATGACCTCGGCGGTGAGGAGGTTCGCATCGCGACCGGTGAGCGCCACGGCGTCCCCAATTTCCTGGGCGAGTTGCTTGCCGAGCAGCGTGAGGGCGGCCTCCACGACGGGAAGGGCGCGCTCCGTGGTGACGCGGCGCCCCTCGACGAACTCGTTGGGAATGCCGGCCGCCGCGAGGGCCTGACCAATGGCGGGTCCACCCCCATGCACGACGACGATGCCTTGCCCCTCGGCGCGCGCCCGTTGAATGGCGTGCGCCACGCCGGCGCGCGCGGTGGCGTCGGTCATGGTGGATCCGCCGTACTTGACGACGAGCGGTGTTGGACTCACGCGTCGACGCCTACGGTGCGCCAGCCCTTGGGTGCATGCGATAGGACCTCGTAGCCATCCTCGGTGACGAGGGCGAGATCCTCGATGCGGACGCCCGCATCGCCGGGGTGGTACGCGCCGGGTTCGATCGTGACGGCCATGCCGGCTTCGAGAACGTCCTCACTGCGGGGGGCGAGACCGGGGGCTTCGTGAATCTCCAGTCCGACGCCATGCCCGAGGGAGTGGGCGAACGCCTCGCCGAGACCGTGACGCGTGAGGATGTCGCGGGCGACGGCGTCCACGTCGCGGGTGGGCGTGCCGGGCGCGACGGCGGCGAGGGAGGCCACCTGCGCTTCGAGGACCGCGTCGAACAGGGCGCGGTGCGCATCGGACACGGTGCCCACCCCGACGGTGCGGGTCATGTCGGCGCAGTACCCATCCACGCGCGCCCCCATGTCGATGGTGAGGAGTTCACCCGCTTCGATGACCTTGCTGCTGGCGAGCCCGTGCGGCATGGCGCTGCGGGGTCCGGAGGCGACGATGACGTCGAACGCCATGCCGTCCCCCCCTTCGCTGCGGACGAACCGTTCGATTTCGAGGGCGACGTCGAGCTCACGCACGCCGGGTCGCACCATGCCGAGGGCGTGTTCGTAGGCGCGGTCGGTCAGGGCGGCCGCGCGACGAATGGCGTCGCTTTCGGCGTCGTCCTTGGTGCGGCGAAGCCGCGCGATGAGGCCCTCGGTGCGGATCGGGTCCCGGCCGAAGTGATGCTCGAGTTTCGTGCCGGTCGCGAGGGTGACGTGCTCGGCCTCGACGCCTACCTGCCCGTCCTTGGCGCGTTCGGCGGCGATGCGCATCCAGTCGCGTTCGATGACGGCGGGGAGGTGCGACTCGGCGTCCGCCTGGGCGATGTACCGCCCGTCGGTGAGGAGCCAGGCGTCCTCGAGGGTGACGAGGACGCGCGCATCCTCGGGGCTGGTGAAGCCCGAGAGCCATCGCACGTTGGCGGGCAGGGTGACGACGAGTGCATCGAGTTCGCGTTCCTGCATGGCATGACGGACGCGGGTGAGGCGGTTGCGGTGGGCGTCGTTCATGACGCGACCTGATTCCCAGCGGCAATGATGGCGAGCAGTGCGTCCACCTCGAGGCTCGCACCGCCAATCAGGCCACCATCGACGTCGGCTTGGGCGAGGAGTTCGGCGGCGTTGCCGGGTTTCATGCTGCCGCCGTAGAGGATGCGGACGTCCTGCGCGAGGGCTCCGTGATCGCTGGCGAGGGCGTCGCGGATGGCCTTGCTCATGGTTTGCGCATCGTCGGCGGTGGCGGTGCGGCCGGTGCCGATGGCCCAGACCGGTTCGTAGGCGATGACGAGGTCGCTTCCGGTCTTCAGGTCGAACCCGTCGAGGGCGGCGCGGAGTTGGTCGAGGACGACCGTTTCGTGCCGACCGGCATCGCGGTCGGCTTCGACCTCGCCGATGCAAAGGATGGGCGTGAGCTCGTGACGCTTGGCGGCCTGGAGTTTCGCGCCGACGAGGGCGTCGTCCTCGTGGTGGTAGGCGCGTCGTTCGCTATGGCCGATGATGACGTGGCTGGCGCCCGCGTCGCGCAGCATGGCGCCGGACACCTCACCGGTGTAGGCACCCTCATCGTGGGCGGAAACGTCCTGCCCCGCGAGGGCGACCTGGGCACGGCTTGCCGCGGTGCGCATGGCGGAGAGGTGGGTGGCGGGGACGCCGAGGAGGACGTCGACCCGGTCGTGGGGCGTGTCCTCGAGTTGCTTGGCGAAGGCGTCGATCCATGCCGCGGCCTCGCTGGGCGTCTTGTGCATCTTCCAGTTTCCGGCGATGAGGGGAGTACGCATGGGGTGACGATACCGCAGGCGCAGCTGCGTGCCGGACGCCCATGGCGTGCCAGCAGGGCGCGCTCGCATTCGCCTGGGCAAACGAAACGATGCCCACCCCGGTGTGGGGTGGGCATCGTCGGGGGTCGAGTGGGTTTAGGCGCGTGCGGCGGGCGTGCGGGGCGCGTTCGCGCCCTTGCTGGCGCTGCGCTTCTTGCCGGAGCCTTTCGGTCCGCCCCCCTTGCGTTCGAGTGCGGCCATGCCGCCGACGAGGGCGACGTCGAGGACCTGTTCGAGGTCGTCGCTGGGGTGCATCTTGAGGCCGCGGAGGAGGCCCGCGTCGATGTCCTTGGCGTCCGCCGCGTTCTTCTCGGGGTAGACGATGTGTTCGATCCCTGCGCGTTTCGCGCCGAGGATCTTCTCCTTCAAACCGCCGATGGGGAGGACGCGGCCGCGCAGCGTAATCTCACCGGTCATGGCGACGTCCTTGCGGACGGGCACGCCGGTGAGCGCGCTGACGAGGCTGGTGGCGAGCGCCACGCCGGCCGAGGGGCCTTCCTTGGGGGTGGCGCCGGCGGGAACGTGAACGTGGATTTCGCGCTCGTCGAGCTCGGCGGGGTCGAGCCCGAAGCGGTCGGCGCGCGACTTGACGAAGGTGAGGGCGGCGCGCGCGGATTCCTTCATGACGTCGCCAAGTTGGCCGGTAAGGACGAGTCCGCCCTTGCCCTGCGTGATGCTGGTCTCGACGAAGAGGATGTCCCCACCGACGGGCGTGAAGTACATGCCGGTGGCGACGCCGACGAGGTCTTCCTCGCCTTCCGATTCGGGCGTGAAGCGTTCGCTGCCGAGGTACGCCTCGAGGCTGCGTTCGGTGATGCGCACGCGCTTGGCTTCGCCTTCGGCGATCTTGCGAGCGGCCTTGCGGGCGAGCGTGCCGAGGGTACGTTCGAGCGTGCGGACGCCGGCTTCGCGGGTGTAGCTGGAGATGACGCGGGCGACGGCGCCGTCGCTGATGGCGAGTTGGCTGGCGCTGAGCCCGTTCTCGCGGAGTTGCCGGGGGATGAGGTAGCGCTTGGCGATTTCGAGTTTCTCCTGCTCGATGTAGCTGCTGAACTCGATGGTTTCCATGCGGTCCATGAGCGCCTCGGGGATTTGCTGCTGGTAGTTCGCCGTGGCGATGAACAGGACTTCGCTCAGGTCGAAGGGGACGCCGAGGTAGTGGTCGACGAAGTTCGCGTTCTGCGCGGGGTCGAGCACCTCGAGCAGGGCGGAGGAGGGGTCGCCTTGGTAGGAGACGCCGAGCTTGTCGACCTCGTCGAGCAGGAAGACGGGGTTCTTGGTCCCGGCGGTGCGGATGCCCTGGATGATGCGGCCGGGCATGCTGCCGATGTAGGTGCGGCGGTGACCGCGAATGTCGGACGCGTCGCGTGCGCCACCAAGGCTGATGCGTACGTACTTGCGGCCGAGGGACTTGGCGACCGACTGCGCGATGGAGGTCTTGCCGACCCCGGGCGGTCCGGCGAAGAGGAGGATGGGGCCCTTGTTGACTTCGCCCTCCTCGAGTTCGCCCTTCTTGGCTTTCTGCGCCTTGAGGTTGCGGACGGCGAGGTACTCGATGACGCGGTCCTTGACCTTCTCGAGGCCGTAGTGGTCCTCCTCGAGCACGTCGGCGGCGACGGTCACGTCGAGTTGGTCCTCGGAGCGTTCCTGCCAGGGGAGTTCGGTGAGGGTCGTGAGGTAGGTGCGAATCACACTGGCTTCGGCGCTGTCGGGGTGCATGCGCGAGAGGCGGTTGAGTTCGCGTTGCGCTTCCTTCATCGCCTCTTCGGGCAGTCCGGCGGCGTCGAGCTTCTCGCGGAACGCTTCGATTTCGTCCTCTTCGTCGTCGCTACCGGAGAGTTCCTTTTGCAGGGCCTTGATTTGCTCGCGGAGGAAGTACTCGCGCTGGTTGCGGTCGATCTCCTCCTTGACCTCGCGTTGCAGGCGCCGTTGGGTTTCCTGCAGTTCGATTTCGGTGTCGATGAGGACGAGCACCTTGCGGAGGCGTTCGGCGATGCTGGGGGCTTCGAGGACCGCTTGCTTGTCCTCGAGGCGGAAGTCGAGGTGGTAGGCGACGTAGTCGGCGAACTGGCCGGCGTCCTCGAGGTTCATGATGAACTGGGCGACTTCGGCCTGGAGGCCACGCCCGCCGGATTCGAGGAGCTCGCCGAACTTTTCCTTGAGTTCACGGAAGCTGGCTTCGACGACCGTGTCGTCGCCGTCCTCGACGTCGTAGGGCGCGAGGTCGGCTTCGATGAGGCCGGCGCTGGGGTGGTACGCCTCGATGTGCACGCGGCCGATGGCGCGGACGAGCATTTGGATGCTGCCGTCGGGGTTCTTCTTCATGCGCATGATGGTGCACACGGTGCCGACGTCGTAGAGGTCTTCGGGGGTGGGTTCTTCGGTTTCGCGGTCGCGTTGGCTGACGATGACGATGGTGCGGTCCCGGTCGAGCGCCGTGTTGATCGCGCGGATGCTGATGGCGCGACCGGCGTCGATGGGCATCACCATGCTGGGGTAGAGCACCGATCCGCGGACGGGGCAGACGGGGATGGGTGCGTCGAAACGGGGTTCGCCGGGCGCGTCGGTCATGGACGGCTCCTTCCCGCGGCCATGGGGTGGGGGTGCGGGGTCGTCCCCGAACCCAAAGTTGATTGTCTAGAAATCTGAGTCAACACGTATCAACCTTATCAGGTCGCGCCGAACCGAAGCGAGCGCCAAGACACACACCCCGGACTCGGTTTGCACAGTATAGACCCGCGTCGCGCCGCACACCGCGAGCGTCGCCACCGATGCCGCGTGCTACCCTTCGCGGCGATGAGTGACGTCAAGCACGCCCTTCGCACCGCCTTCGCAGCCGCCACGAAGCACCTCGGCATCGACCCGGGTGAGATTCCCGTGCAAGAGGTGCCTGCCGGCAAGCCCGGCGATTACGGTACGCCCCTCGCCTTCGCGCTCGCCAAGGCACTGCGCAAGAACCCTGCCGAGATCGCCGCGAGCATCGTCGCCGCCTTCGAGCCGCCCGAGGGCGTGCTTCGCGCCGAGGCGGTCGGCCCGTACATCAACGTCTTCCTCGACCCAGGCGCCTTCGTGGCCGGCATTGCCGCAGGCGCGCCCGACGCGGAACCCCGTGACCGAAAGGTCATCGTGGAGCACACGAGCGTCAACCCCAACAAGGAGGCGCACGTTGGCCACCTTCGCAACATCGTGCTCGGGGACGCCGTGGCGCGCATCCTGCGTGCCGACGGGTACCAGGTCGAGGTGCAGAACTACATCGACGACACCGGACGACAAGCGGCCGAGAGCCTCTTCGCAGCGCAGTACTTCGCGCAAACCCCGCCCGGGGAGGACGCGAGCGAGAAGCTCGACCATTGGTACGGCCGTCTTTACGTGCAGCTGGGGGAGGCCAAGGAGACCGACGCCGAGGCGATCGAGACGGGTGTGCGTGACACCATGCACCGCCTCGAGGCGGGTGAACTTCGACGCGAGGTCGAACGCATCGTGCACGCCCAACTCGAGACCTTCTGGTCGCTCGGCGCGGAGTACGACCTGCTCGTCTGGGAGTCGGACGTGGTGGACAGCGGCTTCCTCGCCCGCGGTCTCGAGGTGCTCGAGGCGAGCCCCTACGTTTCAAAGCCCACCGACGGCAAGTACCAGGGCGCCCTCGTGATGGACGTCGCAGAGTTCATTCCTGGGCTCGAGGAATCCACCGTCGTCCTCGTCCGTAGTGACGGCAACGCCGTGTACGTCGCCAAGGACATTGGCTACCACTACTGGAAGGTCGGCATCTTCGAAGGGCTCGCCTACGCACCGTTCGCCGATCAACCCACCGGTTCGACCCTGTGGACCAGCCACCCGGCGGGGGAGGCGCACCCGGTGGGTCAAACCTTCGCGCATGGCCAGGAGATCGTCAACGTCATCGACGTGCGCCAGTCGCACCCTCAGACGCTCGTTCGCGCCGCCCTCGCCCTCTCCGGCACGCCCGAGGGGCAGGAGGCTTCGCGGAACACGAAGCACCTCGCCTACGAGGTCGTCACGCTCGAGGGGCAAGCCATGAGTGGCCGCAAGGGTGTCACCCTCGCCATCGATCACGTGCTCGAGGAGGCCACCCGACGCGCCGCTGCGGTCGTGGCGGAGAAGAACCCTGACCTCGAGGACGCCGAGACGGTCGCGCGGCAGGTGGGGCTGGGCGCCATGCGCTTCGCGATGCTCAAGAGTGAGGCGAAACGCATCATCGACTTCCGGTGGGATCAGGCCCTCAACCTTCAGGGCGACAGCGCTCCCTACGTGCAGTACGCGCACGCGCGCGCTGCGAGCATCCTTCGTGCGGCAGGCGAGGCGGGCGTCGATGCGACCGCAGCCGACTGGGCCACGCTCGGACCGCTCGAACTCACCGTCGCGCAGCAAATCGCGCGGTTGCCCGAAGTCCGCGCCCAAGCGGCGCGCGAACTTGCGCCGCACCTCATCGCGCAGTACGCGCTCGACCTCGCCACCGCCTGGAACGCTTACTACAACCATCGTGGTGAGGACGGGAAGCCCGACACGCCCGTCCTGCGGGCCGAACCCGGCCTGCGTGAAGCGCGCCTCGCGCTCGTCGCAGCCGTGAAGCGCACGCTCGCCGATGCGCTCGCCCTGCTCGGCATCGACGCACCGGAGGCCATGTGAGCGAAGGCGCACCGGGTCGCATTCACGTCGACCTTCCCGCTGCGTTCATCCCCGAAGAGATTCGCGCCCTGCGAATCCCCGAGCTCGTCACGGTGCGTTCCCGTTCGACCGTCGCTCCGCTCGACGACCCACGCGGCGCGGTGCACCGCACCCTCACCGACCTCCTCACGCGCACCCAAGCCGGGTTCACCGGCAAGCGTGTCGCCGTTGCGCTCGGTTCCCGCGGTCTCGGGCGCTACCCCGACCTCGTGGCCGGCGCGCTCGATGCGCTCCTCGCCGCGGGCGCTGAGCCGTTCCTCATGCCCGCCATGGGCAGCCACGGCGGCGGCACGCCCGAAGGGCAGACGCGCGTACTGCGCGAGTACGGACTCTTGCCTGACGGCGTGCCGCTCGACGCGCGCGACGAAACGGTGCAGATCGGCACGCTCGAGGACGGGACCGGCGTGCACGCCTCCACCGTCGCGAGCGGCGCGGACGCCATCGTCGTCCTCAACCGCATCAAGTCGCACACCGGGTTTCGGGGCCCCGTCGAGTCTGGCCTGACGAAGATGCTCGTCATTGGCCTGGGCAAACGCCCTGGCGCGGCGTCGATGCACGCCAAGGGGTACGTCGGTTTTGCCGACCGTCTGCAGGCGGCCCGCGAACGGCTTCTCGCGCACTACCCACCCGTCCTCGGCGTAGCCGTCGTGGAGGACGCCGAGGGCAACCCCGCGCAGGTCGAAGCGCTCGCCGGTACGGATTGGGCTGGCCGCGAACCGGAGCTCCTCAAGGAGGCGAAGCGCCTCATGCCGCGCCTCCCCTTCGAGAAGCTCGACCTGCTCGTCGTCGAGCGTGCCGGTAAGGACGTCAGCGGCCTCGGCATGGACCCGAACGTGACTGGGCGTTTCGCGCTTGGGGAACCGCAGGCGCCCAATCCGACGCGCGTCGCACTGCTCTCGCTCACCCCCGCGAGCGAGGGCAACGCGAATGGCATGGGGCATGCCGACGTCGTGCCGCGCAGCTTCGTGGACGCGATCGACCCGGTGCCCACCTGGATGAACGTGATCACGAGCACGTCGCTCGGTTCGGCGCGCCTTCCCGTCGTCACGCCCGACGCGCGCACCTGCATTCAGGTCGCGCTCGCCACGTGCGGCGTGCCGCCCGAGAAGGCACGCATCGCCTGGATTCGCGATACGGCCGACCTCGCGACGTTCCACGTGAGTGAGGTCGCGCTTGGGGAAGCCACGGCGCTACTCGAGGTGGTGGCCCCGAGCCGCGCCGTGGATCTCGCTTCGTTCGACTAGCCGAGCGTCGGGGTTACTCCTCGATGATGCGGTAGCTCGGTGTCAGCGTGCCGCAGGCGGTTTCGTTTTCCTCTTCGAAGCTGGGGATGGGGGCGGCGCAGATCTCGAGTTGCACGGTTTGCGTGGTGGGTCCGAGCGAGCCCCGCTGGCTGCAGCCGTTGATGAGGAGGATCGAGAGTAGGGCAGTCGTCCACGTGCCGAGCCGTGTGCGTTGCGAACGCGTCATGGGGTGGCCTCCTGCACGGTGACGGTGACCGTGAGCTGGGTTGTCGTCTCGGGTGGGAGGTTCAGGTCGGTCCAGAGCCAAAGGTCGCCGTAGGCTTCGATCGTGCCGAACCCTTCCTCGGGTGAGATTCCCGTGATGCGCACGCCAGCTTCGAGGCTCGATGCATCGAGCCACAACTCGCTGAGCGGGTTCGCACCTTCGTTCTCGATCACGACGATGGCGTCGAAGGTCACGGTTTCGTCCTGCCGTACCGCATCGAGTGCGGATGCGTCCGCGGTCAGCGCGAAGGTGACGCTGGGCGCCTCGACGGGTGTCGGTTCGAAGGTGATCCATTCGGAGGGCTCGCTTGCGCCACCCGACGCGTAGAGGGCGCGGATGCGAAGCCGGTACGTCTCGCCTTTCGCGAAACCTTCGAGCCGAAGGGGTGGCGTGGTGGTCGGCGGGTCGAGAGGTACCCACGTGCCGTTCTCCAGTTGCACGGCGTAGTTGACGATCGGGTCTCCGTCTCTCGGCGTGGGGTCGAACGTGACCCAGGCTCCCTCGCCGAACGGGAAGGCGCGGACGCGTTGGGGTGCATGGCTCGCGTAGACGGTCAGGGTCGCCTCGGTCGACGTGATGGTCGCAGGCAGGACGTTGGGCTCGCTTTGCGTGACGAGCACGCGGTAGCGGGCAGCGTTCTCGCTGGGCGAAACCGAGTCCACCGTCAGCGTTGCGTCCGTGGCGCCCTCCACGTCGTTCCACGTGTCGGCACTGGCGCGCTGCCATTGGTACGACAAGGGATGGAGGCCCGTCGCCACCACGGTGAACGTGGCGGCGTTACTGGCAACGGTCGACACGTCGGCAGGTTGGTTCACAAGTACGGGGAGGGGCGACACGGGCGTGACCGTGAGGACGGTCGCATCGCTCGTGGAGAATGCACTTCCCTTCCCGGCTTCGGTATTCGCGACGCGCACGCGGACCTGCAGCCCATCGTCGCTGCGCGCCACATCGGTCTTGGTCCAGGTGGCCTCCGTGGCGCCGGCCACGTCACGCCAATCGCTCGTCGCGCTTGGCGCCGTCTGCCACTGGTAGGTGAGCGAGCCGGATCCTGTCGCCGTGACGGAGAAGGCGGCTGAAGCGCGCTCGAGCGCCGAGGCGGCTTGCGGATGCTCCACGATCGTGGGTGCCGCCGACGCGGGTCGCACGGAGACCGTGCCGAGGCTCGAACCGATGCTCACGATGCGTTCTTCTGGTTCGTATTCCACTTCGTAGTGAAAAATCCATGCGGTGATTTCGGTGTCCGTGGCCGAGGGGTCGAAAGACGGCGCGCTCGTGCTCTCAAAGTCGTAGCCGCTCCCTTCCTTGAAGGACAGCGCAGTCGTGGTTCCACCGTTCCCTGGCCCTCCGGCAAACGCATCGGAGTCCGAAATGGACCCAGAAGCTGCGAACAGGACTCCAACAACTTCCGACGTTGCGAAGTAGGCATCCCAGAAGCGGAGATGGGTATCGGTCTCCGACGCATTACCGGCCACGGCAAGTCCTTGTACGAAGACGGTGCGCCCGGTCGTGGGGGTCGTTGGCGTTCCCCAGCCCTCGCCCGTGACCTCGAGCTCTTGACCCACGACGAACGCACCCTGTTGGTATGCGTCCCCTGCGTACTGCACCGTACCGGTGAGGTGGTTCTTGCCAGGGAGCAGTTGTTCACTGGATCCCATCGTGGCCTCGAGGCCCGCTAAGTCATTGGGGACCTCGGCTGCCGAGGATTGTACGAAAAGGCGCGTGGCGAACAGGCCGGCGTACACCACCTCGTTGAAGTCGATGTCGTCCTCATCTACGTACGTCGCGTCCCAGTCGCCCCATTCGCCCGTCCACGTCAAACGTCCGTTGGTGGTCGCGGTCACGACGTCCACGGCAGAGATGACGGGGACGGGGAAAGAATCGGTGTTGGACAGCAGCACGGTCTCCGTCGCGTACGCCCGCAGGATGCGGTAATCGTTGCCGGACACGATGTCACTGCCCGACACGACGATGCGGACGGGTTGCCGGATGTGCGGCGTGGTCGTCACCTCGTCGGTCTCGCTGACGTGCACCGCGATCGTCGCTTTGGTGTCGCCGTTGGCCGTTACGAACCCGACGCCGACCAGGATGAGAAGCGTCAAGGCGTGTCGCAGCCATGCTGCTGGACGATTTGGGGTGGGGTCTAGACCGATCATGGCGGCAGGATACGCACGATTCCGTAACGTGTGCAACCCTGCACGTGATGGGTTCCACGCGACGTAGAAGGACACAGAACGCACGTTCAACGGCGTTTGGGAGGATCGTACGCGTTCGACCGTCGAACCGTCAGGCGTCTGATGCCAGCGCTTCCGCGAGGTACTGAATCACGTGCTTCGCGTCCTCGCCCGTGCCGTCGTGAATCTGATGCCGGCAACTGAACCCGTTCGCAGCGGTGCAGCCCTCATGCTCACGCACGGCAGGGAAGAGGCGACGCTCGCCAATGTTCATGCTCACGTCGTAATGCCCGTACCCGAAACTGCCGGCCATGCCGCAACACCCGGCGTCCACCTCGTGCACGTCGTCGGACACCCACCCGAGCAGGGCGCGCCCCGCAGCGGTGCCCATGACTGCTTTCTGCTGGCAATGCCCGTGCAGCATGATGGGTTCGCCACGCTTCTCGAACACACCCGTGGGGTCGAGTCGACCGCTCGTCCACTCCTTGGCAAGGAAATCCTCGATCATCGTCACGTGCGCCGCGACGCGCTCGGTCGCCTCACCCGGCACGAGATCGCGGTAGTCGTCCCGGAAGGCGGTCACGCAACTTGGTTCCACGCCCACGACGGGAATGCCTGCCTCGACGTACGGCAGCAGCTTGGGTACGTTCGTCGCTGCCAGCTTCTTCGCGTCACGCAGCAGACCCTTGCTGATCTGCGGGCGACCGCAACACCCGTACGACACGAGCTCCACCTCGTACCCCAGGGCGGTGAGAACCTCCACCGCCGCCCGGCCAGGCGCACCGTCGTTGAACATGGTCCACGTGTCCGCGAACAGCGCGACCCGCCGCGCCGGTTGCGCATCGGTGGACGTCGCGCGCACCGCGGCACGTTTCCTCGCGTGCTTCTCGAACCATCCCTTGAACGACTCGGGTGCGTACGCCGGCATGACCCTCCGCCGGTCCACGCCGAGCGCCTTCTCGAGCACGAACCGCACCGGCTTCGTCGGCATCAGCGCGTTCGCCACCGGTGCGAACGCCTGCCCGAGTGGCGCGATCTTGGCGACGTTGCCAATCGCGCGCACGCCGAGCGGCACGCCATGATCGTCGTAGTACTGCTGCAGGAACTCGTACTTGATCTTCGCCATGTCGACCTTGCTCGGGCACTCCGCCTTGCAGGCCTTGCACTCGAGACAAAGGTCGAGCGTGTCGTACACGTCCTTCGACGTGAGCCCACCCGGCATGCGGCCGTTCAACGCCTCGCGCAGGATGTTCGCCCGTCCGCGCGTGGAGTGGTCCTCGTCACGCGTCGCCATGTAACTCGGGCACATCCCGCCCACGTCCACCTTGCGGCACGCACCCACGCCCGTACACGCCTCCACCGCACCGAGGAACCCTTCGGGTCCGAAGTCGAACACGGTGTCCACCTCGACGTCGGGGTAGTCCGCGCCGTACCGCAAATCTTGCGTCATGGGTGCCGCATCGACGATCTTGCCGGGGTTCATGAGGCCAGCCGGGTCGAATGCGCGCTTCACCTCCCGGAACGCCTCGTACAGCACGTCCCCGAAGAGTTCACGGTTCTTCTGGCTGCGAATGAGACCGTCGCCATGCTCCCCCGACCAGGAGCCGCCGTACTTCTTGACGAGGTCGAACACGCCATCGGAGATCGCCTGGTACTTCGCGACGCCCTCCGCCGTCTTGAGGTCGAGCAGCGCGCGGGTGTGAATCACCCCGACGGACGCGTGACCGTAGAACACGGTCGGGACGTCCATCGCGTCGCACAACGCCTTCACCTCGGGAATGTAGGACGCGAGGTGCTCTGGTGGGATGGCGGCATCCTCGATGAACGGCGTGGGCTTGTCGCGCCCCTCGACCGTCGCGTAGATCCCAAGGCCGTCCTTGCGGAACTGCAGGATGTCCTTTTGCTCCTGGTTCGACCAGGCTTCGTGCACGTGACTCGCGCGCCGGGCAACCTCGGCGTCCTCGCGGAGGGACGCCACGCCACGGCGCACCTCGGCCTCGTCCTGCCCATCGAACTCGACCATGAGCACGGCGGCGGGGGTGCCCCGCAACCAACCGAGCAGGGGAAGCAGGTTCGGGTTCTTCCGACCCAGAACGAACAAGCCCTCGTCGAGCAGCTCGACGGCGGACGGTCCATGCGCGTTGATGAAGGGAACGGCTTCGAGGGCCGCCCCAAGCGTGTCGAAGTGCAGCATGGCGAGCATGCGCACCTTGGGTACGGGGTGCACCTTGACCGTCACGTCGAGGATCATGGCGAGCGTGCCTTCCGAGCCGGACACGAGCTTCGCGAGGTTGAACGGCTTTCCGTGCGTGAACTCGTCGAGGTTGTACCCACCGACGCGGCGCATCACCTTCGGGTACCGCGCCTCGATCTCGTCCTCGAGATCGCGGGTGATGCGGCGGACGGTTCGGTGCACCTCCCCGGCAATGGAATCCTCCGCGCAACGCGCGTCCAGGGTGGCCTCGTCAAGCGCTTCGAGTCGCGTCACGGTGCCATCGCTCAGGACGACGGTCATCGCAACGGTCTGATCGACGCTCTTGCCGTACTTGATCGACCGCGTTCCGGCACTGTTGTTCGCCACCATCCCCCCAATCGCAGCGCGACTGGTGGTGGATACGTCGGGCGTGAACTGCAGGTCGTGGGGCGCGAGGTGCGCGTTCAACTGATCGCGAGTGACGCCCGGCTCGACCGTGACGGTGCTCGAATCGAGATCGACGTCGAGAATGTTCGTGAGGTACTTGCTGACGTCCACCACCACGGCGCGTCCCACCGTTTGCCCGGCCAGGCTCGTCCCTCCACCCCGCGGCACGATGGGCACGCCATGCTGGGCGCAGAGGCGCACGGTGGTGATGAGGTCCTCCCGGTCGCGGGGCAGGACCACGCCGTACGGTGCAATCTCGTAGGGGCTGGCGTCGGTCGCGTAAATGGCGCGCGCACGATCGTCGAAACGCACCTCGCCACGCAGGCTGGCGCGAAGGTCGGTCTCGAGGCGCTTCAGCGTCGCATCGTCGGGAAGGATAGGCGTGTTGCGGGTCGAGACCGGCAGGGGCGTCGAATCGGTGGTTCGTCCGGGCGCGTCCATGCGTCAGTATCGCACGGCGTGCACGTCGACCCTCGCGCCGGCCCGTGCGCTACGCAATGGGGTGAGGTGCACCGTCCGGCTCGAGGAACAACGTGCGGACCGCCTGCGCGAACGCTGCATCATCGAGATGCCGGTACGCCGTGTAGAGCGTTTCGAACCGGTAGCGCTGCGTGAGGCAAGCGCGAAGGGTGGGAGAGGTGTACGGGTCGCGCTTCTCGCCCTGCAGCACGAGACCGTTCTCGTCGAGCAGCCCCAGCTCCTCGAGGATCCGGTCGGCGCGCGCACGCGCAAGGGGGCCAAGCCGCGGCGTGGCGCGCCTGCGCAACGCCACGTAGGCGGACCGAACCTCATGCAGCGTGGGAAACCGTACGGCATCCTCCCGCAACGATCTTTGCGCCTCGGCATCCAAATCGACGTGCACGCGGGTCGCCTCGAGCAACACGCGTTGCAGGGGCAGGTGGGCCTCCTCGGGGTCGTCCCCCACCGGAATGGAGGTGAGGGGGACGGCGTCGACGTCCTGCGATGCGGCACCCCGCACGATCGCCGGGTTCGCTGGTGCGAAGGATCCCGTCGCTCCACGGGTTTTAACGGTGAGATGCGCACTGCTGCGCACGTGCGACGCGACGAACTCGATGCTGCGCCGGTCCTGCCACACGTTCTCCTGCAGCGCCGCTGCGGTTTGCACGGCCTCGCCGAGCGGTAGGTCGGCAGCGACGTCCCCAAGGCCCCACGCCACGCCCTTCACGTCCTCCACGAGCAGTTGCAGGTGTTGACCCCCCTTGCCGACCGCGCGGGCGCGACGCAGGTCCCCCGTCAACGCGAAGGTGGGGGGTGCGTGCGCCTCCCCGAACGGTTCGAGCCGCTGCACGCCACGCCACACGTCGTCGTGCACCTGCCAAGGCTCCAGGACGGCATCGGCGACCACCTCGGGGACGGGCGTGGGAAAGCCCGACACGAATTCGAACAGGTGATCGCGAAGCTGATCCTCGGCCCCCGCCCGCAGTTTGAAACCCGCGGCGGCCGCATGGCCTCCGAACCGTTCGAGCGCGGGCGCTGCCGCCTCCAGGGCGTCCACGGCCGAAATGCCGGGGGTGCTGCGTACGCTGCCCTGACCCTTCGCCATGATGAACACCGGTTTGAAGGTGCGCTCCAGGAGTTTCGAGGCGACGATGCCCATCACGCCCGGGTGCCAGTCGTCGTGCCCAATCACGATGGCGGGGTCGCTTGGCTTCACCATGCCGAGCGCCTCGTCGAACATGCGGTCCTGCACGGCGCGCCGCTCGGCGTTCAGGCCGTCGAGGTACACCGCGAGTTCCCGCGCCCTGCGTTCGCTCGTGCTCGTGAGAAGCTCGAGACCCGCTTCGGGTTCGCCGAGTCGGCCTGACGCGTTCAATCGCGGTGCGAGCGCGAAGGCGACGTCGCGTGCGGTGGGCGCGCCCTTGATGCGCGATTGCGCGATCATGGCGCGCACGCCCGGCCAGGTGGAGTCGGCGAGCCGGTCGAGGCCCGCCATGACGAGTGCGCGATTCTCCCCGAGGAGGGGCGCGACGTCGGCAACCGTTCCGATTGCCGCAACGTCGATGAGGTGGAGCGGCGCTTCGAGCCCAAGGCGTTCGTGGAGGCGCCAAAGCAGGTGGTACGCGACGCCGGACCCGGTCGGTTCGACCATGCCATGCACGTGCTCGCGCATGGTGCGCCCGTCCGGGTCGAGGCGCGGGTGCACGATCAGGGCGTCGGGGAGGTCCTCGCGGGGGGTGTGGTGATCGGTGACGATCACGTCGCTGCCAAGCGCGCGCAACGCGGCCACCTCGTCGAGGTTCGTGATGCCGCAATCGACGGTGATGAAGAGGTCGCTCCGTTCCGCGTGGGCGGGAACCAGGTCGGGATGAATGCCGTACCCGTGGGTCAAGCGATTGGGGAGGTGCACCTCCACCCGCCCACCGAGGGCGCGCAGGCCGAGCAGCAGCACCGCACTGCCCGTGATGCCGTCGGCATCGTAATCGCCGTGCACGAGGATCCGTTCGCCCCGCTCGAGCGCCACGGCGAGCCGTTCGGCAGCGGCATCGAGGGTCGGAATTGCAGACGGTTCGAATGCGGGGGCGAGCGTGCTGGCCGCGTGCGCAGCGGGAAATCCACGCGACCACAGCATGGCGGCGAGGACGGGGGGTACGTCGAAGATGCGCATGAGCGCCTCCACCTCGTGGGGTGGAGCGATGGGGCGCGTCACCCAGCGCGGTTCAGGCCGTACGAGAATCTCGGGCGGCACGGAGGCCTCGGGGCGCGTCACGCCGAGGGGTCGGGTGCGTCATCGTCATCGCGCGTCCGTGACGTCGATGCGGGTGCGGCAGCCCGGTCCGGAATGATCGGTTCGGATCGCTGCGCATCGTAGGACGGCAGGTGGGACTCGAGCTCCGCGATGCGGCGTTCGAGCCGACCGCGCTCCCGGCGGAGTCGCCAGGTGCGGATTGCGCCAGGAAGCCAACCGGCGAGGTAGGCCAGGAGGCCGGTGCCAAGAAGAATCAACCAAAGGGGGAGGGACAACAGCCCGGGGAGCGCGATGGGCACGGGGTTGGCTTGATGCACGATGGCGACGTACACGGCGACGAGGGCGAGCACGACGAGCACGGTGATGCGTTGCGCGTTCACGGGCGACCTCCTGCCGCGAGGATACCAACGGGGGTGCGTCACTGGGTGACGCGTTACGTCCGGGCGTGCGTTGCCCACCCACCGTCGGCTACCATGCAGTCCGTGACGCTGGGTACCACCCCCTCCCCAATCTCGTCGACCCCCGTTTCGGGTCGGACCGATGCACCCAAGGTGATGGTCGGCATGTCGGGCGGGGTCGACAGTTCGGTCGCGGCAGCGCTGCTCCACGACCAGGGCTTCCAGGTGGTCGGGTCGATGCTGCGCTTCTGGCCTGACGACCGGGAGGCAGGCGCCTTCGACACGTGCTGCAGTCCGCAAGCGTCGTACGACGCGCGGCGCATCGCCGACAAGCTCGACGTCCCGTTCTACCTGCTCGACGCGCGCGAGGCGTTCGACGAGATCGTGGTGGATCCGTTCGTCCCCAGTTACGAGGCAGGGGAGACGCCCAACCCCTGCGTGTGGTGCAACCGCGAGATCAAGTTTGGTCGTTTCCTCGAGCGTGCACGTGCGCTGGGCGCGACGTTCATGGCGACGGGCCATTTCGTTCGTCGCATCGATGGTCCCGACGGACCGGCGCTGCACCGGGGACTCGATGACGACAAGGATCAGACGTACTTCCTGTGGGCGTTGCCGCGCGCCATCTTGCCTTACCTCGTGTTCCCACTTGGTGAGTTGACGAAGGCGGAGGTACGCGAGATTGCGGCGCAGCGCGGCTTCGCCACGGCGTACAAGAAGAGTTCCTCGGGCCTGTGCTTCATTGCCGACTCGGTACAGGATCACCTCCGCGCAAGGAGTGCCGTCCAGCCGGGACCCGTCGTGGATGCCTCGAAGAACCGTGAGGTCGTGGGTCGCCACGACGGCGTGCAGTTCTACACGATTGGTCAGAAGCGAGGATTGGGCTTGTTCAAGTCGCACGAACCACGCTTCGTGATCGATCTCGATCCCGAGACGAATACCGTCGTGGTGGGTCCTCGCGAGATGTGCGCCTGGTCGACGCTGCGTGCGGATTCGGTGAATCTGCTGATCGATCCGGACGCCTTGCCTGAGCGGGTGCAGGCGCAGGTGCGTTACCGGCAGGAGCCCGTTCCGGCTCACGTGCGCCTCGAGGGGGACAACGTGTTCGTGACGTTTGACGCGCCGCAGTTCGCCGTGACGGTCGGGCAATCGCTCGTTTTGTACGACGGTGATCGATTGTTGGGCGGCGGTGTAATTCGCGAGCGTGGGGACGGTGTGACCGGCGTTTGACGTTCAGGGGCTAGACTGCGCGTGGAGGTCACCATGGGTTTCTGGATTTTCCTTGCGCTCGTCCTTGTCGTCGTCGTGGTCATCGCGACCCTGTACAACCGCATCATCACGCTCGAGAACCGTTTCGAGAACGCGTGGGGACAGATCGACGTGCAACTCAAGCGACGTGCCGATCTGGTTCCGAATCTCGTGGAGACGGTGAAGGGGTACGCCTCGCACGAGCAGGAGGTCTTCGATGCCGTGTCGAGTGCTCGTTCGGCCATGATGCAGGCGAAGAGTCCCGACGAGGGTGCTGCGGCAGCCAACGTGATGGATCAGGCGCTGGGGCGTTTGTTCGCCATCAGCGAGGCGTACCCGGAGTTGAAGGCGAACGAGAACTTCGTACAGCTGCAAAAGGATTTGGGTGAAGTGGAGGCGAAGATTGCCTACGCCCGGCAGTTCTACAACGATGCCGTGTTGCAGTACAACAACGCCATCGAAACGGTTCCGGGCGTGTTCCTCGCGGGGCCGATGGGGAAGAAGGAGCACGTGTTCCTCGAGATTCCCGACGGCGACCGCGTGGCGCCGACCGTGTCGTTTGGAGGCACCGCCTAGCCGTTCCACGGGTTGTTTGGTGTCAAGAGAAAGGCGTGCGCCCCGTTTCGGGGCGCACGCCTTTCTGGTTGCGGGAACGCGCGACCGTTAGGCGGTCGTTTCGTCCTCTTCGTCTTCGTTGCTCGCCTCTTCGCTCGCGGCGTCCTCGGCAGGGGCGGCGTCTTCCGCTTCGTCCTGCGTCGAGGCTTCCTCAGCGGCAGCTTCGGCGGCGGGGCGTTTCCCTTCCTTGAAGGCGGCCGTGAGGAGCGCAGCGGCTTCGTCGGCGTCGATGGCGTTCTCCGGGTCGACGGGTTCCGCTTCGGGCGTGGCCGTCTCGGCTACGGACCCTTCGGCTGCGGACTCTTCGGCTGCGGACTCTTCGGCGACCGGCTCTTCGGCCACGGGTTCTTCCGCGACCGCTTCTTCCGCAGCGGGTTCCTCTGCTGCCACCGGCTCCACCGCTTCGCTGGCTGCGGCTTCGGCCGGGGTTTCTTCCGCGGCGGGCGCGTCGGCGGCAGTTTCGGCGGCAGGCTCTTCGCCTTCGCCTTCCCCGAGACCGAACTGTGCGAACAGGTCGGCGTACACGTCACCCAGCTTGGTGGTGGGCCTGCCACCGCCAGCGGACTCGGCGTAGCTGTAGTCGTAATCGATCTCGGCGCTGCGGCGACCTCCGCGACGACCCTTGCGCTGGGCTCCACCGCGACCTGCGGCACCCTCGCCACCCATGGCGCCGTCGGCGTCGCCGGCGGTGTAGGGGAGGAGGCGCTTGCGGGAAAGGCTGGCGCGTTGCTCGACCGGGTCGATGTTCAAGATGACGGCGGTGATTTCGTCGCCACGGTTGAAGTGGTCGGTGATGTTCTCGATGTGCTCGTGCGCCAGTTCGCTGATGTGCACGAGGCCCTCGATGCCTTCTTCGATCTCCATGAACACACCGAAGTCGGTGATGCCGGTGATTGGACCCGTGATTTCCGTTCCGGGGGGGAAGCGGTCGGGCAGCGAGCTCCAGGGATCGGGTTGCGTCTGGCGAAGTCCGAGGGAGATGCGTTGCGCTTGGGTGTCGATCTTGAGGACCATGGCCTCGACGTCGTCGCCTTCGGTCAGC
Organism: uncultured Trueperaceae bacterium; assembly: GCA_913062675.1. Classification (GTDB taxonomy): domain Bacteria; phylum Deinococcota; class Deinococci; order Deinococcales; family Trueperaceae; genus SLSQ01. The sequence goes on from CAJXWR010000028.1 coordinate 21,547, forward strand.
ATTTCCTTGGGGTGCCGGATGCGCTTCGTCCAGCTCATTTCACTGACGTGAATGAGGCCTTCGAGACCGGGTTCGATCTCGATGAAGGCACCGAACTGCGTGAGGTTCGTGACCTTGCCGGAGATGCGGTCCCCGATGGTGTAGCGGGTGAGGACGTCCTCCCAGGGGTTGGACACGAGCGACTTCATGGAGAGGTTGATGCGCTCACGCTCGAGGTCCATGTCGAGCACTTCGACCTTGACCTTGTCGCCCACCTTGATGACGTCGCGGGGGTGGTTGAAGCGGCCGTGCGTCAGTTCGCTGCGGTGCACGAGGCCATCGACGCCACCGAGGTTCACGAAGGCACCGAAATCGGTGATTTCGACGACTTCCCCGTCGAGGCGTGCGCCGGGCTCGAGTTGCTTCAGCGTCTCGCTCTTCTGCTCCTTGACTTCCTCTTCGAGGATGGCGCGGCGCGAGATGATGACGCGGTTGCGGCGGCGGTTCAGTTCGATGATGCGGACGCGCATGCGCTGACCCACGTACGGGCTGAGGTCACTGACGCGGCGAATGTCCACCTGGCTGGCGGGGAGGAACGCGCGAATGCCGAGGTTGGCGACGAGGCCGCCCTTGACCTTCTCGACGATTTCCACTTCCACCGGCTTCTCCGCTTCGAAGATCTCCTGGAGAAGGTTCCAGGCGCGTTCCTGATCGGCACGCTTCTTCGAGAGGATGATCGTGTTGTTGGGGACGTCGGAGCGCACGACGTACACCTGGATTTCGTCTCCAGGCTGGAAGTACTTCGCGGCTTCGGTGGCGTCCGCCTCGAACTCGAAGAGCTGGTTGTACGGCAGCAAGCCTTCGATCTTTGCGCCGACGTCCACGATGATGCCGTCCTGGGCGAGCATGATGACTTCACCCGTGGTGATCATCCCGCGGTGCACGGGCTTTCGGGCGAGCTGCTCGTCGCTTGCGGCGAGGACATCCTCCATGGTCATTTCTTCCATGTCGGACGCGCCCTCCGTCGTGGCGGCGGGCGTGGCTTCTTGCGGTGCGGGTGCAGCGTCAGGCGTCACGGATTCGACGGGGTCGCTTTCCGTGGTGCCAACGGCACTGCTCGCGGTGGGTGGTTCGACGTTCGCTTCGGAGGATGCACTCGTGGGGTTCTGGGTGGAAGCCTCCGCCGCGCTTTGGCCCTGCTCAGCAGCCGGTGAAGGGGTCGTTTCGGAACGTTCCTCCGGGGCTTGGTCGGTGGCCGGGATCGGGCGCTCCTCGGCC
>CAJXWR010000029.1 GCA_913062675.1 uncultured Trueperaceae bacterium
ATGCCGGATGGCATCCACCAGGACCTCGGCGGGAAGCAGGTCGGAGGCGTAGTTCGACGCCATGCCTGCACCGTACGCACCCGCCTGCTCCACCGCCAGCAGGTCGCCTGCGGCCGCTGCGAGCGTGACGTTCCGTGCAAGCCGGTCGGCGTTCTCGCACAGCGGCCCCTCCACGTCCCCCTCCACCGACGTTCCCGAACCCTCACCCACCATGCGGATGGGATGCACCGCGCCGTAGAGCGCAGGTCGCACGAGTTGCGCCATGCCGGCATCGCAAATCCAGTGCGTCCGCGCGCCCGGCACGCCCTCGGGCGCGTCCTTGCGCCACAACACGCGCGTGAGGAGCACGCCAGCGTCCGCCACGAGCCAGCGACCCGGCTCCAACATCACGTCGAGCCCACGCGCCTCCGCCCACGGTGTCACCCGCGCCGCGAGATCGTTCAAGTCGAACGACGGGACGGCGAACCCGCCCCCCAGGTTCACCTCGCGTCCCTCCGGCACGGCATCGAACAACGTGTCGAGTAGGCTCAGCACGTCCGAGTGGACCGTCGCATCGGGAATCATCGAACCGACGTGCACGTGAAACCCGGCGAACCGTCCCTCACGCGCCACGTCCCGCGCCAGCTCCACCGCCACGCTCGGCGCCACGCCAAACTTGGCGTACGCCGCTCCGGTCGCCAAGTGAGGATGCGTCGCCGGATCGAGCCCCGGGTTCACCCGCACGAAGAAGCGAGTCGCGTCCGGAAGCTCTTCCCGCCAGGCGCGCCACTGTTCCACGCCATCGAGACTGACCCGCCCCACGTTCACCTCGCGCGCCAGCTGGCGGACCCCCGGCGCTTGCCCCGGACCGCCAAGCAGGATGGCGTCACCCGGCATGCCCGCCCGCACCGCCCGCGCGAGTTCCCCCTCGCTGATGACCTCCGCGCCGACGCCCATGGCGCTCAAGTGGCGAAGGACCGCCACGTCTGGGTTGGCTTTCACTGCAAATCGAAGCGAGGCGCCGGGAAACGCGGTTTGCATGTCGGCGACGCGGCGCCGCACCTCCGCGACGTCGAGGACGTACAGCGGCGTGTCGAACCGACCTGCGAGCGAGGTGAGGAGGTCATCGGAAAACACGTGCAAGCCTACCGCGCTGCACGCCACGACGCCACGCGAACGCCTGCTACGATGCGTCGCATGGTCAACCGGCAACTACGGCGCGCGGAAGAAAAGAAGGAACGCAAGGCCGAACGCGAAAAGGAACGAGCCAAAGCGGAGCGACAGGCGCGCCGGGAGGCACGCAAGGCCGCCCGCATCGCCGCGCGCAACAAGCCGCGCGACGCGGCACCCAGCGAGGCGCCCAAGCCCCGCCAGGGAGGCCCCCGGCAAAGCAACCCGGGACGCTTCTCGGGCGCCCTCACTGCAGCCACGATCTTCTTCATCGCCCTGCAAACCGTCGCACCCACCGATGGCACGATCCCCAGCCAGCTCGTCTCCGCGAGCTTCTACCTGCTCTACGGGTACTTCGCCGCCCTCTGGATGATGCGCCGTGAAGCCCTCCACGTCCTCACCGTCACGATCATCGGGGGTGCCCTCATGGCGCTCGTCACCCTCGCCAGTCAATGGTTCCAACCCGACCTCACGGTGCAACCCATCATGCTCGCCCTGACCCTTCCCCTCACGATCGCCGGAGCGAACCTCGGCCGCCTCGTGTGGAACCGCGCTCCGTGACGAACCCTGAACCCCGAACCGCCGTGATTGGCGCCATGCCCGAGGAGACCGCCACGCTCGACGCGCTCCTCGAGCACCGCACCGTGACCACCGTGGGTCCCTACGAGCTTCTCGACGGCACCCTCGATGGGCACCCCGTCACCCTCGCGGTGTGCGGCGTCGGCAAGGTCAACGCCGCCGCCCTCACCCAAACCCTCCTCGAGCATGGCGCCACACGCGTCCTCTTCACGGGCGTCGCCGGTGCGGTCGATCCCGACCTCGCCGTCGGCGACGTCGTCGTCTCCCGCGACGCCGTGCAGCACGACGTCGACGTCACCCCACTCGGGTACGACCGCGGCATGGTGCCCGGCGAACCGCTCACCTGGCAAGCCGATCCCACCCTCGTCGAAGTCGCCGTCAAGGCCGCACGCGAGGCCGTCCCCGAAGTGCGCATCGTCACCGGACGCATCGCATCGGGCGACCAGTTCATCGCCGACCCGCAGTACGTCGCCAAGCTCCGAAGCGACTTTGCGGCCACCTGCGCAGAGATGGAAGGCGCCGCCGTCGCCCACGTGTGCGCACGCTGGAACATTCCCTGGGTCGTCATCCGCAGCATCAGTGACACCGCCGATCACGACGCCTCCGTCGATTTCCGCGCCTTCACCGAAATCGCTGCCCAGCGAGCGGGCGCCGTCGTGCGCGGCATGCTGCAGCAACTCTGACGTCCGTCCCGCACGCCCGATGGGCGTCCCGCACACGCATTCCCCCAGTCCCCTGCGGTACCATGCGCAGGCTACGCGCCGGGGTGGCTATGCGCCGTCACGGCCCCAACGAGAATGAACGACACCCCCCCAACGGCACGAGGGGGTCACGAGAGGAGACGCCGCATGAAAGACGGTCCTGCGGACGCGCCGACGCCCACCGCGTACGAACGCGACCAACTGCCCGACGATGCGCGCAAGACCCTGAACACGCTCGAGATGCGCGAGTGGATCGATTCGCTCGCCTACGTGCTCGCCTCCGCCGGACCGGAACGCGTCCGCGACGTGCTCGAACAACTCGAGGAACACGCGCACATGCACGGCGTGTCCATCCCGTTTAGCGCTGAAACCCCCTACGTCAACACGATCCCCGCCTCGGAAACCCCCGAGTACCCCGGAGATTTCGATCTCGAGCGCCGCATCCGCGCACTCATCCGCTGGAACGCCATGGCGATGGTCGTCCGCGCCAACAAGTACAGCGACGGCATCGGAGGCCACCTCTCCACCTACGCCTCCGCCGCCACGCTGTACGAAGTCGGCTTCAACCACTTCTTCCGCGGACCCGGTGCCGGTGTTGACCAGGACCTCGTGTACTTCCAAGGTCACGCCAGCCCCGGCATCTACGCCCGCAGTTACCTCGAGGGCCGCCTCGACGTACAGCACATGCGCAACTTCCGTCGCGAACTTCAAGACCAGCCCGGCCTCTCCTCCTACCCCCACCCGTGGCTCATGCCCAACTACTGGCAGTTCGCCACGGTCTCCATGGGTCTCGCGCCCATCATGTCGATCTACAACGCCCGCTTCGCGCGCTACCTCGAAGCGCGCGGACTCAAGGAGAAGGGCACCGGCAAGGTGTGGGCGTTCGTGGGCGACGGTGAGACCGACGAGCCCGAAACGCTCGGCGCCATCAAGATCGCTGCACGCGAGAAGCTCGACAATCTCGTTTGGGTCATCAACGCCAACCTGCAGCGACTCGACGGACCCGTCTACGGCAACGGCAAGATCATCCAAGAACTCGAAGCCATCTTCCGCGGTTCCGGCTGGAACGTCATCAAGGTCGCCTGGGGCCGCCACTGGGACCGGCTCCTCGAGAAGGATCAAGACGGCCTGCTCGTCCAACGCTTCGAACGCATGGTGGACGGCGAGTCGCAACGCTACGCCGCCTTCGGAGGCGCAGAGCTGCGCGAACGCTTCTTCGACACGCCCGAACTGAAGAAGCTCATCGAAGGATGGAGCGACGAGGATCTCGACCGCCTCAACCGCGGTGGGCACGACCCGACCAAGGTATACGCGGCGTACCAAAGCGCCGTGAACCACAAGGGCCAGCCCACCCTCATCGTCGCCCGCACCGTCAAGGGGTATGGCCTCGGGGAAAGCGCGGAAGCGAAGAACCCGGCGCACCAAACCAAGAAGCTCGACGTCGAGGACATGAAACAGTTCCGCGACCGTTTCGAGATTCCCATCAGCGACGACGAGCTTGGCGATTTCCCCTTCTACCGGCCGGAACCCGACTCGCCCGAAGCGACGTACCTGCAGGCACGCCGCGAAGCGCTCGGCGGGTACCTGCCCTCGCGCAACCCGTTCCCCGACCCACTCCCCGCTCCCGAAGCGGATGGGTTCGAAGAGTTCTTCGAAGGAACCGGCGACCGCGCCGTGTCCACCACCATGGTGTTCGTCAGCGTGCTCCGCAAGTTGTTGCGTGACAAGACCTGGGGGGACCGCATCGTGCCGATCATTCCCGACGAGGCGCGCACCTTCGGCATGGAAGCGCTGTTCCGCCAAATCGGCATCTACAGCCCACAGGGGCAGTTGTACGAGCCCGTCGACAAGGAAACCTTGATGTACTACAAGGAATCCAAGGACGGCGCCATCCTCGAAGAGGGCATCACCGAAGCAGGCGCCATGGCCAGCTTCATCGCGGCAGGCACGAGTTACGCCAATTACGGCGTGCCCACCGTTCCCTTCTTCATCTACTACTCCATGTTCGGCTTCCAACGCATCGGCGATTTCGCCTGGGCGGCAGGCGACATGCGCGCCAAGGGCTTCATGCTCGGCGCGACGGCGGGCCGCACCACCCTCGCCGGCGAGGGGCTGCAACACCAAGATGGCCACAGTCACGTCCTCGCGCTCCCCATCCCCAACCTCGAGGCGTACGATCCAGCCTTCGCCTTCGAACTCGCGACCATCGTGCGGGAAGGCATGCGCCGCATGTACGAGGCGCAGGAGGACGTGTACTACTACGTCACGATCGAAAACGAAAACGTCGTGCAACCCGCCGCGCCCGAGCACCTCACGCGAGAGGAACTCGTCGACGGCATCCTCCGCGGCATGTACCTCTTCAAGCCAGCTGGCGAGGTGAAGGGTTCAGGCAAGAAGGCAGTACCCCACGTGCAACTCTTCGGATCGGGTGCCATCATGGGCGAAGTCCTCGCCGCTCAGGAGCAGCTTGCCAGCTACGGGGTCGCCGCCGACGTCTGGAGCATCACCAGCTACAAGGCGCTTCACCGTGACGCGGTCGCCGTGGCGCGCCGCAACCGGCTCCGTGACGGGGGAGACGCCGAGCGTTCCTACCTTGCTCGCATGCTCGAAGGTGTCGACGGGCCTCTCGTCGCGGCCTCCGACTACCTCAAGGCCCTGCCCGACATGCTCGCCCCGTACCTCCCGCGCCCCATGCTGTCGCTCGGTACCGACGGGTTCGGAAGGTCCGAAGCGCGCGAAGAACTGCGCGAGCACTTCGAAGTCAACGCGGCGCACGTCACCTACGCCGCTCTACGCGCCCTGACCGACGAGGGCACCCTCGACGCGAAAACGCTCGCCAAGGCCCGCAGCGACCTCGGCATCGATGGCGACAAGGTCGACCCGGCCACCGCATGACGGGCCGCGGGTACCCTACGACCGTGAACGGAGTGAACTTGTGGCAACCGAACTGAAACTCCCCGAAGTTGGGGAAGGCATCGACGCCGGCACCGTCGTCGGCATTCTCGTCGCCGTAGGTGACGCCGTCAGCGTCGATCAGCCCGTCCTCGAACTCGAAACCGACAAGGCCGTCGTCGAGGTACCCAGCCCCGTGGCCGGAACCGTCGCGAGCATCACCGTGAACGAAGGGGACGAGGTGCCCATTGGCACCGTCGTCATGACCCTCGACGAGGGCGCCGCAGCTGCCGCCCCCAGCGAGGAGGCGGCGAGCGAACCCGCGCCCGCTGAGGAGCCCGCCGAAAGGGCGGCCGAGCCGGCGCCCGAAGCCAGCAGCGAGCCTGCACCCACGCCCGCGCCTGCTGCGAGCGTCAGTTCCGCACCGCTCCGCACCAGCGATGCGCCCCTTCCCGCCGCACCCAGCGTCCGCCGGCTCGCGCGCGAGCTTGGCGTCGACCTGCACGCCGTGCAAGGGTCCGGCATCCTCGGCCGCATCAGCGCGGAGGACGTCCGCACTTTCGCGCAGGGTGGTGCGCCACGCGGTGCCGCGGTCGGTACGACGGCCGCGCCTCAACCCCTGCCCGACTTCTCGCAGTGGGGTGAGACCGAACGCGCCCCCATGAGCGGAATTCGCAAGGCCACCGTCCGCTCCATGACGAACGCCTGGACCACCGTCCCGATGGTCACGCACTTCGACAAGGCGGACGCCACGCGTTTCGATGCGCTTCGCAAGCGCTTCAAGGGTGCGGCCGAAGCCCGCGGCGCGAAACTCACGCCCACCGCCATTCTGGTTGGCATCGTCGCAGCCGCACTCCGCAAGTTCCCCGACTTCAACGCCAGCATCGACGTCGCCAACAACGAAATCGTCTACAAGAAGTACGTGAACGTCGGCGTGGCCGTCGACACGCCCAACGGTCTACTCGTTCCCGTCATCAAGAACGCCGACCAGAAGAGCATCATCGACCTTGCCGTCGAACTGGGTGAGCTCGCCCAGAAGGCGCGCGACCGGAAACTCACCCCCGACGAGATGCAAGGCGGCAACTTCAGCGTCAGCAACCTGGGCGGGATTGGTGGCACCGGGTTCACGCCCATCGTCAATCCACCCGACGTCGCCATCCTCGGCGTGTCCCGCGGCCAAGTGGAACCCATCTGGGATGCAGAGAGCGAAACCTTCGTGCCACGCTCCACCATGCCGCTCTCCGTGAGTTACGACCACCGACTCATCGACGGCGCGGCTGCCGCCCGCTTCCTCCGCTGGGTGTGCGAAGCGGTCGAGGAACCCTTCCTCATCAACCTCGACACCTGACGAAAACAACCCGCATCGTGCCGCTCCCGCTGCCCTCCGGCACGCGGAGCGGCACGAAACGCGTGGTACCCTCACCCGAATGGAAGCCGTCGTGAACGACGCCACCCCACACCCCGCGCCCACCTCGGGTGGACGTGCGCTCCTCGCTCGTGGCCTGACGAAACGCTACGGCGGTCGCGCCGTCGTGCAAGGCGTCGACCTCACGCTCCACCCCGGAGAGATCGTCGCGCTCCTCGGCCCCAACGGCGCAGGCAAGACCACCAGTTTCTATATGATGGTCGGTTTCGTCCGGCCTGACGAGGGACGCATCGAACTCGCTGGCCAGGACGTCACCCGCTGGCCCATGCACCGGCGCGCACGCGCCGGCCTTGGATACCTCGCGCAAGAACCCAGCGCGTTCCGCCGCATGAGCGTCCTCGACAACCTCCTCGCCATCCTCGAGTTCCACGAGACCTCCCGCGAGGCGCGCGAAGCCCGCGCGCACGCGCTCCTCGACGAGTTCGGGTTGCTGCACCTCCGCACGCAACGTGCCGACACGCTCTCTGGAGGCGAACGCCGACGCCTCGAGATTGCCCGCAGCCTCACCATCGACCCGCAATTCATCCTGCTCGATGAACCCTTCACGGGGGTGGACCCCAAGTCCATTCGCGAGATTCAAGACCTCATCCGGGACCTGCGTGAACGGCGTGGCCTCGGCGTGTTCCTCACCGATCACAGCGTGCGCGAAACCGTGGCCATCGCCGACCGTGTCATCCTGATGTTCGACGGCACCGTCCGCTTCGACGGCACGCCGCAAGCGTTCGCCGAAGACGACGACGTGCGCACCACGTACCTAGGAAGCGACTTCCAACTCTGAAAGCGGAACCCACCATGATGCAGTCCGGTGCGCCACACGCTAGGAACGAGCGAACGGCGTGACGTACCTTCTCGGACTCGCGCTCCTCCTCGGCACCCTCGCCGGCGTCATCGCCTGGGCAGGCGACCGGCTCGGCACCTGGGCGGGGCGGCGAAGACTCACCATCTTCGGAGCCCGCCCCAAACGCACCGGGCAGGTCATTGGCGTCCTCGCCGGAATCGCCATCATGCTCGTCACGCTCGGCGTGCTCGCCGTCGCCTTCCAGAACGCCACGCGAACCCTGCTCGACGCGCAACGCACCGCCGAGGAACTCTCCCGTCTGCAAGCCCAGGAGCGCACCCTCAACAACGAGATCGAACGACTCGACGGGCAACTCGACGCGCTCGCCACGGAACTGGCCGATGCCCGCAACACCATTCAGAGTGCCGAGGAGGCGCGCGACGCTGCGCTCGCCGCGCGGGACGCCGCCGCAGCGGAACGCGACGTGATTCGAGGCGAAGCGGAAGCGCTCCGCGCGGAACTCGCCGCTCTCGAGGTGGACGCGCAAGCGGTCCGTTCCGACCTTGCCCTCGCACAGGTCGAACTCGACGTGGTCCGCAGCGACCTCGCCGCCGCGCAAGAGGATCGCGACCGCGCCATTCGCGAAGCCGAAGCTGCGCAACTTGCCGTCACCGAAGCGCAAGCCGAAGTCGAGGCGCAGGAAGCGCGCGTGCAAGCGGTACAAACCGCGCTCGATGAAACGAACGCTCGACTCAGTGAACTCCAGGTCGAGCTCGTCACCGCGGAACGACAAATTGCCGATGCGCGAAGCGACCTCGAGGAGGCACTCGCCACGCGGGACGCCGCATTCGCCGAGCGGGACGCTGCACTCTCGCAAATTGGCTTGGCGCGCGAGCAAGTGGCGCAACTCCAGGGCGCCATTGGGATTCTCGAGCAGGAAGGCGAAGCGCTCGAAGCGGAAGCCGTGCAACTTCGCGAGGCGAACCGGCAACTCGCCGCGAGCAACGATGCGCTGGCCAGCGAGAACGTGGACCTCGCCTCCCGAAACGAGAGTCTCGAGGCGCTCAACACCACCCTCGAGAACCGCATCCTCGAGGCGAGCGAACGCGCCAGCGAGCTTCAGGGGCAAGTCGATGACCTCACGCAGCGACTCGAGGACCAGTCACGCCGCCTTGCCGACGTGCAGCGCGAGTTCGAGCGAGCCGAGTCGGGAGACGTGACCTTCGAGACGGGTGAACTCATCTACAGCGGTTCGATCGATGCGACGACCGAAAGCGAAGCGCGAAGCGCTCTCGCGGCATTCGTTCAGGCTGCCAGTGAAACGAGTACCCGCCGGGGTGCGGGCGAAGTCGTGCTGCGTCCCGATCAGGAAGCCATCCTCATCGATGCGATCGTCGCGACGCCCTCCAGCGACCTCGTCCGCCTCCTCTCCCCGCGCAACCAGTTCAGTCCACTCGAGGTGGACGTCACCGTCGAGGCGTTCGAGAACGACCTGATCCTCGAGGCGGGCCGTCTCCTCGTCAACCGGTCGGTTCACCTCGGAACGAGTGACCTGCCCATCAGCCAAATCGACTTGCGTGCCGCTCTGACGGGGCTTCGTTCCGACGCCCTGGCCGCGCTTCGAGCGGCGGGCATGGACGAGTTTCAACTCCCGCGTTACGCCACGCTCACCGAGGAGGCCTTCGCGAGCCTCCTCGCGCGCCGCACTGGACCGGTGCACATTGGCGTCTTGATCCTCGAGGACGTGTACCGCAGCGGTCCAGCGAACCTCGAGTTCGTGATGCTCGATTAATCGTCAGGGGGTCCGCACGCGCGTCGGCATGCGAAGGATGTAGGCGATGCCTACCGCGCCTGTCACGGCGATGATCACGCCAATCCACGGCCGCACCAAACCCACGCCGATGCTGCTGCCGCCCGCGAAGAGCACGATCATGGAGATTGCGTACGTCTTCGCGCGTGCGCTAATCCCCAAGCCCGCCCGGATGTCACGGACGAACGGTCCGAACACGCGGTGGTTCAGCAACCAACGAAGGAAGCGGGGGCTGCTGCGCGCAAAGAAGTAGGCGGCGACGAGGAGCCACACGGTGGTGGGCCAACCGGGGACCACCACGCCAATCGCGCCGAACGCCACGGCCACCCAACCGAGAGCCATGAGAATGCCGCGCAGGACGGGATTCGCGAGGACGGAATCGCCTGCCAGAGCGGGATCGTATGGTTCGGTTGTCGCTTCCTGCTGGGAAACGTCTTCCGTTTGCGGGGCGGGTTCGGGCGACAGGTCGGCGTCGTTCACGGACGACATGCTACCCCCCCTTCGTCGCACCACCGCGTTGCGCAGCGCGTTTCGCTTCGCCACGACATCGTTTCGAGCAGTACCGCACGTTCTCCCAATCGCGCGCCCACTTCGCTCGCCAAGTGAACGGTCGGCCGCACTGCGCGCACACCTTCTCGGGCAAGTCTCGCTTGGCGACGCCGCGTGGCACGGTCAGGGGAGTGGGTCGTCGAAGCGTTGCACCTCGACGCGGTAGCCGTCGGGATCCCGGACGAAGAACTGGGTGATCGCGAATCGTTCGTTGTGTCGGGGAGGACCGTCGACCTCGGCACCGACGCGCAACAGGCGCGCGTGTACCCCTTCCACGTCATCGGTCACGAGCGTGGTGATCCAACGATCGTCGCGGAGCAGCGGTTCGTTGCGACCGTCATAACCCGCCTGGCACACGCCCAGATGCGCGCCGGGCGCCACTTCGAAGATGAGGCAGGCTCCCTGGTCACGCACGACGCGCAAGCCAAGGTCACGCTCGTAGAAGTCGCGGCTCGCAGCAAGGTCGGTCACGGGGCGGAAGGTCAAGCAACTCGTGTAGGTGGGTGTGTCGGGCATGGTGACCTCCAAGGGCGTCAAGGGGCGACGCGGCGTTGCCGCAAGGCTTCGTACAGGACCAGTGCACCGCTCACGGACACGTTGAGACTGTCGGCAGCGCCGTGCATGGGGATGGTGATGCGTTGGTGCGCCACGTCCCGCCACGCTTCGGGGACGCCGGCATGCTCGGCGCCGAGCACGAGCGCGAGGGGTCCCGTCAGGGTGGCGTCCCAAAGGGTCGTGGCGGCGGTGGGATCGGTCACGACGACGTGAACGCCCCGTTCCGTCAGCCATTTCCGCAACGACGCGCCCCCGACCGTGATGACCGGAAGGTGGAAGACGCTGCCCATGCTCGCGCGAATCACGTTCGGGTTCCACGGGTCGGTGCCCAACGCATCGTCGTCGCCCTCGGCCAGCAGGACCGCGTCGACGCCTACCGCGTCGGCGGTGCGCAGGAGGGCGCCGAGGTTCCCCGGCTTCTCGGTGGCAATCGCCACGAGCAGCAGGGGAGAGGCGGGGAGAACCACGTCATCGAGGCTGGGCGTGTCTGGCGTGATCACGGCGAGCAGGCCATCGGGATTCTGGCGGTGACTGAGGCGTTCGAACGGTGCGCGCGCAAGCGTGACCATCTCGTTCACGTGATTGCGCACCGTGTGCACGACCGCTTCCCCCTCGTCCGACAGGAACTCGGGCGCCACCAGGAGCGTTTCGAGGGGCACGCCGGCCTCGAAGGCGCGCGACACCTCGCGAACCCCCTCGACGAGCGCTCGCCCCTCCCGGTCGCGCACCCGTCGCGCCTCGAGGCGCAACAGGGCCTTGATGCGAGGGTTCTTCGCACTGTCGATGTGCGTAGCGGCGTGGAGGGCGGTCACGCGCGCCATGCTACCGCTCCGCATCGAGGCGCATCGGGTGTACGCTTGCCCGTCGGTCGGCACCACGCCACGCACCGGCGCGGGAGGGAACGTGACCACGAAGAAGCGCAACAATCGAGAAGCGGGAATCGCCTTCGTGCTCGTCGTGTTGTTCCTCGACGTGCTCGGCATCGGCATCGTGATTCCCGTTCTTCCGGGCCTCGTCACGAGTTTCGTGGGTGGGGACGCCAGCGTCGCGGCACCGTACTACGCCGCCCTCGCTTCGGTGTACGCCGGCGTGCAGTTCCTGTTCGCTCCCCTCGTCGGTGCGCTATCCGACCGGTTCGGTCGCCGCAGCGTGCTGCTGATTGCCCTGTCCGGCTTTTCGTTGAGTTACCTGGTGCTCGCGCTCGCCCCCTCGCTCTTGTGGCTCTTCATCGGTCGCGTGCTTGCCGGCGTGACGGGAGCAACCATCACGACCGTCAATGCCTACATCGCCGACGTGTCCACGCCCGCGACGCGCGCCCGCAACTTCGGCTTCGTGGGCGTCGCCTTTGGACTGGGCTTCATCTTCGGTCCCGCCATCGGCGGCCTGCTCGGCGGGTTTGGGCTTCGCGTTCCCTTCATCGGGTCCGCCATCGTTGCGCTCGTTGGCGTGGCGTACGGTTGGTTCGTCCTGCCCGAGTCGCTCCCACCGGAGCGTCGCCGCGCCTTCGCCTGGAACCGTATCGACCCGTTCCGCGCGCTTGGTGGCCTGCGCGCCTACCCACTCGTCGCCGGTCTCGCCGTCGCCTTCGTGTTCTTCACCCTCGCGCAGCGGGGCCTGGAAACGGTGTTCGTGCTGTACACGGATTACCGCTACGCCTGGGGTCCCTCCGAGAACGGTCTTGCGCTCGCCCTGGTGGGCGTGATGGCCGCGATCGTGCAGGGCGCACTCGTGCGGCCCGCCGTCGCCCGTTTTGGCGAGCGCACCACGATTCAGGTGGGGCTCACCGTGTCGGCCATCGGGTTCGCGGGGTATGCGCTCGCGAGTGAAGGATGGATGCTGCTCGCGGTGCTCGTGTTCGGCAGTCTCGGGGGTGTCGCCGGTCCCGCCATCCAAGGGCTCGTCGCCGGAACCGTCCGACCCGACGAGCAAGGATCGGTGCAGGGTGCGCTCACGTCGGTTCTCTCGCTCACCGCGATCCTCGCACCGCTCGTCTCGGGCGGGTTGTTCGCTGCATTCAGTGGCGACGCCGCCATCGCCGAGATTCCAGGGATGCCGTTCCTCGTCGGGTCGGCCTTGTTCGTCATTGCGTTGGTGCTCGTGAGGGCGACGTTGCGTCGCAACCCCGAGGTGGCCTCCAACCAAGCGGAAGCGGCAGTACACTAGCCGCATGAGCAACCTCATCGACGCTGCTGCGCTCCGCGAGCGCATGGATGACCCGAACCTCCGCATCGTGGATGCACGTTTCGTCCTGACCGACCCACCCGCCGGACGGGCGGCGTACGCCGGTGGGCACCTGCCTGGAGCGGTGTACCTGCACCTCGATGAAGACCTTTCCTCGCCCGTGCGCCCCGATGGGATCCACGGGCGGCACCCGCTCCCGGACCCCGAGACGTTCGCCGCGTGGCTGGGTGCGCTTGGCATCGGCGACGAGCACGACGTGGTGGCCTACGACGATGCCGGGGGTGCCTTTGCGGTACGCGTGTGGTGGTTGCTGCGTTGGTTGGGTCGCCCCAACGTCCGTGTGCTCGACGGGGGACTGCAAGCCTGGCTCGAGGCGGGGGGTGACGTCACGACCGACGTGCCCGATCATCCCCCGGCCCGCTCCACCGCCCACCCGATCGACGCGATGGTCATCGACGCAGAGGCGTTGCGTGACCGGCTCGAGGATCCCGAAACCTGGATCGTCGATGCTCGCGCTGGGGAACGGTTCCGCGGCGAGACCGAACCGCTCGACCGCAAGGCGGGTCACGTCCCCGGCGCGCTGAACCGCCCCTTCACCGAGAACCTTGACGACGAGGGTCGTTTCCTGTCGCCCGCCGCGCTGCGAGCGCGGTTCGAGGAGCTCGCCGAGGCGCGCGAGATCGTGTGCTACTGCGGTTCGGGCGTCACGGGGGCGCATGACGTCCTGGCCATCGAGGAGGCGGGGTTGGGGCTCCCCACTCTCTATGCGGGTTCGTGGAGTGACTGGTCGAGCCGACCTGACTACCCCGTCGCGACGGGCGACGAGGGGGACGAACACGTCGCCTGACGTTCAGCGGCTACACTTCCTCCATGTCGCACCCCTCCGCCAAGGATGAAGCGTACGGCGCAGCGAAACCGCTGCCTGGATTGTCGTGGCTTCGTGAACCCGTCAACGCTTTGACGCACGCGCTTGGCGCGCTGCTGGGCGTGGCCGGGTTGGTCGTCCTGCTCGTGCTGGCCGATGGGCAACCGATGCGCATCGTGAGTGCCGCCATTTACGGCGTGAGCCTCATCGTCCTCTTCACTGCAAGCACCCTGTTGCACGCGGTCCACGCCGGGTTGCGGACCCTGCAGCGCCTCCGCGTGTTCGACCATGCCGCCATCTTCATCTTGATCGCGGGCAGCTACACGCCCGTCACGCTCGTCACCCTGCAGGAGGTGCAACCGGCGCTCGGCTGGTCGTTGTTCGGTGTCGTGTGGGGCCTCGCCATCCTGGGTGTGGTGTTCAAGGTCGTGTGGATTGGCGCGCCGCGCTGGATCTCCGTGGCGCTCTACCTGCTCCTCGGCTGGTTGGCGGTCATTGCCCTGCGTCCCCTTGCCGTAGCGCTCCCTGCCGCCGGCTTGACGTGGTTGGTGCTGGGCGGCGTGGCGTACAGCGTGGGCGCCATCATCTACGGTCTGAAGAAGCCTGACTTTTTCCCGCGCGTGTTCGGGTATCACGAGCTGTGGCACGTCTTCGTCCTGCTGGGAGCGACCGCGCATTACGTGATGATCGCGCGGTACGTCGTCGGGGCGTGAGCGTTCCGCCCGACCCCCGCACGCCGTACCGACGTTTCGCGACGTTCTTCCTCGTGACGGGGGGTGTGTTCCTCGTCTTGGGTCTTGCGCGCGCGACCCTGGCCCCGGACCTGCTGCAAGGCAACCCACTCCCCACGGCGCTCGTACTCCTCGCGATTGGTGGGGCGCTCGCGTGGACGGTGCGACGCTGGGAGGTCGACGCTTCCGCGCCTACCCCCCGTGAAGATGCCGAGGCGACGACTGAGGACGAGGACACAGCCTGATTCGAGAGGGTCCACCGAGGTGACCCAGACGCCCTGGGGTACGCTTCACCCCATGCGCATCTCGGTGGAGGTCATTCCGCGCGACATGGACGCGCTGCGCGAGCAACTCGACGCCGTCACGCAACTGTCGGCGGTCGATACCGTCAACGTGCCGGACATCCACCGCTTCCCGCTTCGCTCCTGGTCGACCTGCCAGGCGGTCGCGGAGCGTGGCTTGCGGGTCGTTCCGCACCTTCGCGCCATTGACGTGAACCCCCATGCGCCCCTTCCGTTCCTGGACGCACTCGACGCCGCGAACGTGCATGAGGTGCTCGTCGTGGCGGGCGACGCGCCGGCCGACATGTCACGCCCCGTCTACGACACGACGAGCGAAGCGCTCGTGGCCCGCATCAAGCGTGAGCGGCCTGGCACGACCGTCTACGTGGCGCTCGACCCGTATCGGCAGGACTTCTCATCCGAACGCGCCTACCTGCAGCGGAAGATCGAGGCGGGTGCTGACGGCGTGTTCACGCAACCGTTCTTCGACGTGCGGCTGGCGGCCGTGTGGAGTGAACTCGTTCGCGACGTCGACGTTCCCATCTTCTGGGGTGCGACGAGCGTCACGAGTTCCCGCTCGGCGCGTTACTGGACGCGGCGGAACCGCGCCATCCTGCCCGCTTCGTTCGAACCCACCCTCGAGCACAGTCGCGCGTTCGCGAGGCAGCTCGCAGACTTTGCGCGCGAACGGGGTGATCACGTGTACTACATGCCCATTCGCGTGGACATCGCCGCGTACCTCACGGGCGTCGTCTAGGGCGTTTCCGCCGCTTGCTCACCCGAGCGCGCGTCCGCGTACGGGGCGTGCAGTTTCACGGGGTCGCGTTCCTTTGCGCGGACGCGTAGGTTCACCATCTCCACGAACACGCTGAATCCCATCGCGAAGTAGATGTAGCCCTTGGGAATGTGTTGCCCCAGGCTCTCCGCGACGAGGCTCATGCCGATGAGGAGAAGGAACGAGAGCGCGAGGATCTTGACGGTGGGGTGCGCCTCCACGAAGCGGCTGATGGGTCCCGCGGCAAACAGCATGACGCCGACGGCGATCATCACGGCCAGCACCATCACCGCGATCTCGTCCGCCATCCCGACGGCGGTGATGACCGAGTCGAGGCTGAACACGATGTCGAGCAACAGGATTTGCGTGATCACGCCGCGGAACGTCGCGGTGACGCGCGCGTCACCGTGCCCTTCCTTCCCTTCGAGCTTGTCGTGAATCTCGTGCGTGGCCTTGGCGAGAAGGAACAGGCCACCCCCGAGGAGGATCAGGTCGCGTCCACTGAACGCCATGCCGAACAGGCTGAACCACGGTTCCGTCAGGCCGATGACCCAGGCGATGGAGAAGAGCAAGGCGATGCGCATGCCCATGGCGAGCAGGAGGCCGACGGTGCGGGCGCGTGCCTGCAGCGCCTCGGGCAGTTTGCTGCTGAGGATCGAGATGAAGATGATGTTGTCGATCCCGAGCACGATTTCGAGGATGGTGAGCGTGGCGAGGGCGATCCAGGCGTCGGGGGTGGCAATCCATTCCATGGTCGCGTTCTACCACCCAAGGGCAACCTGCCGGTCCGGAAGGACGCCATCGAACTCAGATGTATGCCATCTTGCATACCCATGACTTTCATTGTGTATATTCCGTATTCGGTGGCAAAGGGGAGCCACCGAATTCGACCGATTCCCCCGGTTCCACGAGGACCGATTCTGGCCGATACGGCCCCACGAGAGAGGTACACCATGAGCGATTACGACCGAATTCTCCTATCCACCCGCTGGTCCGAACTGCAAACCCTCGCGCGACGCCAACAGGAGTGGGCCGAAGCGCGCCGCGCCCTCGCCGAGACGTACGGACCCAAGAACACCATGCGTCACTTCGCGAGCCTGCGTGGACAGCTTCGCCGCAGCCTCAAGCGCGGCCGCGACTTCGCCTAACCCCACGCGTCATTCAGGGCAGGGCCCGCGCCATCGAGCGCGGGCCTTTCTCATGGGCGGGTCGCCTCGTTCGATCGCGCTGCCTCGATCTCTTCGAGCAGCGACGCCGTGAAGGGCAGGGCGATCCGAAGGCGCGCCGAGGTGAAGAACTCGTCGAGGCGTCCACGCTCCACGCGACCCGACCGCTCGTACCACCACGCTTGCAGCACCATGTCCAACAAGTTCATGTCGCGCACGAACCGCGCGACGTCGCTCGACCCCGCCTCGTAGGCACGCCAGCGATCCACGACCCGCTCCGTAGCCTCGCCCGGCGCGAGCGTGGCGAGGCGCGCCATCGCCTCCGCCTCCCGCTCCGCCTTCTCCTCCACGCTCATGCTGCGCGCGGAAACGTCGAGCAGGCTCGCCACGTCCCCCGTCTCCACCTCCGCCAGGTCGTGCACCAAGGCCATCTCCAGCGCTTCCTCGCGGTCCACCCCAACCTCGGGTGCGAACAACATGCACAGCAGTGCCGTACCCCAGGCGTGCGCGGCGACCGACTCGATCGAACCGCCGTCCCCCACCGAACGCAATCGCCATCCCTCGCGCGGCACGTCCTTCAGTTCCCACGCCGCGAGCAGGAACGCCAATCGACCCTGCCCCACCATGCTCAAGCGTTCTCCCCGGAACCCGGGTCGTACGCGAGCGATGGTGCCAGCCACCGCTCCGCCTCCTCCACGCTCCAACCCTTCCGCGCCGCCAGGTCGACCACCTGATCGCGCGCAAGGCGACCCACCGCGAAGTAGCGCGCGTCAGGATGCGCGAAGTACAAACCCGACACCGAAGCGGCAGGCGTCATCGCGTAACTCTCCGTCAACGCCATGCCGAGCGCATGCGCGTCGAGCAGATCGAACAACGTCCGTTTCTCCGTCGGGTCGGGTGAGGCGGGGTACCCCGGTGCAGGCCGAATGCCGCGGTACGCCTCGGCAATCAACGCGTCGTTGTCGAGGTCCTCGTCCGGCACGTACCCCCACCACGTCTTGCGCACCCGTTCATGCATCCGCTCCGCCAGGGCCTCCGCCAGGCGGTCCGCCAACGCCTTGGCGAGAATCGCGTGGTAATCGTCGTGCTCCTCCTCGAACGCGCGGGCGAGCGGTTCGACCCACGAACCCGTCGTCACTGCGAAGCCCCCCACCCAATCCTCGAACGGTGCCGCCGCCACGTAGTCGGCGAGCGCGAGGTTGGGTTGACCATCGCGCAGCACGCCCTGCTGCCGCAACGTGAAGAAGCGTGCGAGCGGTTCGGACCGAGCGTCGTCCCTCCACACCACCACGTCGTCCCCCTCACGGTTGGCAGGCCACAAGCCCACCGCCGCCCGCGCCACCTTCGCCTCATCGGCGAGCCAGTCGGCGAGCATGGCGTCCGCATCCCGCTTGAGTTCACGCGCTTGCGCCCCCTTCAATGGATCCTCGAGAATGGCCGGCCAGCGTCCCGGCAACTCCCACGCCAGGAAGAACGGACCCCAATCGATACGCTCCACCAGCTCGGCGAGCGGCACCTCGAGATGCTGGACGCCCGGCACGCGTGGGGGCGGCGTGAGCGCCGACGCGTCGAACGGCAAGGCGTTCGCGCGCGCCGCCTCGAGCGACAACGAGGCTCGATTCGACTGGCGGGCCGCGTGCCGCTCCCGCAACTCCACGTACCGGGCATCCGTCTCCACCTCGAGGGCGGGACGCGCGTCCGCACTCACCGCGCGTGCGGCCACCTGCACGCTCCGCGAGGCATCGGCGACGTGCACCGTCAACTGCGAGTAGCGTGGCGCAATCTTCACCGCCGTATGCACCGCACTCGTCGTCGCCCCACCAATCAACAGCGGAAGTCGAAGGCCGCGACGTTCCATCTCGCTCGCCACCGCCTCCATCTCCTGCAGCGACGGCGTGATCAGCCCCGACAACCCGATCGCGTCCGCACCCACGCGCTCCGCTTCGGACAGGATCACCTCGGTGGGCACCATCACCCCGAGGTCCACGACCTTGAAGCCGTTGCATGCCAGCACGACACCCACGATGTTCTTGCCAATGTCGTGCACGTCGCCCTTCACCGTGGCCAGGACGATCGTGCCCGCGGAGTGCGCTGCACCATCCGCCTCCGCGGCCAGGAACGGTTCGAGGTACGCCACCGCCTTCTTCATCACCCGTGCGCTCTTCACCACCTGCGGAAGGAACATCTTTCCTTCACCGAACAGGTCGCCGACCACGTTCATGCCGTCCATGAGGGGACCCTCGATCACCGCGAGGGAGCCACCGAGTTCCTGCCGGGCGACCTCGGCGTCCTCGGCCGCGTACTTGTCGATTCCCTTCACCAGAGCGTGACGCATTCGTTCCGCCACCGGGAGTTCACGCCAGGAATCGTCCGCGGCGCGACCCGCAGCGGCTTGAGAACTGTCCGCCTCGGCGTATGCCACCAACCGCTCGGTCGCATCGTCACGCCGGTCGAGCAGCACGTCCTCGACCAGCTCGAGAAGTTGCGGCTCGATCTCCTCGTACACCTCGAGCATCGAGGGGTTCACGATCCCCATGTCGAGCCCCGCCTGCCGCGCGTGATACAGGAACGAGGCATGCATGGCCTCCCGGACGCGCGGCTTGCCGCGGAACGAGAACGAGACATTGCTGATACCGCCCGACGTGAGGGCGCCCGGCAGGTTGCGCTTGATCCACCGCACGGCTTCGAAGAAGTCCAGTGCGTACCGCCGGTGCTCCTCGAGACCCGTGGCGACCGGGAAGACGTTCGGGTCGAACACGATCTCCTCGCCGTGGAACCCGACCTCACGCGTCAACAATTCGTAGGCGCGTTCGGCAATCTTGATGCGCCGCTCGAGCGTGTCCGCCTGCCCCTGCTCGTCGAACGCCATGACGATGACGCCTGCCCCCAAACGTCGCACCTCGCGCGCCGCCGTGAGGAAGGCGGCCTCCCCCTCCTTCAAACTGAGCGAATTCACGAGGCTGCGTCCCTGCAGGCGCGTCAAGCCTGCGCGAAGGACCGCAAAGTCGCTCGCATCCACCACCGCGGGTACCCGCGCGATTTCCGGTTCGGAGGCCAGCAGGTCGAGGAAGCGCACCATCTCGGCGGGCGCGTCGAGCATCCCCTCGTCCATGTTGACGTCGATCATCTGCGCGCCGCCCTCGACCTGCTCGCGCGCCACGTCGAGCGCCTCGTCGTACGCACCCTCTCGAATCAGGCGAAGGAACTTGCGGGAGCCCGTCACGTTCGTACGCTCGCCAACGTTCACGAAATTCGTTTCCTCGCGAATCACGAGCGGTTCGAGGCCACTGAAGCGCGGTAAGCCGTCGCGCTCCGGTGGAACGCGAGGCGTCGCGCGGGAGGCGATCGCAGCGAAGGCGGCGATGTGCTCCGGCGTGGTTCCGCAGCAGCCGCCAATCACGTTCACGAAACCCTCGGCGAGGAAGTCGTCGAGCACGGCGGCCATCGCTTCCGCCGTCTCGTCGTAGCCGCCAAACGCATTGGGCAGACCGGCGTTCGGGTGCACCGTCGTCGGAACCCATGCGAGGCGCGACAACTCCTCCACGTACGGACGCAACGCGTCGGGTCCAAGCGCGCAGTTGAGGCCCACCGACACGAGCGGCGCGTGTTGCACCGACGCCCAGAAGGCCTCGAGCGTCTGCCCCGAAAGGGTGCGTCCCGACGCGTCAGTGATCGTGCCACTGATCATCACCGGAACCTCTCGGCCCAATGCCTCGCTTGCCGCGTCGCACGCGTACAGCGCCGCCTTGGCGTTCAGCGTGTCGAAGACCGTCTCGATCAGGATGACGTCGCAACCACCCTCGATGAGCGCTTCCACCTGCTCCTGGTACGACGCCGCCAATTCGTCGAAGGTCACCGCCCGGAAGCCGGGGTTCTCCACGTCAGGACTCATCGACGCCGTGCGGTTCGTCGGTCCGACGGAACCAGCCACGATGCGAGGCCGTTCCGGGGTCGAGAAGGCGTCGGCCGCGCGGCGAGCCAGTCGCGCTGCCGCGAGGTTGATCTCGCGCACGTGCGCCTCCAGCCCGTAATCGGCAAGCCCGACGCTCGTACTCGAGAAGGTGTTCGTCTCGATGATGTCCGCACCCGCCTCGAGGTACGCCCGGTGGATGCCCTCGATGAGGTCCGGACGCGTGACGCTCAGCAGGTCGTTGGCGCCTTGAAGTGGGGTTGGGTGGTCGGCGAAGTGCTCGCCACGAAAGTCGTTCTCGTCGAGAACCTCACGTTGAATCATCGTGCCCATCGCGCCATCGAGAACGAGGATGCGCTCACGCATCAAGGCACGCAAGCGCTCCGCGTTCAGAGGCTCGGGTGAGGGCGTCAAGACACGTCCCTCCGCACGAACGCGATGCTGAGCAGCACGGCGAACACCACGCCGTACAGCGCCATGACCCACGCCGCGTGCGACAACGTCAAATCGCTGCCGAGCAGCATGGCAAAGGGACTGTCCTGGAGGTCGGCTGCGTTCGCTGCGAGATCGCGCGTCAACGGTTCCGCCACGCTCCTCGCCGGGAGGTACAGGTTGTTCGTGAAGAACCAGCGAGGCAAGGCCTCGAGCGTCTGCTGCAGTTCGAGCGCCTGAAACAGCGCGTTGAAGCGGTTGAGCGGCTGGAAGCCGACCGTCGCCCGCCAGATGGAGTAGAGACCCTCCAGGAACACCGGCAGGAAGAACGTCGCGACGATGCCCAGCGTGACGTTGCGAAGCACGAAGATGAGCAGGGCGGCGAGCAGCGTGAGGCTCGTGAGGTGCAGCCATTGACGCACGTACAAGACGATCAGCGCGCCCCAGTCCCCGCTCCAGTTCGTACCGAGGAAGGTCGAGCCGATCGCGCCGGCCAGCACGCCGGTCAGGAAGGCGCCCACCGTGAGCAGTCCGAGTTGCAGCATGACGGTGATGAGCTTGCCCCACAACACGGCCAGGCGGGACGGTTCGGCGACGAGCGTCGTCTTCCACATGTTGTGACTGCGCTCCTCACCAATCGCAGCCGCGGTCAGCAGGGTCACGGCGAGTACGTACGCGCTCGGGGAGAGGAACGCGGGAATCGCGAGCTGCACGCCCGCCGCCCCATTGGGGGAGGCGATCGCCTGCAGTGCCGTGGGTACGAGAATGCCGGTCTCGTCGACGAACGACCCCGACACGGTGGTTTGTAGGACGCGGGCCAGCACGATCGTCAGGACGGGAAGCAGCACCCACCACAGGCCGGCGAGCACGTACAGGCGGCGCTTGCGCAACCCTTTGAACCATTCGGCTTGAATGACGCGCCACACGGCCTTCATGCGGGCCTCCCATCCTCGCGCAACAAGCGCAGGTAGGCGCCCTCGAGGTCATCACCCTCGCTGCGCACCTCGGTCAGGTCCACGCCTGCCGTGACGAGGCGGCGCAACAAGCCAGGAATCTCGGCGTGGGGAACGCGGACGCGCGCCTCATGCGGGTCCTGGGCCTCCGCGAGCGTCACGGCGTCACCCCGGATCGCCTCGTCGCTCAAGGCGGAACGCAGTTTCTCAACGTCCATCGCCTCGAGTCGCAACGTCACGATGCGCTCCACCACGCGGTCGACCAGGTTGCGAAGCGACCCGTCGTAGCGGACACGTCCCCGTTCGATCGCGACGACGCGCGTGACGAGCTTCTCGATCTCCGCCAGGATGTGGCTGCTGACGAGAATCGTGACGCCCTGACGCGCGATGGTTCGCAGGTTCTCGCGAATCTCCGCAATGCCCACGGGGTCGAGACCGTTCGTGGGTTCGTCGAGGAGCAGCAGGTCCGGTTCGTGGAGCACGGCGCGTGCCAGACCGAGCCGTTGCCGCATCCCTTGCGAGTAGGCGCGCACCTTCTTGTTGGCCGCGTTCTCCATGCGCACGAAGTGCAGCACCTCGTCGATGCGTGCTTCGCTCACGCCACCGTGCAGCAGGGCGGCGTAGCGGAGGTTGGCGCGACCGGTCAGGTACGGGTAGAAGCTGGGTTCCTCGATCATCGTGCCCACGCGCCTCAGGTTCGGGCCGGGGACCGGTTGGTCGAGAATGCTGGCTCGACCCGACGTCGGTCGAATGAGCCCGGCCAGCATGCGAAGCGTCGTCGTCTTGCCCGCACCGTTGGGTCAAGGAAACCAACGATTTCACCCCGTTCGATTTCGAGGTCGGGTTGGTCGACGGCGACGAACGAGCCATCGCGTT
>CAJXWR010000030.1 GCA_913062675.1 uncultured Trueperaceae bacterium
CCCGCCGCGAAGAGGCGGCTGCGTGAGCGAACCGGCGCAAGAACCGCAAGCCATCGCCATGCTCGACCTCGCCCGCGAGGTCGCCGAGCTCCGCCCCGACATCGACGCCGCCATCGCCCGTATCCTCGAATCGGGCGCGTTCATCGGGGGGCCCGAAGTCGACGCGTTCGAACGTGAAGCCGCCGAGCATCTCGGCGCGCATCACGCCATCGGCGTGAACAGCGGCACCGATGCGCTCGTGCTCGCGCTGCGCGCCCTCGACGTCGGTCCCGGTCATGAGGTCATCACCACCCCCTTCACCTTCTTCGCCACCGCCGAAGCCATCGTGCAGGTCGGAGCCACCCCCCGCTTCGCCGACATCGACCCGGTCACCCTCAACCTCGACCCCGCCACGGTGCCGCCGCTCATCAATGAACGCACCCGCGCCCTGTTGCCCGTCCACCTCTTCGGTCTCCCCGCGCCCATGGCCGCCCTGCGCGACCTGGCGGACGCGCACGACCTGGTCATCCTCGAGGATGCCGCGCAGGCGTTTGGCGCGCGCTACGCTGCGCCCTGCGTTCACTGCGACGGGGGGTGCAGCGACGCGCAGCGCAGTGGGCTCAACGGGCACGCCGTCGGCACGCTCGGCGACGCCGCCGCTTTCAGCTTCTACCCCACCAAGACGCTCGGCGCGTACGGCGACGCCGGCCTGGTCACCACCCACGATCCGGCGATTGCCGCGAGGATTCGGCAACTCCGCAACCACGGGTCCCGACCCGACGCGAAGTACGTCAACGAAGTGACCGGCTACAACTCGCGCCTCGACGCCATCCAGGCGGCCATCCTCCGCGTGAAGCTTCCCCACCTCGCCCAGCAAACCGCGACCCGACGCGCGCACGCCGAGACGTACCAAGCCGTCCTCGGCAACCTCGACGGCGTCACCCTCCCGCCGCTGCACCCCGCCCACGTGTTCCACCAGTTCACGGTGCAACTCCCCGAAGACCGCGTGGCACCCGCCCGGGCTGCACTCGATGCGGCGCGCATTGCGCACCAGCACTTCTACCCCCTCCCCTTGAACGACCAGCCCGCCCTCGCCGAGGCGGGATCCGGAAGGCACGACCCAGTCCCCGTCACGCGTGCCGTATGCAACCGCGTGATCTCCCTCCCGATCCATCCCTACCTGACGACGGACGACGTGACCCGCGTGGCCGAGACCGTCGCGCAGGCCGTGCTCAGCTAGCGCCCGCCGTCAAGACAGCGAGGACAGGAAGCGTCGCAACTGCGCGGCGAGTTGTGGAAACTCGATGAGGAACGCATCGTGTCCATGCGGGCTGCGGAGCACCTCGTAGCGCGCATTCGGCATGTGCTCGACCAGAATGCGCTGCTCGCGTTCCGGGTATAGCACGTCGGTATCGATCCCCATCACCAGGGCGGGCATCGTCATTGCCGCCAACACGTCCGCGAGGCGACCCCGCCCCTCCGCCACGTCATGCTCATCCATGGCCCGGGTGAGGTACAGGTACGTGTTCGCGTCGAAACGCCGGGACAGCTGCACACCGTGGTACGCGAGGTAACTCTCGATCTCGAAGCCGACCGAGAGGGCGCGACTCAACTCGTCGCTCCGCGACCCTCCCTCGACCGCACCCGCATGCCGCTCGGACGACACGCGTTCCCGACCGAACTTCGCCTCGAGCGAATCGTGGCTCCGGTACGACAGCATCGCGATGGCACGCGCGAGACCGAGCCCCGATTCGGGTTGCGCGTCGGGTGCGTAGCGACCCTCCTGCCACGCCGGGTCGGACGCGATGGCGCGACGCGCCACCTCGTTCAGGCCAATGGCCCAGGCGGAGTGCCGTGCGCAACTCGCAATCGGCACGATCGATCCCACCCTCTCCGGGTATAACGCCGCCCACTCGAGGACGTGCATGCCGCCCATGGACCCACCGATGACCGAGGCGAGGTGCGTGACGCCCAAGGCGTCGACGAGCCGCTTCTGCACGTGCACCATGTCGCGAATCGTGTAGCGAGGGAACGACGGTCCGTACCGCTCGCCCCCCTCCGGATCCACGCTCGAGGGTCCCGTCGTGCCGTAGCATCCACCCAGCACGTTGCTGCTCACAACGAACCAGCGGTCGGTATCGATCGCCTTTCCAGGGCCGATGAGTGGATCCCACCACCCGGGCACCTGTCCCCCCTCGTGCACGCCCGCGGCGTGCGCACTGCCGGTGAGGGCATGGCAAATGAGGATGGCGTTGTCCCCCGCCTCGTTCAACGTGCCGTACGTTTCGAATGCGACGTCCACGTGCCTTAGCACGCCACCCCGCTGCAGTTCGAGCGGCGCGTCGGGCGTGGCGACGGTCAGGCTGCGGGTATCGACTTGCCCCAAGCGTCCACCCGACACGGTGCGCGTGCGGGCGAGCAACGCTTCGTGGTCCCCCCATGTCTCGTGTACGAGCCGGAGCGGTGACGCCGACGGTTCGGGTCGGCGTTGACTGCGTTCCTTCACCGTGAACCCGGTGGCTGAGCCGCCAGGGCCTCGCGGGCCGCCTGCACCGCCCGCGTCACGTCGGCGAGGACGTCGTCCACCGTTTCGATCCCCACCGAGAGGCGGACGAGGTCGGGCGTGACGCCGCCCGCACGCTTCGCATCATCGTTGAGGCTGGCGTGCGTCGTGGTCCAGGGGTGAATCGCCACGGTCTTGGCGTCCCCAATGTTGGCGAGGTGACTGACGAGTTGGAACCGGTCGATGGTCGCTCGCGCCAACGCTTCACTCGCGAAGCAAAGCCCAAGCACTGACCCGAAGCCGTTCCGGAGCACGCGCCGTGCCGTTGCATGCGAGACATGCGCCTCGAGGCCCGGGTAGATCACCGCCTCGATGCCCTCCACCTCGCCAAGCGCCTGGGCGAGCGCGAGGGCGTTGTCGCACGCGCGCTGCACCCGAAGATCCAAGGTTTCGAGCCCCTGCAGAAGCGTGAACGCCGTGTGGGGCGACATCGTCATGCCCATGGTCATCAAACCCAGATCCACCACCTGCGCAGCGAGGGGCGCGCCTGGGGCGCGGTCACGCATGGTTCGCCCATGCACGTCACGGCGCGCGAAGGCGGGGAACCGGTCGGGTTGGGCAGCCCAGTCGAACCGCCCACCATCCACCACGGCACCCCCAATGGCCGTGCCGTGCCCACCAATCCACTTCGTGGCGGAGTGCACCACCACGTCCGCCCCATGCTCGAACGGTCGGCAGAGGTACCCCCCTGCGCCCCACGTGTTGTCCACGACGAGGGGCGCGCCCATGGCATGTGCGGCTTCGGCGAGGGCGGGCAGGTCGGGCACGTGACCACTTGGATTGGCGATGGTTTCCACCCACACGCCCACCACGTCGTCGCTCCCCGCAGCGGCAATCGCGTCCGCCTCGGGCGCGACGCTGCGCACCGTGACGCCGAACGGTTGCAGCAGTTTTCGGGCGACCGAAGCGGTCCCGCCGAACAGTTGATCACTCACGAGCCACGTGCCGCCCGGCTTCGCGAGCGTGAGCATCACGGCCGTCGTGGCCGCCTGGCCGCTCGCCAGGGGGACGGCCGACCCGGCCGGTCGACCTTCGAGCGCGGCAAGCCGGTCGGCGAACGCCTGCGCCGTGGGGTTCTCCACGCGCGCGTAGCGGTTGCCCGGCTCGACGCCGGCGAACAGGCGCTCGGCATGCTCGGTCGAGTCGAACACGTAGGAGCTCGTGGCGTAGATCGGTACGGCCCTCGCACCCGTGGCAGGGTCGGGCCCTAGACCGGCGTGGAGTTGCTGGGTGGCAAACCCTTCCGACTTCTGAGTCACGTCGTCGTCATCGTGCATGGTTCGCCTCCTCTCGTCCCGCTCGTGGGACGCAGCCCACGAAGATGAGGCGTTCCGCCCCGATCTTCCCTTCGCGAACCATCATCGTAACGTCCGCTCCGGCTGGAAGGGGCACCCATGAAGATGACCACGGGTTGCCGCAGGGTCATGGGGCCAGGTCCCTCACCTGCTCGCGATCGGTGACGCCCATGGGCGTCATGGCGCGAAGTGTACCGCAAGAGACGCGCCCCCACCGGAGTGAGGGCGCGCCACGTACCTGCATGTCTAGGTCTAGGGTTTACCCTGCTAGCCCCTATGCGCCTCCGGCAGGATCGGTGTCAGTCACGCCACCGTCCGGCGTCACGTAGAACGTGGCGTCGCTGTTGGCGTGGCTTCCCGAGTACGAGTACGACGAGGCCGACCCTCCGTTGACGGCAACCGTGACGTCACTGCACGCCGTGATGCCGTCCGCGACCGTGGCAGCATTATCGTACTCGCCGTCGTCGATCATGTTGATCTCCTCCACCGTCGCGATCTCCCGCAGGCACGCCTGCGTACCCGCATCGAACGCCCGCGAGCGAGCATCGAGCAGGTTGGGGATCAACACGGCGGCGAGAATCCCGATGATGGCAATCACGATCAAGAGTTCGATGAGCGTGAAGCCCTGGTTCCGAACGTTGCGCATGGTGCGCTCCTCCCGTTGCGGCGCTACGAATGAAGAATGAATAGAGTTCGTAGCCCCTGAAAGTGCCGGATCGAGCCCAATGCCCAATCCTTCAAAACCACTCTACGCCCCGCCGCATCCTGGGGGTAGGGCAAACTGCACAAACCTCCAAGCGACCCACAACGACGCGACCGGGTTCCCCCCAAGGAGCGTGGTACCTTCTGGGCGCCCCGCCGGTCCAACGCGGTGGCGACCCCCGAACCTGGTCAGGCCGGAAGGAGCAGCCATAAGGGGTGATCGTCAGGCGCCGTTGGTTCCCGGCGGGGCGTTTTCGTGCCTTTAGGAGGCGCGTAGCCGGCGTTTCACCTCGTCGAGCAGGCCCTCCGCCGCCACCTCGATCAGGTCCAGCACCCGCTCGAACCCTTCGCCACCCCCGTAGTACGGGTCGGGCACGTCGCGCTCGGGCAGGTGCGGCGCGAAGTCGAGCATGCGAACCGCCCTTCCAGGCGCAAGCGCCTCAAGGTCCTCCAAGTTGGTGGCGTCCATCGCCACGACCACGTCGAACGCGTCGAAGTCATCGCGCGTCACCTGCCGCGCTCGCAGCATCGACAGGTCGAGCCCGCGCCTCGACGCCGCCTCCATCATCCGCGCATCGGGCGGACGACCCACGTGCCAATCTCCCGTCCCGGCCGAATCGACGTGCACACGCGCCTCGAGGCCAGCCTCCTGCACCTTCCTGCGGAAGACACCCTCCGCCGTGGGGCTGCGGCAAATGTTGCCCAGGCAGACGAACAACACGGAAACGCGTGACGCTTCGCTCACGCCTTCAAACCCGGTCGACTGCGGTACACGCGCGTCACGTCAGCGATCCGTCCCATCATTTCCTTCACGAACTCGATCTCCCCCTGGTCCCGCACGTCGATCCGGAAGTAGATGCGCGCCTCGGTCGACGATTGCACGTCCGCACTCACCCGCGATGCGCTCTTCGACATGCCATCGAGCACGTCCAGCACGTCCTTGAGCAACCCGGGACGGTCGATGCCCTGCACCTCGAAATCGACCGGGAACACCTCGCCCGACGGCAAGTCCCAGTTCACGTTCACGAACCGCTCCTGCTCACTCGCCATCAAGTGCCGCACGTTCGGGCAGTCCACCCGGTGCACGCTCACGCCCCGACCCCGCGTGATGTACCCCACCACGTCATCGCCCCGCACCGGCGCGCAGCACTGCGCAAGGTTGGCGGGCGCATCGAGACCGTCCACGAACACGCCACTCACGCTCTTTCGTTCCGGCACGTGCGTCGGAACGCTCTTCTTACGCGTCGCGATCGTCTCGGGTGCAAGCACCTCCACGACCTGTCGCGGGTGCAGCCGCTTGTTCGCCAAGGCGAGGAACAGGTCCTCACTACTGTCGCTCGACAACAGCGTGTGCGTCGCACCGTCGAGCTTCGCGCGCGTCGTGAGCGACGCGACCGGCAGGTTCTTCCGGCGCAATGCGCGCTCCAACGCCCGCTTCCCCACCTCGAGCTTCTCGGTGCGTTCCTGCGCCCGGAACCAATGCCGGATCTTCTGCTTCGCGCTACGCGTGACCGTGAGGTTCAACCAGTCCTGGCTCGGGCCGTAGTGACTGCTCCGGTTCGTCAACACCTCCACCCGGTCGCCCGTGGCGAGTTCATGCCCGAGCGGCACGATGTCCCCATTCACGCGCGCCCCGATGCAGCGGTGACCCACCTCGGTGTGCACCTGGTACGCAAAGTCGATGGGGGTACTGCCGAGCGGCAGGTTCAACACGTCCCCCGCCGGCGTGAAGACCAACACCCGCTCGCCGAGCAGGTCGTGCTTGACGGCATCGACGAACGCCATGGCGCTCTCGGCATCCTCGTCCGCCTCGAGCAGCTGCTGCATCCAGGTGAGGCGCTTCTGCACCTCGGCGCGATCCTCGAGCCCCTCCTTGTACGCCCAGTGCGCGGCGACCCCGAACTCGGCGATTTCGTGCATGGCGCGCGTCCGAATCTGCACCTCGATGGGTTGTCCGAGCGAGCCCATGACGGTCGTGTGGAGGCTCTGGTAGCCATTCGGTTTGGGAACCGCCACGTAATCCTTGAACCGTCCCGGAATGGGTGTCCAGAGGCTGTGCACGATGCCGAGCGCGCGGTAACACACCGCCTTCTCGGCCTCCTCCCCCACCAGATCCGTACTCGATTCGGCCGGGTCGATCACGACTCGGATGGCGGTCAAATCGAAGATCTGGTCGAGACCCTTGTTGTCCCGCTGCATCTTGCGGTGAATCGAGTACAAGTGTTTGCTGCGGCCCGACAGTTCGAACGCAAGCCCTTCCGCCTCCAGGCGGTCCTCGAACGTGCCAATGGCGTCCTGCACCACGCGTTCACGTTCGGCGTGCCGCAACCACACTTGGCGTGAGAGCTGCTGAAAGCGTTCGGGCTCCAGGTACTGAAACGACAGGTCCTCGAGCTCGTTCTTGATGTGGTTGATCCCCAGGCGGTGCGCGAGGGGGGCGAAGATCTCCATGGTTTCCTTGGCGATGCGTTGCTGCTTGTGGGGCGGCATGACGGCCAGCGTGCGCATGTTGTGCAGCCGGTCGGCAAGCTTGACGAGGATGATGCGCACGTCGCTCACCATCGACAGCAGCATTTGTCGCAGGTTCTCCGATTGCTCGTCGGCGTACACGCGCACGGCGAGCTTGCTGATCTTCGTTTCGCCCTCGACGATGCGACGGACGGCGGGACCGAATTGATCCTCGACGTCGTCGAACGTCAATTCCGTGTCCTCGACCGTGTCGTGAAGCAAACCGGCGCAAAGCGCATCGACGTCGAGCCGCATGTCGGCGAGCAGGCCGGTGACCTCGACGGGGTGCGTGATGTACGGCTCGCCCGAGCGGCGCTTCACGCCATCATGCGCGCGGTCGGCCACGTGAAAGGCCGCTTCGACGCGTTGCACTTGGCTTGGCTCGAGGTAGCTGAGTTTCTCGGCAAGCGTGCCGAACAGCCCGTCCATCAGGTCAACAAGGTACCACCACGACACGCATGGCTGGAGGGTTGGGGCAACGGAGGGTCAGCGTGTTCGGAGCCGAACAAGCAGGACGAGTCCGAGCGCACCGAGGGTGAGGTTGGCGACCCATGGACCCAGCGTGACGGGCAGGCTGCCCGACTGCGCGGCGAACTGCCCGAGCGTGGAGAGGAGGTACCAGGCGAGCGTCACGACGAGCGAAAGGCCGAACGCCACGCCCCGACCGCGCGCCCACCCGAGGGAGAGGGGCAGGGCGACGAGAAGCAACGCGAGGTTGGCGAACGGCTCGGCCAGGCGTCGCATGAGGAGCGTCCCGGCGTTCCTGCGTTCGGTCTCCCCCACGTTGCCGGTTTGCCAGGCGGTGTGCAGCTCGGTGAGGGACCGGTCATCCTCGAAGCCGCCCCGCGAGTAGCGCGCCACGAGTTCCTCCTCGTCGACACCCACCGACACGCGAAGTTCGGCGTCCGGATCGGCACTCCGGTTGTCGAGACGCACGAGATCCTGCAGCGTCGCATCGGCACTCTCGACGGGCACGTCGAGCGCGGCGAGGTCGAACACCTGCGTGCGGTAACCGCGTAGCACGAGTTCGGTTCCCACGAATTGCGCTTCGCGTGCCCGGAGGAGGGTGAGGCGGTCGCCTTCCCAGCGCTCGATGCGAACCCCTTCGATGCGCGAGCCTGATCCCACCGTCCGTTCGAAGGTGAGGGTGAACTCCCCGACGGGGAGCGCCTGCCCTGCCAGGCGGAACAATCCCGTCCCGCCCGCCGTCATGCGCCAGTACTCGGTGGCAATCCAAGCGTGCGTGCGGGGTGTCACCCACTGGTAGAGCGACAGGGTGCCCACCGTCGCGAGGGCGCCCAGGAGCAGCATGGGCGCGATCACGCGGCCGAGGGGCAGGCCACCCGCCCGCAGGGCGAGCAACTCGCGGTCCCCCTCCATGCGACCGAAGGTGAGGAGCACGGACAGGACCATGGCGATGGGAAGCGTTTGCGCGAAGGCGGTGGGGAGTTGCGCTGCAAGCCAGGCGAGGAGTCGAAACACGTCCGCGCCGACGAGCCACGTGAGGCGCGGGAGGGTCGAGCTCGTGACGGCCAACACCGCGTACAGGAGGGCGCCAGCCACGAGTGCGGGGAGGGCTTCTGCGAGGAGGGCACGGTCGACGCGCTTCACCGGTCGTCACCGTACAACGCAGGGACGTTGGGAAGCGCAACGTCGGGATTGCCCGCGAGCCGGAAGGGCGGCAGGTCGACCCCCACGTCGATCGACCAGCCGTCAGCGTCGGCTTCGTACCCCGCGGTGAGCGTCACGCAGCAGTCGGTCACGGCAACCTGCACCCCGTGGCCCGCGAGGAGGGGAACCTCGCGCCAGGTGGAGGCGACGTCCAGCATGAGGTGGGGCGTGAGCGTCACGATGCGCGCTTCGTGCGTGAACGTGAACGGTTGGCGCACGTCCAAATCGAGCTGCGTCAACGTCCCGCCCGGCAGGGCGAGTCGGGCGTCGATTCCGAACTGCGTTCCCAACTCGCGGGTGGCGGTCGCAGCGGCGTTCAGGTAGGCATCGTCCTCGTCACCCCCGACCAGACCGGCCATGCGCACCTCACCCGTCGTTTGGACGGTCCACCCACCCTGGACGGGCCACGTGAGGTGCGCGCGAGCACGGAGGCGTTCCGCTCCCACCGTCTCGGGTGGCATGCGCCAGGCCACGTCGAGCGTCGCCCCGCGAGCGTCGTCTCCCCACCTGACGGTTCCCTCGAGGCGGGCGACCGCCTCCTCGTCGAACCGAGCCACGTTCGAAACACCCCGAACGAATTGCCGCGTACCCGCGAGCGTGCCCTCCCACCCCTGACCCGCGAAGGTGAGGCTGGGTTGCACGCGAAGACGGGCCGCAAAGGCCGCTTCGGGTGCTTCGCGGTGATCGGTCCAGAGAACGGGGCCTGCCTCCGCCTGCACCTCCACGCTCAGGTTTGGAGCCAGCGAACTGCGAAGAATCCCGTCGAGCGCCAGGGGGGCGTAGCCGCCCACGAGGCTGGCGTCCCCAAGCGCGGGTTGCAGGAATGCACCGATGTCGGTCCCGAGCGTGCCATCGAACGTCCATGCCGAAGATGGCGTGGAGCCCGTGAAGCCTCGCTCCGCCTTGACGCCGGCCGTCACGAGGTGCGGTCCGTCCACCAGGTCCATCGTCACCACCCCTGCGAGCTTCGCGCCTGCGAGGGTGCCCCACGCCTCGCGGTAGGTACCCGCGACGCCCCTTTGGTCCGCGGTGAGGCGAACGGTGCGGTCTTCCCCCTCGAGCTTGGCATCGATCCACGGACCGAGCGACGGTTGCGACGCGACACCCCACGCGACGTCGGACGGGCGGAGGTTGGGGGTTCGCACGCCAAGCATCGTGCCGAGCGTGTCGTCGCGCCGCACGGTGACGGGTAGATCCAACGCCACGCCTTCTGGACCGAGCGTCGCGGTTCCCCCGAGCGGCACCGTCACACCCCTCAGCACGACACGCGGCGCACGAATCGTGCCGAGCGTGGGCGCCTGCGACCAGGCGACCTCTGCAGCGTCCCCGAGCAGCCGGAACGGTGCATCGAGACAGGCGCAGGTCGTTGCCTCGACGTCCACAAGTGCGATGGCGTCACCCTCGAACCGGGCTTGGCGAGCTCGAAGGAGGTACCGGTCGGTGACGAGCGCCACGTCATGCAGTTCGGGCACCCCATTCCGCACGCCACCCCCCGACGCGAGTCCGATGGCGCCGGGACCGACGAGTACCGTGGA
The DNA here is from genome assembly GCA_913062675.1 of uncultured Trueperaceae bacterium. Lineage (GTDB taxonomy): Bacteria > Deinococcota > Deinococci > Deinococcales > Trueperaceae > SLSQ01. Next base: position 10,254 of record CAJXWR010000030.1, read on the forward strand.
CCCGAACACCAAGGCATCGAGCGAACCTTCGAGCGAGCGAATCCAGACGCGCCAACCTCCGAAATCGAGTGCCGCGAGATCGGTCTCGAGCGTGGGCCTCACCGGCTGCCCCTCGAGGACGTTGAGTCCGGCCAGGTTGACGGTTTGCACGCGAAGGCGAATTTCGAGACCATCGAGCTCGATGCACACGCCTCCTTCGAGCCGGCCCGTTCCCGCGGCCGCATCGAAGGTGACGTCATCGAAGCGGGCGCGCCCAACGCCCGCAATGTCGACCTGGGTGGCCTCCCCTGCACACGCCACCCCGATCGCGGGCGTGAGCAACGCCTCGAGGCTCTCCGCGTCGCGGGGCACGTCCAGCGCCTCAGGCCACGCTTGCGCGCCCGCCCAAGCCAGGCCCGTCAGGAGACAAGCCAACCCGAGCGTGATGCCCGCGCGCGTCAACGGACCGTGTCGAACCGTTCGAGAAGGGCGTCATCCACGATGCTCGAGGCGCGGTACGTGCGCGTCCCATCGTCTTGCGTGACGGCGGTGAGTTGCAGCTTGGCGTCCTCCCGGTCATCGCGCAGCGTGACGATGCCCTCTTCGTAGGCGTAGGGTCCAAGCAGAAGCGCGTCCCCGCCAGCAAGATCGAGCAGGAAGGCGCGCGCCTCGAATGCAGGGCGCTCCGCGACGGGCTCTTCGAACCGTACGACCTCGAGCGTGAAGTCGATCTCGGCGAGGACCGCCTTCACGTCGAGTCCTGCACCGCGAAACGAAACCCCTTCGGGCGTGGTGGCCACGAGGCGCTCGAGATCCACGAGGAGGCGTGCCGCCTCGAACGTCACGCCGTCCCGGCGCGCCATGACCTCGTCCGCTTCGATGTACACGCCCTCCTGCAATCGAATGATGGCCGCTTCGAGCGCCAATCCGGTCACGCGGTCACGAATCGTGCCGCCCTCGGGAAGCACCGTTTCGCCGGTGAGCAGGTCGAACGTCTGGTCTCCTGCAGGGAGGACTTCGAGGCGTGCTGCACTCGTCACCACGTCGCTCGCCGAGGGTTGAGCGTGTGCAACGACCGCGAGCGTGAGCGCGAGGACGCAAAGCACCCCTCGCAACCCCATGCGAGATGCATGTGCGCCCAATGGCGTTGACTCGTTCACCGCTTGGCGTCGCACCATGACCGAATCGTACCCGTCCACGAGGTTCACGACGGCCGGACCGACAGGTCGGGAACGCTCACGCCGGCGGGCGCCTCCACGACGTGCACGATCGAGCGGGCCACGTCCTCCGCCGTGAGGTACGCCTCCGGCTCGTACGCTCCACCCTCCTGAGCCCGCACCCCCACCTGCATGGGGGTATCGGTCCGACCCGGATAGATGGACGTGACGCGCAGACGGTCTCCCTCTTCCTCACGAAGTGCGTCGGCCACCGCGCGAAGCGCGAACTTGCTGGCCGCGTACGCACCCCACCCGGCTCGGGCACGCAAACCGGCGCCCGAGTTGACGAACACGACCGTGCCACGCGCCGCCCGTAGGTTCGGGAGAAGCCCTTGCGTCAACGTCACCGGCGCTTGCACGTTGATGCGCATGTGCGCCTCCACGTCGGCCGGATCGAGCGTCTCGAGCGTTCCGAGGGAGGCAAGTCCGGCGCTGTGCACGAGTGCCGTGACGGGCGCATCGAACGAAGCGGTGAAGCGCTGGACCGCCAGCACGTCGGTTAGGTCGAGCGTGACGGACACCGCCGTCGCGCCGGCCGCCTCCACCTCGCGCGTAACGCCTCCAAGCGCATCGGCATTGCGGCCCATGAGCACGAGGGTGCGCGACGGCGCAGAGAGAAGGCGGGCGGTGGCATGCCCAATGCCGCTCGACGCGCCGGTGATGACGATCGTTTCCGTCGCGGCGGGCGTCACGAAGCTCGCTCCCGTTCGAGGTCATGCACCTCGCGACGCAGTCGCTGGAGGCTCCCCGTCAAGTCGCCAGACCCTGCCAGCGACGTCCCGACGAGGACGGCGTCGGCAAGTCCAAGCACGGCGGCGAGGTCTTCCCCCGTTCGGTAGCCCGATTCGGCGACGAGAAGACCCGCATAGCCCGCCAAGCGCGCGGCTTCCATGACGCGCGGCGCAACGGCCAGATCGACGTGCAAGGTCGTCAAATCTCGATTGTTCACGCCAATCAGCGTGCTGCCTGACTCGAGCGCACGATCGAGTTCCCGTTCGTCGTGCACTTCCACCAACGCATCGAGACCCAGGGCGTGTGCATACGCGAGGTACGAGGCGAGGTCGTCCCCGAGGACGGCGGCGATGAGCAGAACCGCTTGCGCACCCACCCCGCTGGCCTCGAGCACCTGCTGCGGGTGCACGATGAACTCCTTGCGCATGGCGGGAAGGGGTTGGGATTGCGTCACGGCGCGGAGGTGCTCGAGCGCACCCCCAAAATGCTTGGGTTCGGTCAGGACCGATAGGGCGGCGGCGCCGCCCGTAACGTACGCGCGGGCCGCCTCGACCGGGTCGAGGTCGGCGATGGCGCCCTGCGATGGACTGCCACGCTTGATCTCGGTGATGAAGGCGAGTCCAGTACCCGCAAGCGCGTTGACGAATGCGCCGGACTCGCCGGGGCGGAGAGGCGCGTCGCCGCCCTGCGGCACGTCCGCACTGCGGTACGCCTCGGCACGTTCACGCGCAATGCTGCCCAGCACGCCAGGGACCGCGTCGAGCGCCGCAGTGCCGAGCGGTGCAGGCACGTCAATAGACGTGGAAGCCACGGAGTCCTCCCCCCTGCGCCCAGTGCCGTTCGATGGACGCCACGGAGGCGTGGACCGGACCACGCCGGAGGAACACGAGGAGCTGCTCGAGTTCACTGCGCGGTCCTTCGGCAACGACCTCCACGCGACCGTCAGCGAGATTCTCGGCCGAGCCCGCCAACCCCAAGTCGATGGCGTGTCGCCGCGCAAACGCGCGGTACCCGACGCCTTGCACGCGACCGGAGATGAGCGCAGTGAGGCGGTGCACGTCCTCATTCATGCGGCGCATGGTACCGCAGGCGCCTCCTCGCGACCGCGCAGGCGCGACGCTTTCGAGCGTCGGGAAGGTGCATCCCGGGCGGCGCGCATGCGGGGCTCGGTGCTACCATGACGAAGCCGCGTGTGGTGGCTACGATTCATGACGAGACGCTCGATCGTCCCCCTCTCCCTCCTCCTTCTGGTGCTGTTGCTGGCATGGTGGTTGCCCGGCACGCCGACGGTGCGTCGTGCAGCGCTGGACGGCCTGACGGCCGCTGCAGCCGAGGCAGGATGGACCCTCACCGTCGACGCGTCTTCGGGCAACTTGTGGCGCGGCGTTCGCCTGGAAGAGGCCACCATCGAGCGGGATGCGACTCGGTTGCACGTCGAAGCACTCGACGTGACCTGGCGCCTGCCTCGGTGGGGGACCCGCACCGTTCCCGTTCGTCTTGAGGCGGACGGTGTGGAGCTCGTCGCGGCACCGGGCGCGCTCGACGTGAACGCGGGCGGCGCGATTCCGAGCGTGCCCGTGACGCTCGAGGCTCTCACCCTGCGCGATGCGCGTGTCCGCCTCGAGGATTCCCGCCTGGACCTGCCGGACGTGACGGTGCGTGACGTGTCGCTCGCGCGGGAAGAGAATGAGGTCCGCATCGACGGTGTCGTGGAGGCGGGTGAAGGACGGGCCCCGGTGACGGTCGGGTACGACCCGGCGGTCGGCCGCTGGATGGGCACGATCACGTCGGGTGACCTTGCGCTCCTCCAGGGCGTGTGGCGCGGCGTGGAGGGAGGCACGTTCGACCTCGATGCGGCGTGGACGCCGGATGCGGGTGCGGAAGGTGCGCTGACGGTGAATCGCGGCACGCTGCTCCCGAGCGAGCGGCTGCCAGGGGTCCAGGTTCGCGACGTGCAGGGAAGCGTGACGCTGCAGCAAGGGGCCGTGACGGGGAGTCTCTCCGGCACGTCGCTGGAGGGGGACGTACGCCTCTCGCTTCGGGGTGACGTCCCGGCGAACGACTGGACGGCGGACCTATCGGCGGACGTTGACGCGAACGCCTTGGCGCAAGCCACGGTTGGCGGTGCCGTGGGCGCGTTGGTGGACGACGTGACGGGAAGCATCGCGCTGCGCGCCACGATCGATCATGCCGAGGGCTGGAGCGCCCAAGGCGCCTTGGTCGTGGATGCCCGTGTGGCGGGCTCCCCTGCGACGCTCGTCACCGAACGTTTGGCCTGGCAGCCGGATGTAGGCGTGACGGGTCGCGCGACGGGCAGCCTCCTCGGTGGCGTGGTGCAGATTGAAACGGAGGCGACACGCGCATCGACTGCGACGCTGACGTGGCGTGACGGCGCCCTCCCCGCCGACGTTCAGGGGGAAGCCGATGCGAGCGTGACGTGGCGTGATGGCCTCGAAGCGACGGCCGCACTGCGATTCGCGCGCCCCCAAAGCGAGGCGCTCGACGCCGCGCAGGCGACGGTCACGATGAATCTTGGACAGGGCGCCGGTTCGGCCGACCTGACTGGCGGCATCGGCTCAGCATCCTTGGCTGGAACGGCGCGCCTCGAGGGTGAGAGGCTCGAGGCCGAGGTCGAGCTTGCGGACGTTCCCGCGAGTGATGGCACGCTGGGCGCGATTCGCCTTCGTGCGTTGGGCGCGTGGCGCACGCCGACGGTGCGCCTGAGCGTCGACGCGCCCGCCGCATGGACGGTCGCGTGGCGGGGCGTGCGTCTCGACCATGACCTTCGGGGCGAAATCGAAGGTCGCCGCGATGCGGACGGCACGATTCTCGTGGACGGCACGCTCGGACCGTTCCGCGCGAGTGGCGCACTGGGTGCCGAAAGCAATGCGAGCGAGGCGGGCATCGCGTTGGCCACGGAGCCCCTCACCGTGTCCTCGCCAACCCTGCAAGCGCGCGTCGCGAGCACCACGCTCACGCTCACGAACGCCACCGACGCCTGGCGCTTATCGGGCCCCACGCTCACGGCCCGCTGGCAGGACGGCGGCCTCGACGTCACCGAAATCGACCTTCCCGTTGTCCTCACCTCCCCCACGTTGGGGGCGTGGCCGGGTCGATTCACCGGTGGCGTCACCACGTCGGGCGAAGCAGCACCCGCCGTCCAAGTGGCGTGGACGCCCGAGCCGGACGCCGGCATTGGCCCCGACCCCGTCACCCTCCAGAGCACGGTCATCGGTGAGGACGTCACGTGGACGGCAGCGAGAGGCCCCCTCTCCCTCGCCTTGCAGGGTGGAAACGTCACCCTGACGGCGCAACCGGACGTCGACCTCGAACCCACCTGGCCGCCGCTGGCGGGCTGGACGGCGAATGGCGCGGTCACAGGTCCCTTACCCAGCTCGTGGGCGACCTTCGATCCCACCACGTGGCAGGGCGCACTCACGGCGCAGCATCCAACGTGGGGAACGATTCGCTCCGCACCCTCCCCCGAAGGATGGATCCTCGATGCAAACGTGCGCGCCGCCGCAGCGGACGTGACGGCGTCGGGCTTCCTCTTCCCCACCATTGACCTGCGCATCGAAGGTGAACATCCGACGGGCGTCACGCTATCCGCCGCGGCGCGCGGCGACCCGACCCAACTCGCAGCCACGACCGAGCTCACCGGCACCATCCTGCTGCCCGATTGGCGCGTGGCGGACACGGGCCTCCCCGCAGGTCGGCTCACGCTAGCCGGCACGCTGCAAGAGGCGAGCGTGACGGGACCGCTCGGGGACGGTTGGGTTCTTCGCGATGGAGCGGTCGCGGGCTCCTTGACGCTCCCCCTCGCCTTCGCCGAGGCGCGCGACGTGCTCGACGTGTCCCTGAATGGCGCGTGGAACGATCCGCAACTCGACGTGCAGGCCTCCGGAGCGTTCGGGCGGCTCGAGGCGACACGCTTGGTTGGCGAATCGCGCATCTCGGTCGAGGCGGCATTGACTCCGGACGCCTGGCCGCGAGGGGCAAGTCTCGTGGCGCCACGCGACGTGGCGCTGGAGGGCAGCGTGGGGTTTGACGGCGCGTGGACGGTTCTGGCGTCGAGCGCGTGGGAGCCCGCTGCGCGCAGCGCCAGCGTGGTGTTCGAAGGGGATGGCGTGGGGCGCGAAGGGTTGGCCCGCTGGTCGGTGAAGGGCGACGAAGCCCGCAATCTCCTCTCCGGGACGGCGAGCATCGATGGGGACGTCGTGCGGCTCGAAAGCAACGTGGCGCAGTGGGACTTGTCGCGGTTGGGTGAATGGCTCGACGCGCCGTTGACGGGCTCGGGGATCGGCACGTTGGCGTGGACGAGCACGGTTCAACGCCCCCTGGACGTGCAGTTCGAAGGGGACGCGCGCATCGACGCTTCGCTTGCAGGCAACGCGGTCACCACCCGCGTCACGCCCAGCGAAGGGCTACGAGCCGACGTGACACTTCCCGGTGGAGCGGACGCCTTGACGCTTCGCGTGGGCGTCCCCGGCGAACCGTTGGTGCGTCTCGATGGAAGCCTTGCGGGAACCCCCCTCGATGCAACGCTTCAAAGCGTCGCGAGCGGATTCACGCTCGAGGGTGCGTGGAGAGACGCGCGCGCCCTAGCCACCTGGTCGCGTCAGGGGGGTGCATGGACCGGCGACCTGCGGGTGACCCGACCGGTTCGACCTGGCACCACGTGGGCGGGGGCGATGGTGCTCACGCTCGACGGTGCGGATGGTCGCGTGCAGGTCACGGAAGGCACCCTCGACGTGCGTGCACCGAGGGACCTTTCCGCCTCGCTCACCGGTCCCGTTTGGCCCCGCCCCGACGTGCGGGGAACGCTCACGGGCCTTCTCGCCGATGACGTGGTGGGCTTCGCGCTTCGAGGTCCATGGCAGGAGCTCGAAGCCGCGCTGGTCGCGCCGGGCCTGGGGGTGCGCGCCTCCGTTCTGGGCGGGCAGGTCGACGAGCTTCGCTTGGAGGGGGCGGGGCGAACGTTCGGACCCGCCCGATGGACGCCGGGGGACGAGCCGTTGGCGTGGAACGCGGTGAGCGGTTGGCGTGGTTCTCTCGACGTGACGTCCAGCGTGACGCGCGAAGGACTCACGCAAGCCAGCGCCTCGCTCGTGGGCGTCCAGGACGCCGTGCAGGCGACGGGGCTCCTCACTGGAAACCTCGCCAATGCCGAGGGCGGCCTACGCGCGGACGTACGCCTCGTGGGAACGCCATGGTCACCGTCGTGGGACGGCACGGCTGAAGCGAACCTGCGCGTCGACGCGCGAAATGCTGAGGCGGAGGCGTTCACGCTCACCCTGCCGATCACCCTTCAGGGTGAGGGACTCCTCCCCGCCATCTCGGGCGAGGCACGGTCCGAGGGTGCGCTGGACGTCGTCGTCGCGCTGGAGCGGGTCAATGACGCGCTGCTCGCCACGGCCACGGGGCCCGGCGTGGACGCGACGCTAACGGCCTCCTTGGCTGGTTGGCAGGCCGACGCGGAGATCGGCGATGTACCGCTCGACGCCTGGGTACCAGAATTGGGTTCACCCAGCCTCACGGGACGCGCGTCGCTCCAAGGGGGCGATGGCCTCGGGGTGCGGGGAGCCATCGACGGGGTGACCCTAACGAGCGAACGCGTGACGTTCCGCGGGGGTGGGACGGTCGCTGACGGCGTCCGCCTCGACGGGGACACGTCGGTCGACCTTGCCCGCGCGACCGGTGGCACGGTGCGGGGCACGCTCGCGGGTCCCGTTTCACTCACGCTTCCCACGTCGGGGAGCGCCATGATCGACGCGCTGTGGCGAACGAGCAGCGTCGAGATGGGCGGGACGACGGTGCAAGCCACCACCACGCTCGAAGGTGCCTTGACGCGTCCCTCCTTCACGCTCGACGCGAGCCTCGAGGGCGACGTCCTGGGAGACGTGTCGCTCGGGCGCGATCTCGAGCGTGAGATCTGGCGCCTCGACGCCGTTGCTGCGGGTCGTGCAGCAGGCAGCGACGTGGCGATCGACCTTGCAGCTTCCATGGAGGGTGGCACGAGCGTCGCATCGGGAAGCATCCGCATCGACGAGACCACGTGGACGCCCGACGCGACCGCCACGGCGTTCCGCTTGTCTTCCGAGCAAACCGACGGCGTCGCTCAGTTGAGCCTCGAAGCGTTGGACCGCGCGGTACCCACGCTTCGTGCCCACCTTCCACTCCGGATCCTCGATGCGCGCGGGGAGGGATGGCTGGACGCGAGCCTGCAAGCGCCCGGTGAAGCGCAAGGGGCGACGTGGCTCACCGGCACGCTTCGCGACCCGGGCGTGGGAGGCGTACGACTCCCGACGCTCACCCTCACCGGTTCAGGATCCGAACTGGCCCTTGGAACCCTGGTGGACGGCACGCTCGATGCTCGCCTCGACCTGTCGCAAGGCGCCTGGCGTGCGCGTGCGTTCGACCTGCCCGTGACGGCCCTGGGATTCGAGCCCCTGGCCTGGACGGTGGATGCGGAGGGCACCGGAGTCGAGGGCGCCCTTCAGGGTGCCGTGCAAAACGCGCAATCGGACGTGACGTTCGACGCGCGTTGGGAGGGCGCGGTTCTGCGCGCCCGTGCGGATGGCACGCTGCTCGGCGGCGAACTGGAAACGGCTGTGGCTCGCCGCGACGGTCAATGGACCGGCGACCTTCGCCTGACGGGCACGTCCACGCCCTTCGGTCTTGCCGCTCTCGCGGCCTCGGTGGAGGGAGCGTCACCCTGGCCTGACCTGACGGTCGAGGGAAACGTCGAGGGAATCCTGCCCGTGAACGTGCAGGTGGCCGTGGAGGGCGGCGTCCGGCCCGGGTCGGTATCGCTTCGCGCCACGTCAGGGGCGGCGGGGGAGCAAGCGGTCGTGCAGGGCGAGGTTTGGCCCGCCATGGACCTCACGATTCTCGGCGACGAGGGGCAAGCCACGCTTCGCGCCGCCGAATGGTCGGGCGCAGGCTCCTGGTCGCTCGATGGTGCAGCGCGATTCCGCCTCCCGGGTCTACACGTGGACGTGACGTCGGGTGCGATGGGCGCCCCTCGCATTCGGACTGCCCTGGCGAGCGACGACGCGACGTTCCTGCAAACCACGCTGCCCGCGCAACCCCCCATCGAAGCGATTCGCCAGGTTCAGCGGGACGGCCTCACGCTCGAAACGGCGGGGAGCCTGACGGGTGAGGCATGGATCGACCCTCGTGGCGCGGTGGAGGTCCGCAACCTCACGTGGACGACGTCGCTGGGCACAACGGGCCTGAACGGTGTCGCAGCCCCGTCGAGCGTCGCACTCGAGGGCTACGTCACGCCTGACGCGGCCGACGATGCCACCCTCGCCGCCCGCCTGCTTCGCAATGCCAGTGGCGTGGCGGGCGCCAGGTTCCTGATTTCCGGGGACGTGGAGCAGATCGACGTGGCGCTCTCCCCTGCCGAAGATGACGAGGGGAGCCTCACCGGCTCGGCTCGCTGGACGCGCGATGGCACCGTCACGATCGACGCGGCGGCCACCGGAACGGAGATTCGTGCGCAGGCCGTGCCCGGTGAGGGCATTCGTGGACGGTGGACGTTCGACCGCCTCACGGTCGACCTGCCCGGCGGGCTCGAGGCGACGCTGGATGGCCTGGTGGCCGCAAACGAGAGCTTCGTGGACGTTGACCTGCTGGCACGCGGGCCTGGTCGTGCCACGCTTTCGGGCTCCGGTTCGCTCGCTCCGATTCTTCCCTCGGCCTACCGCGGTGCGGAGGGGGAGTTGGATGGCGAAGCGTCGCTGCGCATCGCAGGATTCGACGTGCAGGGCATTCCCTTCGTCGCGCGTGCCGTGCCGCACCTCGAGGGCACGGTGAGCGCCCTGGCGGAGGTGCGGGGCACCCGCCTCATCGCCCAAGTCGAGGCGCCCAACCTGGTGATTGCCGGTCGCCCCATGCCGCTGCGCCTGGATGGCGCGGGGGACGTTGCCGCGGGTGACGGTGGCGTGACGTTCGGTGGTTCGTGGGCAGGGAGCGTGGTGCAAGGCTCCCTTGATTTGGATGCCGCAACGGTGCTCTTGGCCATGGAACGCTTCCCGGTGAGCGCGCCGCTCGAGGCGCTCACGGGACCCCTGGAGAGCGAGGCGGAGGCGACGGGTGTCCTGCGGGCCCATTACGCCTGGCGGGACGCGACGCGGCGGGGTGTGCGTTTCGCGACCGAAGCGGTCACCCTACGTGCGGGCGAGACGAGCCTGAGCGGCACCATCAACGCCGTTGCGGATCCGGGTCGCGTGCAGCTCGATGCCGCATTGTCGGGCGCGGGAGCGTGGCGGGCGGACGCCTCGATCGACGAAGCGGGCGTGGACGTGGCCATCACCGTGAGTGACGGGGACGCCGCCCCCATCCTGGGTCTCGTACCCGCTTGGCGCGGGCTCGATCTTGGTGCTCGTGGCGACGTGACCCTGACGGCGTCGGGCACGCTGGAGCGGCCGTTCGTTGCGCTTCGCGAGGCTGACGTGGACCTGTCGATTGCCGGTGCGAGTTACCGGGTGCGGGATGCCGAAGCCACGCTGGATGACGGTTCGCTGCGCATCGATGCGCACCTGGCGGGGACTCGGCCCGTGGGGGGCGACCTGGCCATCGCCGGTTCCGCCGAGGTGCAGTTGATGCCGTGGCGTTTCGAGGAAGCGCTCCTGACGCTCGAGGGCACGATCCAACTTCCGCTCGTGGGTGCCGTCGAGCAGGCACGCGGGCGCATCGACGTCGATCGGTCGGGCGCGCCAAGGTTGCAACTCGATGGGGTCATGGGGTCCCCGGTTCGGTTCGACGGGACGTTGTGGCCGCTCGACGTGACGGCGACCGGTGATGACGTGACGCTCACGGCGCCCGCCGTGTTCGTCGCCTCCGCGACGGGTGACGTCGACTTGCGGTTGCGATTCGACGAGGCGTTCGTCCTGTCGGGCGCCTTTGCCGCGCGGGAGGGGCGCCTCACGACCGACCGGGGCGTGACGCAGGACGTGACGCAGGAGGGTGTCGTGCGGAGCAGTCGTGGGCAAGAGCAGTTCCGTTTCGACGCCATTGCCTTGACGGCCGAACGCATGACGCTCGACACGTCGTTCGCCGAGGGGGCCGTCACCGTGGACCTCAACCTGGCGGGGAACGCCTTGACGCCCACGTTGGCAGGCTCGGTGGACGTGACGCGCGGAAGTTTGACCGTTTCGGGTCGCGAATTCCAAATGCGGCGGGGCGCCCTCACGTTCGAACCAACGCGCGGCTTCTATCCCCGCATCCGCATCGAAGCGGTGACGACCTTCGAGAAGCGAGACGTGCTCGCAGGTGCAGGTGTGGAAGCCTCCATTCCGCAACCTGCCGGCGCGACGTTCGACGTGCAGCTCGACGTGGATGCCGAGGCGACCCCCACACCGGGCGGGTCGAGCGGATTCGTT
>CAJXWR010000031.1 GCA_913062675.1 uncultured Trueperaceae bacterium
CGCATGCGGCTGCGTGCTCACGCTGCCCCTCGCGTGGCGACCACCAGCGCGACGAGCAGGGCGGTGACGATCCAGAAGCGCATCACCACCCGCGTTTCCGGCCAGCCGGAAAGTTCGAAATGGTGATGCAGGGGACTCATCTTGAACAGGCGTTTCCCACCAGTCGCCTTGAAGTACGCGACTTGCACGATGACGGAGAGGACTTCGAGGACGGGAATCAACGCGAGGATGGGGAGGCGCCAAACGTCCCCCTGCACGATGGCGAGACCGGCAATCGCTGCGCCCAGCGCTTCACTGCCCACCCCACCCATGAACAGGCGGGCGGGATGCGCGTTGAACCACAGGAAGCCGAGCAGGCTTCCGAGGAGCACGACGGCGAGCGGCGTGCTCAGGAAGGCGAGCAGGATGAGGGCGGCGATGCCCGCTGCCAACCCGTCGAGCCCATCGGTGAAGTTGAAGGCGTTGATCGACCCGACGATCACGAACGCGAGGGCGGGCACGTCGAGCCAGGCGACGCCCAGCATCGTGACGCCCGACTGCACCGCCCATAGGGCGAAGGCGAGGGCGACGAGTGTTTGCGTGAGGATGCGCCAGCGGGCTAGGACGCCCGTCGAGGTTTCGACCTCGGCGTCCTCTTCAGTGGCCTCCAAGGCGCGACGTTTGCGTGCCAGTGAGGTCGCGTCGTCCCAAAGGCCGAGGAGGGCGGCGGCGAGGGTGAGCGCGAGGATGGCCCACGTGGCGTTCGGCACGCCGTTCAGGCTCGCCACGCCCGTTTGGAGCGTGACGACCGACGTGAGAATCAGGGCGACGAGGAGGAAGGCGGCGCCCCCCATGGTGGCGGTGCCCTCCTTGCCGAGGTGTGCGCGGGGTCCGTCGCGTCGCACGGCCTTGCCCCAACCGCGGGTGCGCGCCAGGGTGTGGAAGGCGCCCGTCGCGAGCCACGAGGCGAGAGCGGCCCCGGCAAGCCAGGTGAGGGACGTCGTCATGCGGGGTCCTCGAGCAACACGTCGACGAGGCGTTCGAACTGCAGGCTGCGGGAGGCCTTGACGAGAATGGTGCCTTCCCGGGGGAGGGTGCGGGCAAGGCGGAGCATGCCTGCCTCGTCGAGCGTCTCAACGTTCGGGTTTCCGCGTTGCACGGCGGCGGCATGGTCGCCGCGGAAGGCGACGCGATCGAGTTCGCGCGTGGCGACGCCAAGCGCTTCGTGATGCGCGTCGGCTTCGACCCCGAGTTCACGCATCTCGCCGAGCAGAGCGACGTGGGGCCGGGGGGCGGCCTGGAGCAGGGCGAGTGCTTGCGTCATGGAGGCGGGGTTGGCGTTGTAGGCATCGTCGATCAGCATGAAGCCGTCCCGCTCGAGGATGCGGAGGCGTCCGGGTTCGATGCTTGCCGTGGCGAGCCGCGTTGCCGCGTCGTGCAGGTCGATGCCGAGGTGATGCGCGATGGCGAGGCACCCCACGGCACTCTCGGCAAGCCCGCGCCCCACCCCCGGGAGGGGAACCTCATCGGTGGCGTCCCCGTGGGGAGGCGTCACGGTGACGCTGGGGGAGAGGGGTGTACCGATCAGGGTTCCGCGCCATGCGTCCCGGGGTGGGGCGGGGGGCGCCGTGAGGTCCTCATCATCGAGGAAGTAGGGGGCGGTGCGATTCGCCAGGTCCTGATCGAGTTGCCGCCAGGCGGAGAGGGCGGCGAATGGGTGGGGCGTCTGGTGCAACAGTTTGGATTTTTCGCGGGCGACGGTGGCCACGTCCCCGAACCCGTCGAGGTGGCTGGGTGCAATGGCGGTGAGGAGTCCCACGTCGGGGGTGACGAGGTGGGTGAGGACGTCCATCTCACCGATGTGGTCGATGCCCATTTCGACGACGAAAGGTCGACCGTCGTCACGGCTCCAGACGCGGAGCAGGAGTCCGGCGATGGCGTGCGGCGTGTTGAGGTTGCCGGTGGCCGCGTGGGCGTCGAGGGTGGCGGCGAGGAGGCCACGGGCGGTGGTTTTTCCTGCCGAGCCGGTGATGCCGACGACGGTTCCCGTGAAGTGGCGGCGTGCCCACCGGCCGAGCGTGAGCATGGCGGCTCCCGGGTCGTCGACCTGCAAGCCGCGTTCGTGCGGCTGGTCGCTGACGATGAGGCTCGCTCCGGCTTCAAGGGCGGCCTCGGCATGTTCGATGCCGTGGTGATCGGCGCCGGGAAGTGCGAAGAAGGCGTCCCCGGGTTGGATGCGGCCACTGTGGTGACTCGCGCCGTATATGGCGGGCAGCTCGCGGGTGGGTTCCGTTGCGCCGAGGAGCAGCGCAAGCTCGTGCGCGTCGAGTGCGCGGAGCGGCTCGGCTTGGGTGGGATTGCGCGGGTCCAACGTCGACATCTCGTGCTGCAGGCTACCCGGCGGGCCGGGTCGTCGTGGAGGTCACGGCGACGCGAGCGCGGGTCACGGCGTGGTGGTGCCCGCCAGTGCTTCGGGACTCGGGGCGATTCCCCAGTGCGCGACGACTTCACTGCCGATGGCGCGGAACAGGGGAGCGGCGGTGAGGGTGCTCGAGGCCCCCGCTTCCGGCTTTTGCAGCATGACGACCATCACCATTTCCGGGTCGTCGGCGGGGAACATGCCTGCGAAGGTGAGGCTGTACCAACCGTCGGGGTAGGTGCCTTGCTCGGGGCTGTAAATGTCGGCCGTGCCGGTCTTGCCGGCTGCGGTCACGCCGGGGATGATGCTTTGCCGCAGGCCGGATTCTTCCATCGTGTACTGCAGCATGCCGCGCACGGTGCGTGCCACGTCGCCCGACAGCACGCGGTGCGGTTCGGGCGTCGCCTCGTCCTCGAGGAGGCGCGGGGGGACGTACACGCCATCGTTGGCGAAGATCGCGTAGGCGGCGGCGAGTTGCAGGGGCGTGGTGGCGACGCTTTGCCCGATCGTGGCGGACGCCTGGTCCTGCGGCACCCAGTCCTGCCAGGGGTTGAGCGTGCCGGGTCGCGTGTAGGCGGAGCGGAGGGGAAGTGACTGCCCGAAGCCGTAATGCCGCATCCAGGCGTGCAGTTCGGCGGGTTCGAAGTGTTGCGTGAGGTTCAGCATGGCGGTGTTGCTGGAGTAGCGCAGGACGTCCTTGATCTCAAGTTCGGGCGCGTGCCTCGCGACGTCCTGGAAGGTCTTCGTGCCGACCCGCATGGTGGGGGGTGCATCGACGATGGTGTCGGGTTGAATGCGGTCCGATTGGAGGAGGGCGGCGACGACGAACGGCTTCATGACCGACCCGGGTTCGTACTGCTGCAGGAACGCCTGGTTCTGAATGACGCTGCGGTCGTAGCGGCCCTGCTCGTTCGGGTCGAAGAAGGGGTAGGAGGCGGCGGCGAGGATGCGGCCGGTCTCCGCTTCGAGCATGACGACGCTGCCGTTCTCCGCACCGGAGTCGAGCACGGTGGCTTCGAGGTGCCGTTCGGCGGCGGCTTGCAGGATGGGATCGAGCGTGAGGGTGGCGTCTATGCCGGCTTGCAGGCGCGCGTCGAGCGTGTACTCGACCCCTTCGAGACCGTAGCGACCGTCGGGTTGCAGGGCGCCGGAGAAGCCGATGACGTGCGCGGCGAGGTGCCCTTGCGGGTAGAAGCGGCTGGCGACGTCGCCCTCGGCGAGGACCGTACCGTCGCTGGCGAGGATGGCGCCTCGTTCGGGCGCGACGATGGGCGGCGTGGGCCAGGTGGGTGCGCCGGTTTGCTGCAGCGCGAACCCGGCGAGGGCGGCGACGAGCGGCAGGGCGATCAGGAGAAGCATGAGCGGGCGGCGCGTGAAGCGCAACTCGAGCGTGCCTTGCCCGGGGGCGGGGCGGCGGCGGTTTCTGGGCGTGGCGCGATCGGCATCGCGCGTGGGGCGTCCGTAGACCGGGTCCATTGCACTCAGCGCCATGCGGTCCGCACCTCCAACCCTTGGGGTCGCACGCGTTCCGTGGTGGGAAGGGGTGCGGGGAGGGGCGCGAGGTGTTGCACGGCGTCCACCTCGGGGACGGGCACCATGCCGTTGTCCTGCGCCCACCGGGCGACGGCGAGGGGACCGTCGATGCGGGCTGCGTCGGCACGGTACGCGGCGACGTCACGGCGGGCGGTTTCCCCCTGCTCCATGAGCGTCAACTCGTGGTCGAGCAGGTTCTGGTTCGTTGCGCCGAGTACCGCGAGCACCAGGAGGAGCGCGAGGTAGGCGGGCACGAAACGGAGGATGCGGGGGGCGGTGGCCTGGGTCATGACGACACCTTCTCCGCCACGCGCAGTTTGGCTGCGCGGGCGCGGGGATTGCGAGCGATTTCCTCTTCACTCGCGGTGAGGGGACGCTTCGTGAGGGGCGTCAGGCGACTGGAGCCCTTGAAGAAGTGCTTGACGATGCGGTCTTCGAGGCTGTGATACGCGAGGACGGCGACGCGTCCCCCGACGCCGAGGAGGCGTGCGACCGCTTCGAGGCCTTCCTCGAGCGCGCCGAGTTCGTCGTTGACGACGATTCGGAGGGCTTGGAAGGTGCGGCGGGCCGGGTGGTCGCTGCGCGGTCCGGGTGGGTAGGCGGCGGTGACGACGTCGGCGAGGCGGCCGGTGGTCGTGATGGGCGCTTCATTGCGTGCGGCGATGATGGCGCGCGCAATGCGGCGGCTGTGCCGCTCCTCACCGTAACGGTAGAGGAGGGCGGCGAGGTCGGCTTCGCTCGTCTCTGCGATGAGGTCTGCTGCGCTGGGTCCGCTGGCGCTCATGCGCATGTCGAGCGGTCCGTCGTGCCGGAAGGCGAAGCCACGGTCGCCTTCGTCGAGCTGCATGCTCGACACGCCGAGATCCATGAGGACGCCCATGGGTGCGGGGACGTCGTGTTCGGCGAGGAGGCGTTCCATGTCCCGGAAGTCGCCCTGCGCGAAGACGAGGTGGGGGTGGTCGAGGGAGGCGGCGCGTTGCGCAGCGCTGGGATCACGGTCGATGGCGATGACGTGCGCGCCGGCCGCGAGAAGGGCGGCGGTGTGGCCCCCCGCGCCGAACGTCGCATCCACGATCCAGCCACCTTCGCTTGGGCGGAGGGCGTCGAGGCACTCCTCGAGCATGACGGGCACGTGGGGCGCGTCGTTGCGGGGCGTCGAGCCTCCAGGGGTGCCGTACGGGGCGGCGTGGGCGAGGAGCGTGGTCATCCAATCAACTCCGACAACAGGTCGGGAGCGGGGGGTTGTACCTGCACGTCGTTGAGGAGGTGGGTCCAGCGCTGCTCGTTCCAGAGTTCGAGCCGGTTGGGGGCACCCGTGACGATCACGTGGCCCTGCTCGGCGTCCACCTGCGCGAAGCTGCGCAGCGGTGCGGGCAGGCTGATGCGGCCTGCCGAGTCGAGTTTGGCTTTGGAGGCGCCCGAGTAGAAGAAGCGCACGAAGGCGCGCGCGTCGGCGTCGGTCAGGGGGAGTTCCTCGAGGCGGGACTCGATGCGGCCCCAGGCGGCGATGGGGAAGACGTAGAGGCAGCCCTCCATGCCGCGGGTGACGACCATGCCGTCCTCGACGAATTCACGGAAGGCGGGAGGGATGATGATCCGTCCCTTGTCGTCCACCGCGTATTGATACTCGCCGAACGGCATCCGCAACTCCCGGCCCGTAGGGATTCCCTTGGGCGTGGTGGTCTTCGAGGGGGACGCTGCGCGCCACGGTTCTCCCCCGAGATGCCCCAATGTATCACAACTTTCCCACCGTCTCCCACGATTCCCCACAAATGGGGCGAATTCCACACGAATGGCGGGAACGCTCCCACCGCGTATCCCTCACGAGGCGCGCACGCTTCACTGCCCGGGCACGACCACACGCCTAGCTCGGTAAAGGTGCCGCATGTCGCAGACGCGTCGAGTCCGAACCTCTAGTCTTTCGGTTGTCGCGGGCAGTTCTTCGCGCGACACGATCTTAGGAGGAACACCATGCGTCAACGAATCTTGACTCTTCTCACGGCTCTCGCGCTGCTCGGTACGGCGAGCGCGCAAACGATTCCCGAAGTCGCGGCCTCAGCAGGTTTCGATACGCTCGTCGCGGCCGTGATTGAGGCCGGTCTCGCCGAGACGCTCTCGAGCGAGGGTCCATTCACGGTGTTCGCACCTACCGATGAAGCGTTCGCCGCCCTGCCCGAAGGCCTGCTCGATACCGTGCTTGCAGACGTGAACCTGCTTACCGCCGTCCTCACGTATCACGTGGTTGCTGGAGCGGTCCCCGCCAGTGACGTCGTCAACCTTCGGAGTGCCGCGACCGTCCAAGGTGAATCCGTCACGATTGGCGTTGACGCGGGCATGGTGCACGTGAACGATGCAACGGTAATTCAGCCCGACGTGACCGCTTCCAACGGCATCATTCACGTCATTGACACGGTCCTGCTTCCCCCGTCGGTCGTTGCCGCGTCGCTCGACGCAATCGAACTGCCCGTCGGCGCACTCAACGACTCCGGTGTGTCCGGCACGATCCTGCTCGAGCGTGCAGGCCAGAGCACGATCGTGACGCTTGAGCTCGATGGCACACCCGAGGGTGGAAATCACCCCGCTCACTTCCACACGGGGGACTGCAACGCCCCGGGACCGGTCGTCATTCCCCTCAACAACGTGAGTGGAACGACGGGAATTTCTGTCACCCAGGTCGATGCGCCCATCGAGGCCATCCTCGTCGATAACCACCTCGTGATGGTGCACCTCTCGCCGCAGGAGCTCGCCACCTTCGTCGCCTGCGGTGAGGTCGGCGCTGGCGCGCCAGGCATTCGCTGATTCACGCAGTACGTTCACGCGAGACATAGGCACGCGGGCGAGGGGTTTCCCTCGCCCGCGTCGCGTGCAGGTCGGACCGGTAAGCCGGGTTCTGTCGCCGCCCGAAGGCGGGTCCGATCATCTATCTGGGGCGCGCGTCACCGCGCGCCTCGAGCAGTCAACCCGGAGATGTTGGCGGGCCGGGCAAGCCCTCTCTCCCTATCGGACCTTGCACCGGATGGGGTTTACCTAGCTGCCCTCGTTACCGAGGGCACTGGTGCGCTCTTACCGCACCGTTTCACCCTTACCTACCCAGGAGGCAGGCGGTTTGCTTTCTGTTGCACGTGCCGTCGCCTTACGCGCCCAGCCGTTAGCTGGCATCCTGCCCTGCGGTGCCCGGACTTTCCTCGAAGCGTTTCCGCCTCGCGATCGGATGGTCCGCCCTGCGTTCATCAAGGTAGCACGCAGGGTGCCGGAGTTTCGTTGTCTTTGAAAGGAATCGGCGCCTCCCCGCTTGGTGCGGGGAGGCGCCGATTTCCGGGTATTGGGTTTGGGTTAGGGCAGCGAGAGTGCGATGCCGATGCTTGCGGCGAGGCGGCCGCTGGTGAGCGCGGTTCCCTCTGCACGCAGTGACCAGGCGTCCGTGAGGGACCATTCCGTGCCCACGAGGAGTCGTCCTGCCGTTTCGTAGCAGCGGGTGCCGTCGAGGTCGAACCAGCGTACGTCCGCGCCGATGCCTGCGTAGGGGGTGAATGATCCGCTCGGTTGCCGCCAGACAACCGAGGCGCCGAGCGCGGGGTAGGAGACCGCGTTGAAGGGTGCGGTGACGTCAAGGCGGACGCCGAGCTGGCCACCTTCTGGCAGGTCTGCGATGAGGTTCTGGGCGTCCATGGCGACGGTGACGTCGAGTTGCGCGTGGGGCGTCGTGGCATCGTGCCCGCCGTAACCGAGGGATACACCCAACGTGGTGTGTTGCGCTGCAGCCTGAGCCGCTAGGGCGAAGGTGAAGATCGTGGCGACGAAGAAGAACATACGTGCGTGCTGCCTCATTGTGCGGCGCCTTCCACCGTCACGGCGAGTCGGTCACAGGTGCGGTTGGCTTCCTCGGGGTTAGGGATGGCGCTCATGCACAGTTGCATGTCGACCTGGGCGGTGGGCACGGTTGGCACGTCGGAGCAGGCGACGCAGTCGTTGCTGCAGCCAGCAGCGAGGGCGGCCACGGCGATCGTGAGGGTGAGAATCGTTGCGATTCGGGTGAGGGGCTTGGGTCGGTGCATCACTTCACCTCCACGCGCAGCGTCACGGTGATCGTGGCGAGCGTATCGATGGGTGTGTCTTCCTGGGTGGGTTCGAGGTTCGCATTGCGCCAGAACCAGTTCTCTAGGTTCTCGATCGTGACGCGTTCTATCGTGCCCGAGCTGGCTTCAAGGGAGACGATCTGCACGTGGTCGGGAACGTCGAGCGCTTGGAGCCAGGCGTTTTGAATGAGGGTGTCGGTGTCGTTGCTGGCCCGCAGAGTGACGGTGAACGTCCCCGCGTTTGCATTCCCGTCCGGGTCGGGTTCGAGCGTGATGCGGTCATCGAGCGTTTCGAACGTAGGTGCGCCGGCCGGAGCCTCTGCGTCTTCGCTCGGCGTGAAGGTGACGGTCTCGCTCCAAGGTCCGCGGCGTGTCTCGTCGAAGATGGCGCGCAGGCGCACGTCGACGGCTTTGCCGTTGGCAAGTCCGTCAAGGCGGACCGGCTCGTTCGCTTGGACGGTGCGAAGGGTGGGTTCCGTCGATGCGCCCGAATCACGGATCTCGGTTTCGAGGCTTTCGACGCCTTCGGGCGCGTTGAAGGCAACCCAGCCGCGTTCGTTGCCCGGGATGGGCGTCAAGCCTTCGATCGCGCCGATGAACGTCACTGTGGTTGCGACTGGGCACGATCCAGGGCAGAACGCCGCGACCGTTGCGACACCCGCTTCGTTTGATGCGCGCAGCGTGAAGGTGGCGATGCCGTTTGCGTTGGTTTCGGTGGAGACTTCTTGAGCGCCTGAACCGGTTGCATCGCTTCCTGCGTGGAGCGTGCCGAGCGTGGTGGTCATGCGGATCGTTTGACCGGCTTGTGGTTCGCCGTCGACGTCGGTGAGTTCGACCGTGAGTTGGGTGGTGCTGACGCCGTCGGCGGGGAGTTCGGAGGCGACGGGGGTGACGGTCATGGCGATGTCACGGAACGAGACGCCAGGCGATTCTTCCGTCAACCCGTCTCCGCTTCCTCCTTCGATGGTTGCCGTGAGGGTCACGTCACCCATGGCGTCTTCCGCCGATAGGCCGGTGAACACGACGTCCTCAAAGACGATGCTTGATTCGCCTACGGGGAGGGTGAGCGTGACGGGGGTGGCGGGTTCGCGGAACGCGAATCGCAACTCACCCGGTGTGCCGCCTCCTGCTGCAACGAGGGTGACGGTTGCGGGTTCGGTGGCGTTGTCGACGGGGTCACCGTTTGCGTCGACGAGGGTGACGCGGATGTCAAACGGCAGGTTGCGCATCAGGGTTGCGGGGAGGGGGTCTCCGGTAGGTGTCTGAATCGCAATCGCTGTTGGTTCGGAGGTGGGCGGTTCAATCGGTGTGGATGTCTCTCCGCAAGCGTCCACGTCCATTTCGTAGCCGGGTGCGGCAGAGTCGAACTGCAGGACGGGATATGCGTTGCCATCGTCGATGGCCCAGGTGGTCGCGCATCCACTTGCGCCCAGCAGTTGAATGTCCCAACCCGCATTCGCGAACGTAGCCATGGAACGCAATGCTTGGTCGGTGTGCGAAGTCGCGGCAAGAGCGTCTGTTGAACTCAGCAGTCCCTCTGTAGCACTCGTAGTGTTCGAATCGACCTGAATTCCGCCAATCGCCTCAAGACCACTTGCAGACGTGCGCACGAGGCCCGAACCTGCCACGCGACCGCTGAATTGCCAGTTGAGTAGTCCGACGACGCCCCCTTTCGATGAGTTGCCCGATACGGTCGGAACGTTGAAACCCACATTCGTCATCGATACCGTGAAGAGCGAGTTGCCGGAGCCGACTGAACCAAATCCTCCTCCGTGGCGTCCGGAGCCAGACCCCGTCATCGTCGTACTCACGAAAACGTCGGTCACGGTCATGGCAGCCTGCGCGTCTCCAGCCATGCCTCCGGCATCCCACGAATTTCCAACGACGCTTGCGGGCGAGACTCGGCTGCGAGAAATGTTCGCGCCAGCGCTATTGGCGTCGTACAAACCAACCAGTCCACCTATATAAGCGCCACTACCCTCAATCGTGGCATCGATACGAGCACGGTCAATCGTAAGGAACGCCTCGTCGTTTTCGCCAATGAGCCCACCAACGTAGAACGTGCCCTTCGCCGTCGAGTTTGCATCGATAACCAGGTCGACGATCGAAACGCTGGTCGCTTCTTGGATATAGCCTATAACGCCCCCAGTAAAACTAGTGCCGTTCAATACTTCGGTGGCCGAAATGGTGAACGCCTCGATCTGGAGGTGTGCTGAGGGATCATTTATGTGTCCAATGAGACCTCCTACGGGCCCGGATGAGGTTCCTGTACCCTCGACGGAAGAGTCATCGACCATAATGTTTCGGAGGGTGACGGATCCGCTAGCTACTCCGGTGATGAGTCCGATTGCACCAGAGTTGGACGCATTCGCACCCCGGATGGTCAGGTTTTCGATGGTTGCGTCGGTCAAACTGGTAAACAGTCCACCCGCATTCGATGTCAAGTTCTCAATCGTCGTACGGCCTTCAACCCCTTTGAGGGTTCCGGAGAAGGCACGTGGTGTCCAACCGCCGGAGAGGTTGACCGAGGAGACGGTGAATACGTAGTCGGCGGAGGCGTCACACGTCGTGCCAATCTGATCAAGATCGTTCGCCGATGCAATCTCGTAGCCGTCCTCGGAGAGCGGGAGTTGGCAGCCGATGGGTGTTTCGCTGAGCGCAATGAAGTTGAGTCGTAGGCTCGTATCAAAGGCATTTGGGTCAGTGGATATTTGAGGAAACACTCTTGCGTTACCGGCAGGCTTGGTGCACCAGTACCATCCATTGGACCCTGCATCCCAGTACATCAGGACAGAATCCCCCTCATTTGCTGGGGTCTTGGACGGGTACTGACTATCTTGAGACCCGTCCGGGTGCCACGGGGCTGTGGCGTTCGGATAGAGGATGGACCAAAATGGGGGCATGTTTCTCGTGGGGGAGTAGGCGAGAGTCCCGCAGGGGTTAGCTGAGTTTGATTCAAGGTCAAGAAAATTCATGATGAAATTCGTCGATGAGTTCGTAACGACGTTATCAGCGGTATCGGCGAAGGTAGCGTAGTAGACGGTGAACACGCCCTTCTCAAACGTTTCCCATTCGAAGCTGCCCGACGTCGACCCGTTCGCGATCGTCACGCCAAAGCCGCTCAACGCCAGAATGGCCGCAAGAACGATCAACGCGACTCGGGCCGAAAAGTCTTGGGGATACCGTCGTCTCTGCGACAATTGGCGGTTGCGCCTTGAAACAACCTTCATCGACGCGGCATTGGGTCCTTCGCGGCCCGCCGGCTGTTCGGTAACGATTCGATACAACATGCAATCCTCCTTCAGAAGCGGTGTTTGCGCTCGGCTCAGTTGTACGGAATCGGCGTTCGCATGGCGTTCGCAACGTTGGGTAAGGCATCGGGTACGCTTGCTGTCGCGGAGGTTGTTCAATGCCGGAGGGCAGAAACGCGCAACCCCTCGAAAGTGAGAACGCGACCCTTCCAGTGTTCGTGCGCCTTCTTGGCGTGCCGATCGTTACGCTTGGTGATCAAACGCTCAAGTTTCGCTACCGCAAGGCCGAAGCGCTCCTCTACGTTTTGGTGTTGGAGCGTCGGCGCATCCCGCGAAGCCGCATCGCGCAGCTCCTCTGGCCTGGCGCGGATGCGAAGAGTGCGACGCGCAACCTGCGCGTCGTCCTAAACGACCTGCGCGCGAAGATTGGGCAGCGCCTCGTCGCGCCGAGCAACTCGCCCTACGTATCGCTGCAACGCGTGCGGAGCGATTTGGACCGCATCGATTCGCTCGCAACGCTGCCGCTCGACGCCCCAACAACCGATTCGCTCTTGATGGAAAGCGCGACGCTGCTTGAAGGCTTCGACGTTGAGGATTCAAGCGAGTTCGAGGATTGGCGTCGACAGGCCGATGACCAGATTCAGGAGCGCCTTGCGACCGAGCGTGCGAGGCGTGTCGAGCAGGCGCTCACTGAAGATGCGTCCGATGCGGCGTTTGCATTGCTCGACGCCAGCGTACGACGTGACCCTTGGGATGAAACGCTCGTTCTTCGCTTCGTCCGCCTTGCCCTCCGTCGGGGGGATGTTCCGCTCGCCCTTCGTAGGGTCCGCAGTTCGATTGATGTCATCCGTTCGGAACTCGAGATCGAACCCAGTGCCGACCTGCTTGGGCTGGTGACCACGCTCGCTCAATGGCGGCCAGAGGCATCCGCTCAATTGTCACGCGTCGTGGGGCATCTCAAGGTGCAAGAAGACGTCGAAGCGTGGGTGCTTCACGGAAGCGAGCCGGTGCTCGCGGTGACGGCCGCACCTGGTATCGGCACGTCGACGCTTGCCCGTGCGGTACTTCTCGACAACCCGCTCCTGAACGAAACCGTCGTGCTGCTCGTCGACGTTCATGACGCCGAAGGCGAATCCGTCAAAGAACGCGTGCGTGAGGCGTTGGCTGTGCTTGAGTCAACGACCCCGAGTCCCGTCGTCTTGCTCGACGGTCTTGCAGACATTGACGACGTTCGTGAAGTCGCTCGCAACTTCATCGCCCATGAGACGCACGTCCGGTGGGTCTACACGGCGCGCCAGCCACTCGGCGTAGCCGCTGAGCGTGCCCTACCCGTCAAACCGCTGCGCATCCCGTCGGCCATGATGCTTCGCCTGCAACGCGACGTGCCCAGCATCGATCTGTTCCTTCGCACCGTCGAGGATCAGGCGCCTGGGCGAACCTTCGAAATCGCGGAGGAGGCGACGCTGACGCGACTGCTGAGGCGCACCGGCGGTCACCCCCTCGCCATCACGGCCTTGGGCAAGGTCGCTGCCGTCACGGGGGATGCGACGACCCTTGACCTGGATGACGTCTTGTCGACCGATCTTCCCGAAGCGCGAGCGCTGCACGAGACCATGACGAGCCTGCTCGACGACCTGTCGGACGAGGCGCGCCGCACCGTCGCTGCACTTTCCCTCTTCGAGAGCGGTGCGCATCCTGGCGAGCTGGGAGACTGGATCGGCATGGACGCCGGGAAGGTCCAAGGCGTCCTCCATCAGCTCCACCGTATGGGTTGGGTGGTTGAGGAGGCGACGCAAAGGCGCATCCTCTACCGCGTCGCACCCTGGGCCATCGCAGGGCTACAGGCAGAGGCAGTCCGACTCCATGATGCACTCCAGATCAAGGCGCGCTTCGCGACCTGCATCCGCGACCGCGTGGCGCCCCTCGCAGGTGAACTACAAGGCGCGAGGCAACGGGAGGCGGTGGAGGAGGGACTCGTCATGCTTGGCGACGTGATCACCGCCACCGACCGCCTCGCCCAGGACGACCCACCCGCGGCGCTCAACCTCGCTGCAGCTGCTTGGCCACTCTTTCGGCGAGCGGGACGCGCCCCGGAACTGCTCGCGCGCATCGAACCCCTCACCCTCGAGCACCTCGATGACCTCGAAGGGGTCGCCCGCGCCGACGCGCTAGCCACCCTTGCCAACCTCATGATCCTCGTCGGACGTATACCGGACGCCCGGCCGCTTCATGAGGAGGCACTCGCCATTCGCGACGTGCATGGCGACCCGCGCTCGCGAGCCCAATCGCGCCTCAATTTCGCCCGCGTCCTCGCCATGCTCGGTGAGCTCGACGCCTCGGCGACGATGCTCGAGGAAGGCGCACGCCTCGCCCAGGAGGCGGAGGAGATCTGGCTCTACGCCGCTTGTCTTGGGAATCGTGGTCACGTCGTCCACGATCTCGGGAAGCCCGAGGAGGCGGCCGTCATCTATGAAGATGCGCTCGCCGTGCTGGAGTCCATGAGCGACACGCTCAGCATCATCGGCATTCGCATTGCTCAACTCACCGTCCAGGTGCACCTCGGTCAGGGTGACCGTGTCGTCAGGTCCATCCACATCCTCGAACCCCAATTGCAGCGTGTGCCGTTCGGCACTGCACGAAGCCTCGCCCGACCCGTGCGCGTCGCCATCGACGAGCTGGCGCACGTCGGCTGGTGGCACGCTGCCGAATTGCTCGAGAGGGCCGCCTATGACAACGGGTTCCTCGTGGATTGACCTACCGAAATCGACCAGGCTCAACGAGAGGAGCGACCCCCTGCACGCTGGCAGGGGGTCGCTCCAAGACGTACGGGCCGAAGCCCGAACGAACGTTTACTCGTACTGCTCGACCGTGACCGAACCGTCGATGATGTCCTGACGCACGCTGGTGATCTCATCGATCACGCTCTGCGGGATGAGGGGCGTGTTGTACGCGTCGAGCGCCCAGTCGACCCCACCCTCGGCCACGCCAAGCACGCTGACGCCACTCGAGAACGTGCCGTTCGCCGTGTCGAGCGCACCGTTCTCGGAGGCCACGTCCACGCGCTTGAGCATGCTCGTCAGACCATGGTTCAGGGTGCTCGGATCGTCGTCCGTATCACCGAACGGGTTCTGGTTGCTATCGACGCCGATGAAGAACAGCGGGTGCGAACCGGCACCACAGTTCTGCGCGTACACGTCGTAGGCAGGCATGTCTTGGAGCGGCGTGTCACGCACGTCGCCCGTGGGGGTGAAGCACATCGACTCCGTCACGAAGTCGATCACGCCGTTGCCTGACGCGCCGGCCGCAGCGTAGATGATGTCCGCACCCTGCGCACGTTGCGCCGTGGCGAGCTCCTTCGCGCGGGTTGGATCGTTCCACGCAGCCGGCGTGGTGCCGACGTAGTTACTGATGATTTCGCAATCGGGGCAAGCGGCCTGCACGCCCTGCTGGTAACCGAAGTCGAAGTTGCGAATGAGCGGAATGTCCATGCCGCCCACGAAGCCGACCGTACCGGTCCGCGTCATGATGCCCGCAAGGTACCCGACGAGGAAGCTGCCCTCATGCTCCTTGAAGAGCACGCTACGCACGTTGTCCGCCTCGACGACCGCGTCGATGAGCACGTAGTTGGTGTTCGGGAACTCCTGCGACACGGCGGCAATGCTGTCCGCCTGGTTGAAGCCCGGGGCGACGATGAGTTCCGCGCCCTCTTCGCTGATGCTGCGCAGGCCCTGCGCGGAGGTTTCGGGCGTTCCCTCGAACTCGAGAAGGTCGATTTCCAGTCCTTCCGACTCGAGCGTTGCGATGCCGCGCTCCATGCCGCGGAAGGTGCTCTCGTTGAACGAGCCGTCGAACTTACCGCCGGCGTCGTACACGATGCCGAACACGAAGTCCTGCGCCACGGCAGCGCCGAGCGTCAAGGCGAAGGCGAGGGTCAACAACTTGCGCATGAAAAACCTCCGTTGAATTAGGTCGAACCGATGGGCGTATTCCCACCGCGACTATAGCAGCGCAAGAACGTCCTGACGTGACGAAGTCATGACGCGACCGCTTGCTATCCTCCGGGCGATGAGCGACGACACCGCCCCGCCCGCCGAGCGCGTCCAAGAGCTGCGTCAACGCATTCACGACGCGAACCACGCGTACTTCGTCGAGGACGCCCCGACCCTCACCGACGCCGAATACGACGCGCTCGTTCGCGAACTTCGGCAACTCGAAAGCGAACACCCCGACCTCGTCACACCCGACTCGCCCACGCAACGCGTCGGCGCGCAACCCGCCGGTGAACTGCGCACCCTCACGCACGGCGTGCCCATGTACTCGCTCGACAATGCCTTCGAGGAGACCGACCTCGACGCCTTCGCCGAACGCGCAAGCCGAATCCTCGGCAGCGACGCGCCGCTCGCCTACCACGCCGAACTCAAGATCGACGGGCTGTCCGTCAACCTCCGCTACGAGAACGGGACGCTCGTCTGGGCCGCCACGCGCGGCAATGGGCGCGAAGGGGAGGAAATCACCCCCAACGTCCTCGCCATCCCAGGACTCCCGCACAGCCTTGAAGACGCCCCTACCGAACTCGAGGTTCGCGGCGAGGTGTACCTCCCCAAGGCCGAGTTCGTGCGCATCAACGAGGCGCGCGAAGAGGCGGGCGAACCCCCGTTCCGCAATCCACGCAACGCTGCGGCGGGCACCGTCCGCCAACTCGATCCCGAGGTGGCCCGCTCCCGCAACCTCGAGGCATTCTTCTACGGCGTCGGGCGGACCGAAGGACTGCCCGTCTCCAACCAGTACGACCTGCTCACCTGGCTCGCAGGGCATGGATTCCGCGTCAACGAGACGCGCGCACGCGTCACCGGCATGGAGGAGGCGCGCACGGTCATCGAGGATTGGACCGCGCGACGCAGTGACCTGCCGTACGACGCGGACGGCGTCGTCCTCAAGGTCGACGACTTCGCGCTGCAACGCGAACTGGGGGAGACGAGTCGTGCGCCGCGCTGGGCCATCGCCTGGAAGTTCCCTGCCGAGGAGGCCACCACCCGCCTGCTCGACGTCACGATCCAAGTGGGCCGCACCGGCAAGATCACGCCCGTCGCCGAGCTCGAACCCCGCATGCTCGAAGGCACCGAAGTGGCGCGCGCCACCCTCCACAACCCCGGCTTCATTCACGACATGGACCTCCGCATCGGGGACGCCGTCGTGCTCCACAAGTCCGGAGGGATCATTCCCGAGATCCTTCGCGTCCTGCCCGAGCAACGCCCGGAGGGGGCCGAAGCGTGGGTGGAACCCACCCACTGTCCCGCCTGCGAAAGCGAACTCGTCGAGGATGGGGCCAACTTGCGGTGCGTCAACCCCGAGTGCCCCGCGCAACGCCTTGAACGCATCGGTCACTGGGGCAGCCGCCGCGCCCTCGACATCGAAGGGCTCGGGGAGAAGAGCGTCGACCAGTTCCTCGACGCCGGCCTCATCACCAGCATTCCCGACCTGTACGACCTCGACGAGGAACGCCTCGCCGCGCTCGAAGGGTGGGGTGCCACGAGTGCGCGCAACCTCCTCGCGCAACTCGACGCGAAACGCACGCCGCCCCTCCCACGATTCCTCGTCGCGCTTGGCCTACCCCAGGTGGGACCCGCCACCGCCGAGCAGCTCGCCCGCCGCTACCGCACGCTCGACGCGCTGCTCGACACCACCGCCGAGGAACTCGCAGCGATTCCCGACGTGGGGGAGACCACCGCCAGCCTGCTCGTCGACGCGCTCAGCCGCCCCGCCATGCAACACACGCTGGAGGGCCTCCGCGAGCGTGGCGTGTGGCCCGAAGCGCTTGAGGACGAAGGGCGAAGCGACGCGCTCGAGGGGCTCACCATCGTCCTCACCGGCGCGCTCAGCCAGCCCCGCGACGTGATTAAGAACGCGCTCGAGATGCGAGGCGCGCGCGTCACCGGCTCGGTCAGCAAGAACACTAGCCTCGTCGTGGCCGGCGAGGACCCCGGCAGCAAGGTCGACAAGGCAACCGACCTCGGTATCGAGGTCACCGGTGAGGAAGGCCTGGCGGAAATCGTCCGCGAGCGGGGTGCCGATTGGCCGTTCGAAGGTTCCGGCGAGGGTTGACGCGAGGGCAGCGCGCCGTCAAAACAGGATGTCGTTCCAATCCAACTCGTCGAGCGGACGAAACACGTCGGCGTACTCCATCAGGATGCCCGCCGACTGGTTGCGGAACATGGCGATCTCCACCTGCTTCCCACGCCGCTTGATCGCCTCCACCAACTCCACGTAATCGCCATCACCCGACACGATCACCGTCTCGTCGTAACCATCGTGGAACGCGAGGCTCAACGCCTCCACCGCGATGCTCACGTCGATGCCCTTCTCCACGAGCGACCCGTCACTACGCCGGTGCAACCGTCCGAGCCGGACCGTCACGTACGGAATGCGACGCAGACTCTCGAAGAAGCGTGCCTGCCCCTCCCGCAACTCGTGATCGTAATCCTCGGTCAATGGCGCGTTGTAGTAGTAACAGCGCATCAAGTGCCGGTCACCGCGCAACTGATCGATCAACGCACCCAGGTTCACCCGCGTGTTCGACAGGTTCTCCCGCATCCCGTTGTACAGGTTGCTGCCATCGATGAAGATCGCCAAACGTCGTGCCATACCCACCTCAATTCGGTGTCGAAGAAGATAGAGCGTGAATGCTCCCGCGCAGCATACAAGGTGCGCCCCCGTGGCGGTGAGGACACGCCCCAACGCAACGCGACTGCTATCCTCGCGCCATGCCCGCCAAGACGCACGTCGAATCGTTCGACCTCGACCACACGAAGGTTCGCGCACCCTACGTCCGCCTCGCCGGACGCAAGGCCACCCCCTCGGGAGACGCGATCAGCAAGTGGGACCTCCGCCTCGTGCAACCCAACCAGCAGGAGATTGCCACCGCCCCCCTCCACACGATGGAGCACCTCCTCGCCGGGTACCTCCGCGACGCGTTCGAAGGCACGCCGGCAAACGTAATCGACTGCAGCCCCATGGGGTGCCGCACCGGCTTCTACCTCACCCTCGTCGGTGAACCCGACGCGGACGTCGTGCGCAGCGCCTTCCTCGAAGCCATGCAGCACGTCGCCACGCACGACGGCGAGATTCCCGGGTGCAGTCCCGAACGCTGCGGCAACTGGCGCGACCACAGCCTCCACGGCGCGAACGCCTGGGCGCGCGAGATTCTCGATGCCGGCGTGATCGTGCAGGAGACCATCGCCCTGCCCTGACGCTTCAGCGGAACGTTCCCACGAACCACGGTTCTCATGAACCGGCGTGGCAGACTAACGTCATGGACGCACGACCGTTGATCCTCATCGTCGAGGACGAACGCGAAATCGCGAAGTTCATCGACCTCGAACTCCAGGCCGAAGGCTACGCCACCGACGTGGCGTACGACGGCGTGACCGGACTCAGCAAATTCCGTGAGCACGCCCCCGACCTCATCGTCCTCGACCTCATGCTGCCCGTCCTCGACGGCATCGAAGTGGCGCACCGCATCCGCAAGACCAGCAACACACCCATCATCATCCTCACCGCCAAGGACTCCGTCGACGACAAGGTCACCGGCCTCGACGCGGGCGCCGACGATTACCTCGTCAAACCGTTCAGCATCGAGGAACTCCTCGCCCGCGTCCGCGCCCACCTGCGGCGCGTCAACCCCGCCGTCACCGGCGAGGTACGCGTTGCCGACCTCGTCATGAACCTCGAGGGACGCGAAGCGTTCCGCGACGGCCGCCGCATGGACCTCTCCGCCAAGGAGTACGAACTCCTCGACCTGTTCGCCCGCAACCCCGGCAAGGTGTTCAACCGCTTCGAAATCGAGGAGAAGGTGTGGCCCGAGTACACCGGCGGCAGCAACGTCGTCGACGTGTACGTCGGTTACCTCCGCAAGAAGCTCGAAGCGAACGGCGAACGACGCCTCATCCACACGGTCCGTGGCGTCGGGTACGTCCTCCGCGAGGATTGACCCGCCGCACGTGACCCTCCGCCTCCGCCTCACCCTCTTCTACGCCGCCTTCTTCACGATCGTCGTGTCGTTCGTCGCGACCGGCGTGTACGTCCTCACCGAACGCTCCCTCACCAGCGCGCTCGAGGAACGCGCCAGTCAAGCACTTGCCGACCTGTCCACCGGCGCCATCCTCGAAGGCCTCCGCAAACTGCCGGGCGACGCCTACTACGAGGTCCTTATCCTCGGCAATGGTGACCAACCCCCCGACACGCTCGACCAGGTGCGTGCCGGCGTGCCGTACATCGAACCCGCCCTGTTCCGCCCCAACCCCACCAACCACAGTCTCGTTACCCTCCTCACCGACACCGCCCTCGACGCCCTCGTCAGCGACGGAGAACTCACCACCCCCGCCGTCCTTCCAGGCGGCGCGCGCCTCCAAGTGCTCGGTCGGCTCGGACGCCTCAACTTCGCCGGGCAGGGCGTCACCCTCACCGCCGCCGTGTTCGTCGGCATCCCCGCCAGCAACGTCACGGCCACCCTCAACGATCTTGCCCGTGACCTCATCATTACGCTCGCCTTCGCGTTCGCTCTCTTCGCCTTCGGCGTGTACTTCCTCTCCAGCCGTGTTCTCAGGCCCCTCGAACGCGTCACGCAAGCCGCCGGGCGCGTCACCAGCCAAGACCTCTCCCAACGCGTGCCCGTGCCCCGCAGCGACGACGAGATGCGCGAACTCGCCGTCACCCTCAACCGCATGCTCGACCGCCTCCAGGAGTCGTTCGAAACGCAACGCCGCTTCACCGCCGACGCCAGCCACGAACTCCGCACCCCCGTCACCGCCATCGCCGGGCACGCCAACTACCTCGCTCGCAGGACTGACCCCACCCCCGAACAGCGCGAAAGTCTCGCCGTCATCACCAGCGAGGCGGCTCGCATGGCGAAACTCGTCAACGACCTCCTCGAACTCGCGCGCGCCGACGCCGGATTCACCCTCCGCATGGAACGCATGAACCTCGTCGAGGTCCTCGAAGCCGCCCGCGAAGCGGTCACCCCCAACGACGAAGGAATCCACGTCACCCTGCACACCCCCGGTCCCGTCCTCGAAGTCGACGGCGACCCCGCAAGGCTCCAGCAGGTCGTCACGAACCTCATCCAAAACGCCATTAACGCCGGTGCGCACCACGTCACCCTCACGCTCGCCCGGGACGGCAGCGACGTGCGTCTCGACGTGCTCGACGACGGTCCCGGCATTCCCAGTCAAGCGGTTCCACACCTGTTCGAACGCTTCTTCCGGGTCGACGGGGCGCGCAGTGGACGCGGGAACGGCTCCGGCCTGGGGCTCCCCATCGTGCAGTGGATCGTCCAACAGCACGGCGGGTCGGTACGCGTCGACACGCACCTCGGGGAGGGCGCCTGCTTCACCGTCGTGCTCCCCACGCCCAGCAATGGCGGGGATTCCACCGATCCCCTCGACGTGCCCTGAGTCCAGAACGCGTCGTGGACACCACACGAACCGGATGGCAGCGGGTAGGCTGCCTCCATGAGCCCTATTCTGTTTGCCGCTCTCGCCATCACCGTGCTTGGTGTCGCCCTCGCCGTGCAAGGCACCCAAACCGAACGTGGTCCCCTCCGTAGCCTCGGCGTGACCGTGACCCTCATCGGCATCGTCGCCGCCGGTCTCAGTCAAGCGTTCGTCGTCGTCCCCGCCGGGAACGTCGGCGTGGTCTTCAACGTCTTTGGAGGCGTGCAGGACGACGAGCTCGGGGAAGGGTTCCACATCGTCCTCCCCCTCGTCCAGCAAGTCACGCTGTACGACGTCCGGCAGCAGGAACTCACGCTCGCCGCCGAATCGGGCGATCAGGTCACCGCCCGCAGCAGCGAAGGCCTCGAAATCAACGTCGACGCCACCATCCTCTACCAGGTTGAACCGACCGAAGCGGCGCGCCTCCACCAGGACATCGGACCCAGCTACGAGGTGGTCCGCGTCCGCCCCGAGGTGCGAAGCCAGATTCGTGACGCGATTGGCCAGTACGCGGCCGCCGACCTGATCAGCACCCTCCGCACCGAACTGCAAACCTCGGTCGAGGGCAGCCTCCGTGACGCGCTCGACACCGACAACGTCGCGGTGCTTGCCGTCCTGCTGCGCGACATTCGCATCCCCACGAGCATCACGAACGCCATCGAGGAGAAACAGGCGGCCGAACAGCAGGTCGAGGTGGAGGAGAACCGCCGCCGGCAAGCCGAAATCGCTGCCCAACGCCGCGTCATCGAAGCGGAAGGGG
>CAJXWR010000032.1 GCA_913062675.1 uncultured Trueperaceae bacterium
GTGCGTGCTGTGTCTTGGGGCCGGTGCCGGCTGCAGCTATTTTTCGGACGAAAATGCCGAGGATGAGACCCGCAAGTGGGATGCCGAGCGCACCTACTTTGCGGCCAAGGACCGCATGGACTCGGGCTACTACAAAGGGGCAATCGAGTATTACCGGGCGCTCCGGCAGCGCTTTCCGTTCGGGGGCTACGCCCAGCAGGCGCAGCTCGATATTGCATACTGCTACTACAAGTCAGATGAGCCCGAGGCGGGCATGGCCGCCATCGACCGCTTTTTGAAACTGTATCCCACGCATCCCCACACCGACTACGCCTATTACTTGCGCGGCATCATCAGCTTCAATATCGGCAAGGGCCTGACCCAGCGCTACCTGCCGACCGATCTCTCGCAGCGTGATCCTGGGCCGGCGCTCGATGCGTTCAACGACTTTGCCGAGCTGGTGCGGCGCTTCCCCGACAGCCGGTATGTGCCCGACGCCAAGCAGCGCATGCTGTATCTGCGCAACCTGCTCGCCCAGCACGAGGCGCTGGTCGACTACCTGCTCGACGTCTACGCCGACGCGCTCGGGGTCTACGACGTCGACGTCGACCGCCGCAAGATCGACATGGCGGAACCGATCAAGACGATCGGCGACTACGTCCTGCCCTACCGCCCGCACCCCGAAGTGCAGATCGACCTCAAGGTCGTGGTGGTGGCCGAGGACTGAGTCTCGTCCCATCGAGACGCCGCGAGGGGCGGGCGCTTCGGCGTCCGCCCCTCACCTTTTGGGTGCGTGCTGGGGGTTGGGTGCGTGCGTCAGCGGAACCGTTCGACGCGAATGAGGTTCGTGGAGCCCCGCATGCCGAACGGCACGCCGGCGGTGATGACGAAACGTGCGCCAGGCTCGACGAACTTCGTTTCGCGAATGGCGTGCAGCGAACTCTCCACCATCTCGTCGCTCGTACCGATGTCCTCGCTGTAGTACGGAATGACGCCCCACGCGACGGCGAGTTGACGGAACGCGCGCTCGTTGGGGGTGATGGCGAGGATGGGCGCGTTCGGACGGTTTCGGGAGACGCGGGAGGCGGTCGTACCGCTCGAGGTGAACGTCACGATGGCTTGTGCGGAGAGGCTGTACGCCATTTCGCACGCCCCGTAGGACACGGCGTCCGCCGTCGTGTCGTCGGGGGCGGGAACGTGCTCGCGCATGCCGGAGCGGTACGCGGCGTCCATTTCGACGCTTCGGGCGATGCGGTCCATCATCTTGACGGCGTCGACGGCGTAGTCGCCGACGGCGGTTTCGCCGGAGAGCATGATGGCGTCGGTCCCGTCGTAGATGGCGTTCGCCACGTCGGAGGCTTCGGCTCGGGTGGGTGTAGGGCTCTGAATCATCGATTCGAGCATCTGGGTGGCGGTGATCACCGGTTTACCGGCTTCGATGCACTGGCGAATGAGTCGCTTTTGGATTTGGGGGACGCGTTCGGGGGCGAGTTCGACACCGAGATCGCCGCGCGCGACCATGACCCCGTCGACCTCGCGCAGGATTTCGCTGAACCGCTCCACGGCGCTGGGCTTCTCGATCTTCGCCATGAGCTTGGCGTCGGAGCCTGCCTTGGCGAGGTGACTGCGCGCTTGCAGTACGTCCTCGCGACTGCGCACGAAACTGATGGCGACCCAATCGACGCCGAGGCTCACGCCGAACTCGAGGTCCGCGACGTCCTTCTCGGTGAGGGCGGGAATGGAAAGGTCGGCACCGGGGATGTTGATGCCCTTGTTGTTGCTGAGAGTGCCGCCGAGCGTGACGCGGGTGTGAATGGTGGCATTCTCGACCTGCGTGACTTCGAGCGCGAGGCGTCCATCGTCGAGGAGGAGCGTGTCGCCTTGCTGAACGTCGTTGCAGAGGTTGGTGTAGGTCACGCCGACGCGGGTGGCGTCACCGGGGCTGTCGTCGTCGCAGGTGAGCGCGAAGGCGGCTCCCTCCTCGAGGCGCACTTTGCCTTCGGCGAAGGTGGCGGTGCGAATCTTGGGTCCTTGGAGGTCTTGGAGAACGCCGATGGCGCGCCCTGCGGTCGCTGCGACGGAGCGGATGCTCTGCACGTTCTTCTCGTGGGTGGCGTGATCGCCGTGCGAGAAGTTGAGGCGGAAGACGTTCACGCCTCCGTCGACCAGCGCTTGAATGGCTTCAGGTGTGCTGGTCGCCGGTCCGAGCGTGGCGACGATTTTCGTGCGGCGGGACCAGGTCACGGACGAAATGCGTTGCGGCCGAGGAAGGTGGCGGCGCCTGCGAGTTCGGCCTCGATCTCGAGAAGGCGGTTGTACTTCGCGAGGCGGTCGCTGCGGGAGGCTGAGCCGGTCTTGATTTGTCCCGCGTTGACGGCGACGGCGAGGTCGGCGATGAAGGCGTCTTCGGTTTCGCCGGAGCGGTGGCTGATCATGGCGCCATAGCCGTTGCGCATGGCGAGGTCGATGGCGTCCATCGATTCGCTGAGGCTGCCAATCTGGTTGACCTTGACGAGAATGGCGTTCCCGACGTTCTCGCGGATGCCTCGGCCGAGGCGTTCGGTGTTGGTGACGAACAGGTCGTCGCCGACGAGTTGCGTCTTGCTGCCCACGTCTCGCGTGAGGCGCGCCCAGGCGTCCCAGTCGTCCTCGGCGAGGCCATCCTCGATCGACACGATGGGGTAGCGGTCGACCCAGTCGGCCCAGTAGGCGATCATCCCGTCCGCATCGAGGGTTTTGCCTTCGGCGGCGAGATGGTAGTGCCCATCTCGGTACAGCTCGGTGGTGGCGGGGTCGAGACCGATGGAGATGTGCTCTCCAGGCGTGTAGCCAGCTTTTTCGATGGCTTCGAGGATGACGTTGATGGCTTCCTGGTTGCTCTTCAGGTCGGGTGCGAACCCACCTTCGTCACCGACGGCGGTGGCGTACCCGCGGGCGGTGAGCACCTTCTTGAGGTGGTGGAAGGTTTCGACGCCGGCGCGGAGCGCGTCAGAGAAGGTGTCGAACCCGTGGGGGGCGAGCATGAACTCTTGCATGTCGACGTTGTTGTCGGCGTGCTCCCCTCCGTTGATGACGTTCATCATGGGGACGGGCAGGGTGCGTCCGCCGACCCCGCCGAGGTACCGGTAGAGCGGCAGGTCGAGCGTCTCGGCCACCGCGCGTGCGGCTGCGAGGGAAACGGCAAGGATGGCGTTGGCACCGAGGTTGCCCTTGTTGGGGGTGCCATCAAGCTCGATCATCGTCTGGTCGAGCGCCACTTGGTTGGCGGCGTCAAACCCGAGGAGTGCGGGTGCGATGACGTCGTTGACGTTCGCAACGGCGCGTTGCACGCCCTTGCCGAGATAGCGATCGCCTCCATCACGGAGTTCGACGGCTTCGTGCGCGCCGGTGGAGGCGCCGGAGGGGACGGCGGCGCGTGCGGTGACGCCGCTGACGAGGCGTACCGTGGCTGCCACGGTGGGATTCCCGCGCGAGTCGAGGAGTTCGAGTGCGCGAATGTCTTCAATGTGGGTCATGGGTCCTCCCGATTGGGGGGCGTCACGCAGGGATGCGTGCGCCAACAGGGCGCATCGTACCGCCCCGCTGCCGGAGAGGCGTCAGGTTTCTTCACGCGCGCTGTGGACTTGGGGTTCAGCCCGTCCGGAGGGGGACGACCATGGCGAGGTAAGACGCATCGTCGGGATCGCCAAGCACGCTGGGGCTGGTGGCTCCGGAGAACGAAAGGCGGAGCTTGCCATCGAGCGAGGTGAGCGCGTCGGTCAGGTACTTGGCGTTGTACGCCAAGGCGATTTCGCTTTCGCTACCTTCCTGTTCGACGGTGAGCGCTTCCTGGGAGCGGCCGTAGGCGCCTTCGGCGGTGATTTGCAGGGTTCCATCCTTGACGAACAGGTCGACCCGGTTGTTGGCGGTCTTGTCGGCCATGACGGAGACGCGGGCAACCGCATCGCGAAGGGCGTCGGCAGCGAGCGTGATGGTGACGGGGAAGGCGTCGGGGATGACGCGTTGATAGTCGGGGAAGGTGCCGTCCATGAGTTTGGCGTTGATGCGCGTCGTGCTGGTGCGGAGGGAGAGTTGGGCGTCATCGGCGGTGAGTTCGACGTCCCCGTCGGTGAGGACCTTGGCGATCTCGTCGACGGTGCGGGCGGGGATGATGACGTCGCCCGTGAGGCCGCTTGCCGCATCGAGGTCGGCGTAGGCCAGGCGGAAACCGTCGGTGGCGATGGCGCGCGTCCGGTCCGCGCCGAGTTCGACTTTGACGCCCCGGAAGATGGCTTGGTACTCGGCGACGGCGGCGGCGTAGCGAACGCGGGACAGGGTTTCGGCGAGTGCGCTTGCGGGCAGGGTGCCGTCGAAGCTGTCGGGGAAGGCGAGGGTGGGAGCATTGGCGGGGTCGACAAGTTGGAGTCGCGTGGCGAACTCACCGCTCGTGACCTCGAGTTCCGTGTCCTGGACGTTCATGGTGACGTCGTCGCCGGGGAGGGCGCGAACGACTTGTGCGAAGACGTGCGCGGGCACGGCGATCGTGCCGGTCGCCTGAACGTCGGCGGGGATGGTGGTTTCGATGTCGAGCTCGAGGTTCGTCCCACTGAGGCGCACGGCGTCTTGGGTCAGGTCGATACGGAGCAGGTTCGTGCCGGGGTTGCTACTTCGGCTCGGGATGATGCGTTCGACGTGGTTGAGGGCGTCGGCCAGCGCTTTCTTTGCAAGGTGGACGTTCATGAGCGTCTCCTGATCGGTGCGAGTGTGGTTGGAGCATACCGTATTGCGGTGTCGCTTCCCCGCTCCTGGTTTGCTTTGGTTTGTGGGTCTTGCGGCTCGGGTTGGCTGGCGCGGGATGAAACCTCCGGGGACGGGAAGGTCTTCATGAATGATGAAGCCTTCACGGTCATCGTAGGGGGTGTTGGCGAAGTGGAAAACTTCACTTCTGCCCGTATCTGACGCAATTCTTGCTGTGTACCGGGGTGTGGACAAATCGGCGTGTCCTGTGGAGAACCGGTGGGGCTGTGCACACGAATTCACAGGGGTCGTCGATGTGGGGTTGTTCACAATCCCATTCACAGGTTGTCCACACGCCCTCCACAGGCTTGTCCACAGTCGCCGAGAAAGTGCGTCCAGGACGCGATTCTAGGGGATCATCCCTAGCGGGGATCTCATTTGCTGGGCGTTGGCGCAGCGCGGAACCGGTCCACGGCTTGGGGTCACACTGTGACGTGCACGCGTGTGCATGGCCCTGTGAATAAGGGGAGAACCGCTGTGGACAACGTTCGTGCGTCCCGTGCGGCAAATTCGAGTGTTTCGAGGCGTCAGGCGACTTGTGCGCGCAGTTCGGTGAGCGTTTTGGCGAGATCCGCGTCGCTGTCGAGGCGTTCCTGAATCTTCTTCACGGCGTAGAGGACGGTCGAGTGATCACGACCCCCGAAGAAGGCACCGATTTCGGGGAACGAGTGTGCCGTGGTCTCGCGAATCAGGTACATGGCGACTTGCCGGGGGGTGACGAGTTCTTGTCGGCGGCCCTTCGACGTGAGGTCGGACGGTTCGAGTCCGTAGTGTTTTGCGGTGATGCGGAGCACGTCGGGCATCGTGGGTGCGGTGTCGCTCGCGGCGAACACGTCCGAGAGGGCCTGGGCGGCGACGTCCCGCGACAACGCCACGTTGTTCATGCTGGCGTAGACGATGACGCGTACGAGCGCACCCTCGAGCTCGCGAATGTTGCTGATGGCGTGGCGGGCGATGTAGTCGATGACTTCGTCGGGCACCTTCACGCCGCGGTACTCGGCGTTCATGCGCAGGATGGCGATGCGGGTCTCGAGCTCGGGCGCTTGAATGTCGGTGATGAGACCCCACTCGAAGCGACTGCGAAGTCGGTTCTCGAGCGTCGGGATGTCCTTCGGGGGTCGGTCACTGCTGACGATGATCTGCTTGCCGGACTCGTACAGCGCGTTGAAGGTGTGGAAGAACTCCTCTTGCGTCCGTTCCTTGCCGGCGATGAACTGAATGTCGTCGACCAGGAGAACGTCGATGGAGCGGTAGCGTTCGCGGAAGCGCGTCATCCGGTCCTCGCGAATCGCGGCGATCAACGCGTTCGTGAACGCTTCGGTCGTGACGTACTCGACCTGTAAGTCGGGGTAGTGGCCGATGACGGCGTGCCCGACGGCGTGCATGAGGTGTGTCTTCCCGAGTCCCGCCTCCCCGTAGAGGAAGAGTGGGTTGTACGCCCGACCGGGGGACTCGGCCACGGCCAGGGCGGCGGCGTGCGCCAGATTGTTGTTGGGGCCGACCACGAAGTTCGAGAAGACGTACTTCGGGTTGAGCGCCACGCGCGGCGTCTTGGTCTCGCCCGCGTCCTTGCTCGGGGCCGCTTCGAACATGTCCTGTTGTTCGCTCGCCTGAAAGGTGACGACCTGGAACCCCACGCGGGGTGAGGGCGCGCCGAGGTCGCGCAGCGCGGTCTCCAGGACGGGTGCGTAGTGCGTCTTGAGCCAGTCACGCGCGAAGGAGTGGGGAACCCCGATCATGTACGCGCCGTTCTCCACCCCGAGGGGGCGCACCTGGTGGAACCACGTGCGGAACTCCACGCTCGGGATTTGGCCCTGAACGTAGTCGAGAAGGTCGTTCCAGATCGCTTGTTCCTGGTTCATGCGGTCGGGTCCTCCGTCCCGCCGCGCGGCGGTGCCGCGTGCGGGGTGGACGAGCACCATAGCAGATTGACCGTGACCCCCGTCACGGGTTCCGGGGAACGTGCCTGGTCACGCGCTGCACGCTATACTCCTCGACCGCAGGGGTTGCGCTGGATGCACCCCGACGAGGCTGAGAGAGGTGCCATGTCGTACGACGTCATCGTGGTGGGAGGCGGACACGCCGGGATCGAGGCGGCCATTGCGGCCGCTCGGTTGGGGTCGCGTGTCGCGATGGCCTTGCCGAACCCGGACCGCATCGGTCTGATGCCGTGCAACCCCGCCATTGGTGGCCCCGGAAAGTCTCAGTTGGTGTACGAAATCCATGCGCTGGGTGGCGTGATGGGGGCGTTGGCGGACGCGACGGCGATTCACTCGCGCACGCTGAACGCGAGCAAGGGCCCCGCGGTGCAGTCACTGCGCGTCCAGAACGAGCGGGACGGCTACGCGACGGCGGCGCGCGAACGCGTGCTGTCCACCTCGGGGGTGTCGATGCTGCGCGGGGAGGTGGCCTCCCTCACGGTGGACCGGGGGCGCGTGTCGGGGGTCACGATGGCCGACGGTCGCGAGGTGCCCGCCCGCGCCGTCGTGCTGTGCACCGGCACGTTCCTTGCCGGGGTGGTCTGGTACGGAAAGAAGAAGCGGGATGCGGGTCGGCAGGGGGAGGCGCCGGCGCGTCACCTGTCGTCGAGCTTGCGCGAAACCGGGCACACGCTGGCGCGCTTCAAGACCGGAACGCCGCCACGCATCCAAAGCAGTAGCGTTGATTTTACCGTCCTGGACGAGGTTCCTGCTGATTCACCCGCGTCCTCGTTCACGGGAACGCCGGGCCCGAGGGCGACCGAGATGCCCACCTGGCTCACCCGGACCACACCGGAAACCCACGCCTTGATCGAAGCGAACCTCGAGGCGTCCGCGATGTACGGCGGGGCGATCGATGGTCAGGGACCCCGCTACTGCCCGTCGATCGAGGACAAGGTCGTGAAGTTCCGCGACAAGGACCGTCACCTGCTGTTCGTCGAGCCTGACGGCATTCAAACGAGCGAGGTGTACCTGCAAGGGTTCTCCTCGTCCATGCCGCCCATCCTGCAGGACGACATGATTCGGACGCTTCCGGGGTTCGAGCGTGCCGTGGTGCAGCGCTACGCCTACGCGGTGGAGTACGACGCGCTCGACCCGACGCAACTCGAGGTGACGCTCATGTCGAAACGGCTTCCTGGGCTGTTCAGCGCCGGGCAGATCAATGGCACGAGCGGTTACGAGGAGGCGGCCGCCCAGGGATTGGTGGCCGGCGTGAACGCCGCCCGCTGGGCGGAGGGCCTCGAAGGGGTCACGGTGCGGCGTGACCAGGGGTATCTGGGCGTGCTGCTCGACGACCTGGTGCGCTGGGGCATCGACGAGCCGTACCGCATGCTCACGAGCCGCAACGAGTACCGCTTGTTGCACCGGCAGGACAATGCCGACGCGCGCTTGGTCGACGTCGGTCATGCGTGGGGACTCGTGGACGGCGAACGACGCGACGCGGTGCGCGCGTCGCAGGCGCGCATCGAGGCGGAGGTCGCGCGGCTCGAGCGGAGCCGCATCGGACTCGACGCCGCCAGCAAGGTGTTGCGGCGCCCCGAGGGGCGCTACGAGGACGTCGTGGCCGCCATTGGCTCGGCCGAGTCTCCCCTGACCGCCCGGGAGGCACGGCAGGTGGAAATCCTCGTTCGCTACGAGGCGTACATCGAACGGAGCCGCAAGCACCTCGAGGCACGCGACGCCTATGAGCGGATGAGCTTGAAGGGCGTCACGTACGACGCCGTGCCCAGCCTGTCGAACGAGGGTCGCGAAATGCTCGAACGGGGCCAACCCTCCACGCTCGGTGCCGCGCAGAGACTGCGTGGCGTGCGCGACAGCGACATCACCGCCCTCCTCGTGCACCTCAAGCGGCGCGGAGGTGTTTCACGTGAAACATCGCTCGCCGAGTGAGGTCGAACGAGCCCTCGACGCCTACCGAAGGCTGATCGACCGGTACCACGACACGCTTGACCTCATGTCCGACCGCGGGCGCGAGGCCCTGGACGAGCACGTGCGCGACGCCGAAGCCTACGTGGCCGTGCTCGATGCCCTCGAACCGTCACCCTCACGCCTCCTGGACGTGGGATCGGGCGTGGGTCTCCCCGGCATCGTGATCGCCGCGCACC
Organism: uncultured Trueperaceae bacterium; assembly: GCA_913062675.1. Taxonomy (GTDB): domain Bacteria; phylum Deinococcota; class Deinococci; order Deinococcales; family Trueperaceae; genus SLSQ01. The sequence goes on from CAJXWR010000032.1 coordinate 8,840, forward strand.
TCGAGGACCTGCCGGTCGAACTGGTCGAGCGACGGGCGCGACGGGGTGCGTTCCTCCGCATGGCGGCTGCCGCGGTGGGCGGGGACGTGCAGGTACGCATTGGCGACGTCGCGCAGCTCGCTGGACCTCCCGTGGACGTGGTGACCGCGCAGGCGGTCGGTTCGCTGTGGCGCGTGTATGACCTCACCTGCCGGCGACATGCCGCAGACGTCGTGCTGCTCGCCCGAAAGGGACCTGCTTGGCGCGAGGAGTACCAGGAACTCTCCGCCAAAACGGGCGTTACGCCTCACGTCGTGGCGGAAGTGGCGTTACCGGAGCGTGGTACCCTCGTCGCCGTTCAGATGCAAGGAGGCGCGACGTGCCCGTCCTCGGGGTGATCAACCAGAAAGGCGGCGTGGGCAAGACCACGACGGTGGTGAACCTCGCCGCCGCGCTTGCCGAGCGCGGCCGCGTGCTCGTCGTCGATCTCGATCCGCAGGCCAACGCGACGTCGGGGCTGGGCGTGGAGCCGCCTGCGGTGAGCGTGTACGACGTGCTCGTGGGTGAGGTGCCGGTCGAGCGGGCGATCGTCGCAACGGAGACCCGAAACCTGGACCTGTTGCCTGCGAACGCCGATCTGGCGGGCGCCGCCGTCGAGCTCGATGCGGACAGCGACGACGTGCAGCGGCTGGCGCGCCTGATCGACGCGATCCCGCGCGCGTACGACACGATTCTCGTCGACGCCCCGCCGTCGATTGGCGCCCTGACGTTGAACGTCCTCGTCGCGTCGGACCACCTCATCGTGCCGCTGCAGACCGAGTACTACGCGCTCGAAGGCATCGCGGGCATGATGGAGACCGTCGAGCGTGTGCAGGCGTCCCTCAACCCCGACGTGACGATTCTCGGCATCCTGCTCACGATGTACGACGTGCGCACGAACCTGTCTACCCAGGTCGAGGAGAACGTGCGAAATCACTTCGGTGACGAGGTCTTCCGCACCGTGATCCCCCGAAACGTCCGGCTCGCCGAAGCCCCCTCACACGGCGCGCCCATCTTCGCCTACGCCGGCGAATCGCAGGGCGCGGCCGCCTACCGCGCGCTCGCGCAGGAGGTCCGACATCGTGTCCGCCAAACGTAAGAGCCTCGGTCGAGGGCTCGATGCCCTCATTCCCAAGACGGACCGTGCGCCCCAGCACGTCGCCATCGATCGACTCGAACCCTCGCCCTATCAGCCCCGCACGAGCATGGATGACGCGAAGGTGGCCGACCTTGCCGCGTCGATTGCCGAGAAGGGCGTCCTGCAGCCACTGCTGGTGCGTCCCAAGGGGGACGGGTTCGAAATCGTGGCCGGCGAACGACGCTTCCGCGCGGCGCAACGCGCCGGGCTTTCCACCGTGCCCGTGGTGGAGCGGGAGCTCAGCGACCAGGAGACGCTCGAAGTCGCAATCATCGAAAACCTGCAACGCGAGGATTTGAACGCCCTCGAGGAAGCGCGCGCCTTCGAGCGCCTGCAGGGGTTCGGCATGGACCAGGCGCAGGTCGCGAAGGCGGTGGGGAAGAGCCGCAGTGCGGTGGCGAACACCCTGCGACTCCTCGCCCTGCCTGAGGACGCCCAGGAGGCGCTCATGGACGGCCGCATCAGCGCGGGGCACGCACGTGCGCTGCTCGCCCTGGAGGCCGAGGACCGCAGTTGGGCGCTGCAGCAGATCGTCTCGCGCGGGTTGAGCGTCCGGCAGGCGGAGGCGTTGCGGCGCCCGAAGCAAACGAGCCGCCGTTCGGCCACCGACGGTCGCTACCAGGCGCTCGAGGAGGACCTTGCCCGCCACCTGGGGACGAAGGTGCGCATGCAAGGGGGCCGCAAGGGGCGCATCGAACTGCACTTCCGCTCCGAGGAGGAGCTCGAACGACTGCTGGAACTGCTCGGCTATCAGGCTTGACCCCCATGTTTCACGTGAAACACGCGGCCGATCCGCGATTCGCCGCAAAGCGACGGGTGGTAGCCTGAAGGGGTATTCCACGGAACCCGCGGGACGCGAATCGCGCGAACCTGTGGCCTAGGAGGCATCATGAAGGACCCCATGCGCATTGCCGTCACTGGAGCGGCAGGTCAGATTGGCTACGCCCTACTGTTCCGCATCGCCGCTGGCGACATGTTGGGCAAGGATCAACCCGTCATCCTCCAACTGCTCGAAATCCCGCCCGCCATGAAGGCGGTCGAGGGCGTCATGATGGAGCTCGCCGACGGCGCCTTCCCACTCCTGCACGGCGTGGAGGCCAGTGACGACGCCAACGTGGCGTTTCGCGACGTCGACGTCGCCATGCTCGTCGGGAGCCGCCCACGCGGACCTGGCATGGAGCGCAAGGACCTGCTCGAAGCCAACGGTGCGATCTTCACCGTGCAGGGCCAGGCGCTGAACGCGGTTGCCAAGCGGGACGTGAAGGTGCTCGTGGTCGGCAACCCGGCCAACACCAACGCACTCATCGCCATGAAGAATGCGCCCGACCTTGCACCGGAGAACTTCACCGCCATGACGCGCCTCGATCACAACCGCGCCCTCAGCCAGGTGGCGCACCAGACCGGTCACAAGGTGGCCGACGTCAAGAAGATGATCATTTGGGGCAACCACTCGAGCACGCAGGTGCCCGATCTCACCCACGCCACGGTGTCGGGAGATCCCGTGACGCGGCACGTGAACGAGGACTGGGTGCGCGACACCTTCATCCCGACCGTGCAGAAGCGCGGCGCCGCCATCATCGACGCGCGTGGTGCGTCGAGCGCCGCCTCGGCCGCCTCGGCCGCGATCGATCACGTGCGCGACTGGGTGCAGGGTACGCCCGAGGGGGACTGGGTGAGCATGGCCATCCCCAGCCGCGGCGACTACGGCGTCACCGAAGGCGTCATGTACTCCTTCCCCGTCACGACGAACGGGGGGAACATCGAGGTCGTGCAAGGCCTCTCGGTCTCCGACGTCGTCCGCGAGCGCATGAAGGCCACCGAAACCGAACTCGTCGAGGAGCGCGCTGCGGTCGAGCACCTGCTCTGAACGCACGACGCTCGGAAACATTCCGACTTGCGAGGGGATGCTAGCCTTCACGTGCCAGAACGCGAGGCGGAAGGGAGCCGCATGGCCCACGAACCCCACACGCACGGTGCAACGCCGGACCGGGACCCACGCGACGTCTTGCGCGACCATGGTCTCCGGTACAGCCGTCCGCGTGCCGCCATCGTCTCCTACTTCTCGGAAATGGATCGGCACGTGAGTGCCGAGGATTTGCACGTCGCCCTGAACGAGCGCGGCGAACACCTCAGCCTGTCCACCGTCTACCTCAACCTCGCCGTGCTGCGTGACGCCGGCGTGGTGCGCGAGTTTCACGGTCGGGGTGAGCAGAAGCTCTACGACAGCAACGTCAGTCCCCACTTCCACCTGATCTGCAGCGAGTCCGGCGAGGTGATCGACGTGCCTGCGCCTACGGTGGACGGTGTTCCGCTGGGCACGTTCCTCAAGCGCACCATCGAGGCAGCGACCGGCTGGGAGCTCGAGGAGCCGCGCGTACACCTGCGCGGACGCAAACCGACCGACTGACGTTTCGACCCACGCCAAGCGAACGCGGGGCTGCGCATCATGCGCAGCCCCGCGTCTCGTGGATCTTCGCGAAGGGTTACTCGCTCGGGGGAAGAATCACGGCGTCGATGACGTGCACGACCCCGTTGTCCGCCTCGAGGTCGGTCACGGCGACCGTAGCGGCGCCGTTCAGCATGACCATGCCGTCCTCGACAGTGACCTCGATCGTGGCACCATTCACCGTCTCGACGGTGGCGGTCCCGTAGCCAGCTTCGACGGCGGCGAGCACGTCGGCGGCCATCAGCTTGCCAGGCACCACGTGGTAGGTGAGGATGCCGGCGAGGTCTTCGCTGGCGAGAAGCTCCTCGGCGGTGATGCCGAGCGCTTCGAGGGCGGCAGCGAAGGCGTCGTCGGTCGGCGCAAAGACGGTGAACGGACCCTCACCCGAGAGGACATCAACGAGTTCCGCTTCGGTCACGGCTGCGACCAGCGTGGCGAAGCCATCGTTCTCCACGGCGATTTCGACGACGGTGTGGGGCATGTCGCCATGACCGTCGGCGAAGGCCACGCCGAACAGGAGGGCGACGGAGGCGAACAAGGCCGAAACGAGCTTCTTCATGGTCGTACCTCTTTCCGCGGGTCCCAGGAGGATGCCGCTATCTCGGTGGATCCGAGCATGCTGCAAGAATAGGCACACCAAGGGTGTACAAACATTGTTCAGGGATACGGTTCACCTGCGATATTTGCGTGCTGCACGGCACATTCTTAGACTCTTCTCATCTCGACTTCGTCGCCCGGCCCACCGTTCGACGGAGGTCACGAGCCCGGATTCGACGCGACGCCACGATCCGCCCACCCCAAAACCCCACCCAAGATCACCACGTAGAAACACAAACCTTTTAGAATAGAAACACGAACTTGACAAACAAGGGTTGGGCGTCTAGGGTGAATCCAACGCCGCACGACGAGACCGTCCAACCCCGAGAAAGGACCCCCCATGAACCCCGCAGAACGCATCCGCGCCCTCCAAGACAATGGCCAACTGCTCGCCCACGAGGCCCAACGCCTCCTCGACGCCCTCGACGAAACCCTCGAACGAACCCTCGACGACACGCTCCCCGAGACCCTCGAGCACGGCACCGACCCTGACCCGCAAGCGCCACGCGACGAACCTCAACCCACCCCGCTGCCCGCACGATGGCTCACCCTGAACGCAGCAGCCTGCAGCCTCCACGTCCACGTCGACCCCCAAAGCCGAGAACCCCGCCTCGACGTCCACCGCGGCGAGCTGCACCTCCAAACCCGCGACGACGGATGGCACGTCCACCAAGGAGACACCGAAGGCAACGCCAAAACGCGCCCCCGCATCCTCCAGCACCTCCAACCCGCCAAGGCCACCCTCACCCTTCCCCAGGACACCGGCCTCCACCTCGACGTCACCGCTGGCACCCTCCACCTCCACGACGTACCCGCCCTCACCGGCCGCCTCCACGCCGGCGACGTCGAAGCCCACGGCCTACGCGCCATCCAGCTTGACGTGCACGTCGGTGACGTCGACGTTCACCTCGACCCCCACCCAGGAACCCACCGCCTACGACTCGGTGTCGGCGATCTCGACCTTCACCTCCCCCACGACGCCCACGCCACCCTCCACGGCCACGTCGACATCGGGGACGCACATGCCCCACCCCCCTTCCAAACCCAACGACGCGGCCTCGTTGCCGCCAGCATCGAAGGCACGACCGGAACCGGTGCCGCCACCCTCCACGCCAGCGTGGGAACCGGCGACCTCACCCTCCACCAAGGAGAACACCATGCCTGACGAACGCGCCCGCATCCTCAGCCTCCTCCAGCAAGGCAAGATCAGCGCCGAACAGGCCGCCACGCTCCTCGACGCCCTCGACGAACCCCAACCCACCCCAGGCAAGACCGCCACGACCCCCAGCAGCCAACCCCCCGCCCGCCTCCTCCGCATCTCCATCGACGCCCACGAGGACGACGCCCAAAAACCCACCAAGGTACGCATCAATGTCCCCCTCGCCCTCGCACGCTTCGCGGGCCGCTTCCTCCCCCAAGAAGCCCGCGCTGAACTCGAAGGTCAACACATCGACATCAACGCCCTCATCGAAGCCCTCGACGACCAACTCCCCGACGGACCCCTCGTCGACATCGACGCCGACGAAGGGGAGGGAAAGACCGTTCGCATCCTCATCGAGGTCGTCTAACGTGCTCCGCCCCCTCGACCCCCAAGGCCTTCACGACTACCTCCAAGAACTCAGGCCGCGCTTCATCACGCTCCAACTCCGCCACGGCCGCACCCACCTCCGCTGGTTCACCCCCACCTGGGCGCTCGAAGAACCCCTCCGCTACCTCCTCCGCATGCTCGACGTCCTCACCGCCCTCGCACCCAAGCAGGTCGAGCGCCTCACCCGCAACCGCCTCCCCGCACGCCCCGTCACCCACCCCTGGCACGCCATCGACGCGCTCTTCAGCGAACGCGGCCGCGACCTCCTCGCCACCCCCACGAACGAACCCCTCCTCGAGATCGACACGACGGGCACCACGATCCGCATCGCCCAAACCCGCCTCTAACCCCCGCCAAGGAGCCCCCATGACCCCCACCAAGCGCTACCCCATGCCCACCCACTGCCCCGTCAGCGGAGAACCCCTCGAAGTCACCCAACTCCACGCCCCCACCAGCGGCGTCACCATCGAAGGTCGATTCGAACCCAACGAATTCGCCCTCCTCCCCCCCGAACCCCTCGAATTCCTCCGCATCTTCGTCCGCGTCCGAGGCAACCTCAAGGAAGCCGAACGCATCCTCGGCGTCTCCTACCCCACCGTCCGCGCCCGCTTCGAACGCATGCTCACCGCCCTCGGCTACGAACCCCAAACCCTCGCCGACGAAGCCGAAGACCACACCGACGCCGACGCCATCGACGACATCCTCAGTCAACTCGAACGCGGCGACATCGACGCCAACGAAGCCACCCTCCGCATCAAGCAACGACGCGACGACTAGGCCTCCCTCCCCACCGCCCCACCCGACTCGCGCTCCACCAACACGCGATCCACCCGCGTCCCATCCAACGCCAACACCGTGAAACGCCACCCCGACGCCACCACCACCAAACCCACCTCCGGAATCCGACCCGCCAACAACGTCACCAACCCCCCCAGCGTCCGGTATTCCCGCTCCTCCTCCCGCGGCAACGCCTCCACCCCCAACAAGTCCTTCAACTCCTCGACGTACAACGTCCCATCCAAGTCGTACCGGTCCCGACCCAACCGCGTCACCACGCGGTCACCATCCGCCGACACGTCCGCAAGCTCACCCAGCAACGCCTGCAACACGTCCCCCGCCGTCACGATCCCCTCCACCCCGCCGTACTCGTCCAGCACCACCGCAAACCGCGTACCCGCCTCCCGAAACCGCTCCAACAACACCGTCGCCCGAAGACTCTCCGGCACCTCCAACGGCGGATCTGCAAGCGCCACGAGGTCCACTTCCTCCCCCAACAACAAGCGATCAAGCACCTCGTGGACGTGCACCACCCCCACCACCCGGTCCAACGCCCCATGCGCCACCGGCAAACGCGAATGGCTCGCCTCGATCAACGCCACCCGCGTCTCCTCCCACGGTGCATCCGCATCCAGCCACGTCACCTCCCGACGCGGCGTCACCATCGAACGCACCCGACGCTCACTAATGTCGAACACGTTCTCGATCATCTCCACCTCATGACCCCCAATGTGCCCCACCCGGTGACTCTGCCGCACCAGGCCACTAATCTCCTCGGGTGACACCTCCCCACCCCGACGCTCCTTCACGCCAAAGGGACGAAGCAACAACTCCGTCGACCACGACAACACCACCACGAACGGCGTCGCCAAACGCGACACCCACTGCATCGGTCGCGCCACCCACCGCGACACCCGCTCCGGCGCCGCGAGCGCAATCCGTTTCGGCACCAACTCCCCCACCACCAACGCGAAGAACGTGATTCCGCCCACCACCAACGCGAACGCAAACGGCTCCGCCAGCCCCTCCGCCACGCCCAACCCCACCAACCACGCGCCCAAAGGCTCCGCCAACGCCTGCCCCCCAAACGCGCCGGACAACACCCCCACCAAACTAATCCCAATCTGCACCGTCGCCAGGAAACGGTTCGGCTCGTCATACAGCGCCAACGCCGCCTGCGCACCCACGTCCCCCGCATCCGCACGATGCTGAAGCCGCGCACGACGCGACGCCGCCAACGCCATTTCACTCATCGCCAACACCCCATTGGCGACGATCAACGCCACCAGAACCGCCAACGCGAACGTCACGCCACCACCCCCGAACGCGACCAAACCCTAAAGAACATGCCCCTAGTATGCAGGAACCGACCCCACCTCAACGGTCCGATATACTCGCAGGCCGATGCCCACCGACTACTACGAGCTCCTCGGCGTGTCCCGCGACGCGGACGGCGCCACCATCAAAGCCGCCTACCGCAAACTCGCCCTCAAGTACCACCCCGACAAGAACCCTGGCGACAAGCAGGCCGAGGAGACCTTCAAACAGGTCAACGAAGCCTACGCCGTCCTCTCCGACGGAGAGAAACGCCAACGCTACGACCAGTTCGGCACCGCCGACGAGAACGCCACCTTCGCTGGCGGCGACATCTTCGACATCTTCGCGTCCGTCTTCGGTGGCGGCTTCGGTCAACCCGGCCGCACCCGCCAACGCGGCCAACCCGGAGAGGATCTCGAGGCCAACCTCGACATCACCCTCGAACAAGCCCGCGACGGCGCCACGATTCCCCTCACCCTCGACCGCATGACCCAATGCGACGTGTGCCACGGCGACCGCGTCGAGCCCGGCAGCAACGGCAAGGAAACCTGCCCCACCTGCGGCGGTGTCGGCCAAGTCCGCAGCCAGGCCCAATCCATCCTCGGCACCGTCATGACCACCCGCACCTGCCCCCGATGCCAAGGCGCCGGTGAGGTCGTCCACGACCCCTGCAACGCCTGCTCCGGCCGCGGCCGCAACCTCCGCACCGACACGATCGACGTCACCCTCCCCACCGGCATCGACGGTGGCTACCGCCTCCGCCTCCAGGGTCAGGGCAACGCCGGCGTCGACGGCGGACCCGACGGCGACCTGTACGTCTACTTGAACCTCCTGCCCCACGAGCACTTCACCCGCGACGGGGACGACCTGCACTACAAACTCGAACTCGGTCCCGCCCAGGCCACCCTCGGCGCGACCGTCGAAGTCCCCACCCTCGACGGCACCGAAATCCTCGACGTCAAAGCCGGCACGCAAGCGGGCACCACCCACCGGCTACGCGGCAAAGGCATGCCCCGCCTCCGAGGATCCGGCCACGGCGACGAAATCATCACCCTTCGCATCGTCATCCCCGAGCACCTCAGCCCCAAAGCGCGCGAACATCTCCTCGCCTACGCCGAAGAGGCCGGTGAAGCCATCCATGAGACCCACCCCCTCCTCGACCGTCTCAAGGGCGTCTTCCAAGGCCGCCGAAAGCGCGACGACGCCACCGCCGGCACGACCCCAGATCCCGACTGAACCTCAATCGACCTGCGACGCCAACCAACGCTCGAGATCGTCACGCACGAACTCCGCCACGTTTTCGAACACCCGCTCCGCCGCGTGCCGCTTGAACCACGTGCGTTGACGCTTCGCGTACTGCCGCGTCCCCACCACGATCCGCTCGAGCGCCTCCTCGAACGACAGTTCCCCCCGCGACAAAGCCGCCGCCTCGCCATACCCAATCGCCTGCGACGCCGTCGTCAACGCCCCCTCATCCAACCGGGCCGCCTCCTCGGCCCACCCCCCCACGAGCATGGCGCGCGCCCGCGCTTCGATCCGCGGCGCCAGCACGTCCATGTCAGGAACCAACCACGTGCGATCCACCCGAACCTGCGGGCGTGACCGCCCGAACGACGACGGTGCCCGCCCCGTCCGCTCCACGATCTCCAACGCGCGCACCACCCGCCGCGGGTTCCGCTCCGTCCGAACCACATCCTCCGGCGCTACCGCAGCCAACGCCCCCAGCAGGACGTCGAGCCCCTCCTCCTCCAAGCGGGTCCACAGGCGCGCCTGCACCCCCGGGTCGGCGGGCGGTGTCAACGGCAACCCCCGCGCCAGGGCATCGAGATAGAACCCCGTTCCACCCACAACGAGGCACCCCCCCCCCCGCCCCGCCGCGTCGAGAATCGCCTGCTCCGCCCCCCGAACCCAATCCGCCACGCTGAAGCCCGCATCCACCGCCACCACGTCGATCATGTGGTGCCGCACGCGCGCCTGCTCCTCCCGCGTGGGTTTCGCCGTACCGACGTCCAAGCCCCGGTACACCTGCATCGCATCCGCCACGACGATTTCCAACCCCAACCGCTCCGCCAGGTCCAGCGCAACGGCACTCTTCCCACTCGCCGTAGGTGCCCCAAGCACCCACGCCACCGGAACGTCCGAGACCGACGCGCGCATCACGCGGCAACGTTAGCAGCCCCACCCAAACCCGGTGCTATTCTCTTGCCATGGAGCTCGACAAGTACGGTACCGCCAGCGACCTGCAGGAACTCCTCGCAGTCCGTGACTCCATCGACGAACTCGTGCAACGACGCGTCCCCCAGGACGCCCTGCTCCCCAAGGCCGAACTCCGCGAGCAGGACGACGGGTACCACCTCGCCATCGACCTGCCCGGCGTCAGCCAAGAGAACCTCGAAATCGCCGTGCAAGGCAGCGAGGTCATCATTGCCGGCCTTCGCGAAGTCGAAGCAGACGGCGAACTCGTCTTCAGCGAGCGTCCCACCGGCCCGTTCCAACGCACCCTCACCCTCCCCAGCGAGGTTGACGCCGAGACCGCCCAAGCGCGCCTCGCGCACGGCGTCCTCACCCTCTACCTGCCCAAGCGTTGAACCCCAGGCCCACACGCGCCATCCCCTTTCCCGTCGAGGTGCCCTACCGCGTTCGCGCCGACCTGACGCTCCTCACGCCCGACACCGACGTCGAACGACACGAGGGTCAGCCCCTCCCCCATGGCGCCTCGGACGACGCGGTCCTCCACGCCAAACGCGCCGCCCTCCATATGCACCCCCAACGCGTTCGTGTCCCCGACCCGCAACGCGAGCCACGCGACGTCGCGCGCACCCTCGCCGCCACCCTCCCCACCCTCGCGCGGCACCGACCCGACGTCCTCCAATCGAGCATCACCGCCACACATCGCACCTTCACGGACGCCGAACGGCGCCACTGGGACTTCCTGCAACTCGACGACGAGGCGCACGACCTCCTCGCCGCCCAACCCGCACCCACCCGCATCGCCGACGCGCTCGCACTCTCCCTCCCCGAAGACTTCGCCTGGATGCGCGACGATGGACGGGAAGGAAGCGCCGACCTGCTGCACGTCACCTTCCCCAGCCACTGGGCACCCGAAACCCGTGCAGGCGCCTCCCTCCTCGCCCTGCATCAACCCGTCGCCGATGGGGATGCACTCCGCAACGCCAGCCGCAACCTCATGCGCGCCATCACCCGCAAGGGACCGTTCCGCCGCTACGTGTGGAGCCTCAACCCGACCCCCAACCTCGATCGGCACCCCATCACGACGCCACCCGCCGGAACGGGTACGCGACACCCCATCGACGACACCTGGTTCCGCGTGGAACGCCAAACCACGCTGCCCTTCCCCGACCAGGCGGTCGCCCTCTTCACCATCCGCATTCTCGTCACGCCCCTCCGCGACGTCCTCACCACAGAGCCAGGACGCGCCGCGACGCTCGCCGCCGCGATCCGCTCCATGAGCACCGAGCTTCGCCGCTACAAAGGACTCCACGATGCCGAGCCGCTCCTCGAAGCC